>SXOO01000185.1 GCA_005776725.1 Pseudomonadota bacterium | reverse complement strand
GGAAGTTAAGCTCTCCAGGGCCGATGGTACTGCCAGGGAAACCTGGTGGGAGAGTAGGTCGCCGCCGGAGTCACATTCGAACGCCCCGAGGACCAAAAGTCCTCGGGGCGTTCGTCTTTAAGCCCCAAGATCCGCGCGGACATCACCCGCCAAGCGCGCTGGCTTGCAACGCTGGTCAGCTTGCACGATAACCGGTGCGCTCGGGCCCCGCTGGGAGTCCGGCCGCTGTTCAAATCTGGGGCGCGATCTCCAGACCCGTGCCGCCCGGCTGGGAGCCGGGCCGCTATCCATGCCTGGGGAGCCCCCCCAAGCCCCCCGTGCCGCCCGGCTGGGAGCCGGGTCGCAAAACACGGAGTGATGCATGCCTCAGCCGTACTACATACTCGAGCTCCGCTACACAGACGGATCGAGCGAGCGACACGAGATCCGCGACAGCAAACGGATCCTCGGCCGGTCGAAGATCAAGGCCGACCTGCAAGTGTCGGACGCAAAGGTCTCCGGCGCGCACGCTGAGATGCGCTTCGACGGCGGCGAGCTGACGGTACGCGACCTCAACAGCACCAACGGCACCCACTTCCACGGCACCCGCATGCAGGGCGACTTCCAGTTGCTGCCCGGTGAGTCGTGTAAGGTCGGTGACGCCACGGTGGCCCTGATCGCCATCGAAGGGGTCGAGCAAGACGGCGCGAAGACCATGGTCGGCGCCCCGGTGTGGTCCGAGGGCGAGGACTCAACAAGAGCGCTCGACCCGGCTGCCTTGGCGGCCATTCAGCGCGGCGACTCGGAGCCTGCGCCAGCCCCGGTGCCAGCCCCGGCGCGTCCAGCCCCCGCGAAGCCTCCGCCGCCCGCCTCGCAGGCAAACGACTGGTCTGCGGCGTACTCCTCGTCTGAGGACAACACGCCCGCCGGTGGAGCGCCTCTTCCCCCAGCCCCGATGCGCCCGAAGATCGCGTCCGCACAGCCGGCGCCCGCGCGCTCGGCCGTCGTGAAGGCCCCCGCGATGGAGGAGGACAACACCATCGCGCCGCCGCGAAGGGGCTTGCGCTGGCTGCTGGTGGCGCTGGCTTTCCTGGTGTCGCTCGCCACGATGGGCTTCTGCGCATTGATGAGCTACGCCTACGTCCTGAACAAGGAGGCGAACGGGTTCGTCGCCACTGCAGATGGCGAGGTCGCGAAGCTTCAGCGACAGGTCGTGGACGCCGAGACATCCGGCGCAGTGTCGCCCGAGGGAGCGACCAACCTCAACGGCTGGATCGACTTCTATCAGAAGTACCGCGGCGCCGTCGTACGGGTCGGGTGGGGCCTCCTGGGCATTGGGGGGCTGTCCTTCTTCCTGCTCATCGGTGGCTTCCTCAGGGGAACCGGCCTCAGCTGGGTGGTGGGAGCGCTCGGCGTCGTTGGAGGCGGGGCGCTCATCGGCCTCACCCCTCAGTTCGACTTCAGCCTGGTCACGGCGTTCCTCCCCGCGGACGCGAAGTGGCTCGAGCACTTCGTGCAGCCGCAGACGGTCGCCGGCATGGCCACCGCGGCTTTCGGCCTCCAGCTCCTTCTTGCGCTCGGCGCGAACGTGCTGGGCAGGCGAGCTCGGCAGCTCGAAGAGCTCATCTAGTTCAGGAGCGAGCGCTCCTCGGCAAACCGAGCCCCCGCGACCCCGGCTCAAAGCCGGCGCCCTCAGCGCCAGCGAATTCGGTGGGGATCGCGAACCAACTGAAAGTGCGAGGTCGGGCCGTCGTAGATGAGCTCGAAGTGGCGGAGGAAGTCGCGGCCCAACAGGCCCACGTAGCCCTCATCGCGGACGGGTCGCGGCATGCCCACGATGTCCTCCACGAAGCGTACGTTCCTCGCGCGCCCGATGTCGTCGTGCATTCGGAGCCCCACGGTCAGCCGGAATACCGGCCGTTCGTGTGGGCGCTGATCCACACCGATGACCTCCTGGAACCGATGCGGCGCGAAGCCGAGCTCCAGGCAGATGTTCTCGTCCACCAGAGTGAAAGCGGCCCCGGTGTCGATCAGCATCCGACGGCAGGGAAACGCCGAAGGGACTCGGTCTTCCATTCCGAGGTAGTCGGTTTCATGGCCCAGCTGGACGTCGACGAGTGCGCCGCCGTGGAGCAGACCCTCGGGCGCAGGCGGACAGTGAACGTGTAGTCGCAGAGCCATCAGGCGAGGGCGGGCGGCGAAACGCCGGGGGCACTATCCAAAGACGACACCCGCGGTGGCGGGCGTGGCCCGCCGTGGAACGACCCGGTCCACGACCTGACCGCCCGTGGGTCCGAAGCATCGAATGCCCGCTCGGTAGGCCTCTTCCATCGAGTCGTGCACGGAGCGAACGGCGCCGTCTTTGAAGACCACCCATTGACCCGCATGGCTCTCGAGCAACGCGGGCAAGGCGTCCCGAAACCGGCGCGTCTCGGCGAGAACCCGAGACATGAGGTCGGAGGCGGTGCTGAGAGACACGGGCGGCATAGGTCCTCCTTCGGAGCCCACGATTGCACGTCGGACGGCCGGGTGGCCGAGGGCGACGGTGCGCTGCGTGACTTGCGGTCGGACTCCCAGCCCGACCGCGCGGCGTTCTGGGGGGTGGCCCCCCCCGGGAGCGAATCATAGCCCAGTCGGAGCGGAGGCCCAACACATCACAGTATGTGGTCACTCAGGTGCGGATGTTCAGGGGAAAGGCGGAGCGGCCGGGAACAAGAAGCGTGCGCAGTGGGCGAAGCGCGCACGCCAGGCGGCCTCGTTGTGGCGGTGGCCATGGCCGATCACCGAGTGGAGGCTGGACGCCGGGGGGACCAACGCCGGCTCCCACGCGATATGAGGTACGGCGCCCGGGGCGGTCCCGAGGGGCAGGTCCGAGGGAGGCGTGCTGGAGTTGGCGTCGGTGTCCCAGCTCGCGTTGTTGGGCCACCCCTTTCGAATCAACGCATTGCGTGTCCAGTCGGTGAGCGCCCAGCCGTCGGCGCTGTACGACGTGGTCCCGTCCTCGTGGGTGTCGCCTGCGTCGAGATAGATGATCAGCTGACTCTGTGATGGACCTCCGCCGGCCTCGATGAGCTCGCGCATCGAGGGGCCGCTGGCCTCGCCCACCGCGCTTTCGCCGACCCAGAAGGCGCCTGAGAAGGACGCGGCGCGGCCGAAGACCCCGGGGTGCGCCCAGGCGGTGTAGAGCGAGATGATCCCGCCGAGCGACGAACCCCCCACTGCGGTCGCGGCGGGGTCGGGCTTCGTTCGGAGCTCCGCGTCGATGAGCGGCTTCAGCGTCGCTGCCAGGAACTGGGCATAGAGGGCGGCCTTCGGGACCGACGGTCCACCGCGAGTCTCGATGGGCGCGTAGGTGTATTCGGAAAGGCGGTCCTCCGTGTCCACGGCCACCACGATCAACGGCGCGACGCGACCCGCGGCGATCTCCTGGTCCAGCGTGACCTCGACGTCCCACGAGCCGAACGGCGCATTGGGGTTGGCGAAGACGTTGAAGCCGTCCTGTAGGTAGAGGACGGGGAAACGGGCCTCCGGGGAGGTGAAGTACGGGGCCGGGAGGTAGACGTACGCTGATCGCGTGTTTCCGAGCTCGGGCGAGGCGATCCCCTGGAGCCACCGAAGGCGGCCGTGGTCGTGGGGCGTGAGGGCGTTGTCGAAGCCGAAGCCGCCGAACAGGACGTACGGGTTGCTGATATCCGGGGCCCACTCCTGGTCGATCTTCAGCTTGTAAGGCGTGGGCACGTCCACGGGGGGGACGAGGCCGGCGAACCACTCGGGAGCGGCGCTCGCCAGCTTCAGTTGCACCGCCCCGGCGTCAGTCCACCCCGAGAACTCACCGAGCACCGCGACGGAGCTGGCTCCCGGCGCGCGGGTGGCGACGAGGCAGCCGTCGGAGTCGCACACTGGACCATCCCATTGACCAACCAGCTGGTGGGCGGCCTCGAGGTCAGCCCCCATGAGCACAGCGAGCTGCTCATCGGCGCTTGCGGGTGTGGCCGGGCCTTGAGTGTCCGTTGCGACGTCGGTCGGCTCCGACAGGGAGTCGCCGCCAACGTCCCAGGTCACGGCGTCTGACACCGGGCCGAGGTCCGACTCGCTCGCGTCGAGGGCGCTAAGGTCGTCCCAGTCAGGGCCGCCGTCGCCGAGGGGGGAGGCTGAATCGGGCGGGAAGGCTGAATCGGGCGACGGAGTGAAGGCGCTGGAGTCAGCCCCCGGGTCGGCGTCTGCGTGCACGATGTCGTCTGACGGCACAGGGGCCGTCGGTGCTTGGCGGGCCGTTGGGCTGCAAGCGTGGAGGACCACCGCCAGAACGAGGGCGCCAAAAGCGGGCCCCCCGGCTCGGCCGCCCCGGGGGGGGGAGGTCGGCCCCCGGGAGCCCTCCGCGTCGCTCGGATGATGGAAGTTCGGTCGTTTCACGGGCAGCCTCGCGCGCGTATGCTGACACCCTTGCGCGCACGAAGCACCATCGCAATCGCCGCTTCCGCGTCGGCCACGCGGCCCAGCCGTGGGGCTGACGACCCCGCGCCATCGAAGTCCAACGCAGACTCTGGTGAGGCAGGCGCGGCGCGAGGCGGCCACGAGGCAGTGGTCACGGTGACCGGCATCTTGGACGAGCACACTGACTGGCGGGAGCTCTCTGGCCTCCAGGCCGCTTCGATCACGCTCGACCTCGAGGGTGTACGCCGGATCACGTCGTATGGCGTGCAGGGGTTCATGGCCGCGTGCCGCCTGCTGCCGCCGACGACCCGGGTCCAGTGGATCCGCGCGAGCGTGCCCATGGTGTTGCAGCTTGGGATGATCGCCAACTTCGCGGGGCGCGCGGTCGTGCGCACGTACCTGGCGCCGTATTGGTGCCCTTCCTGTCGGGAGGAACGCGCGATCGAGCTGGACGGCGGCGTGGCGCTGGCGGCGGCCCCACCGGCTCTGTGTGAGCGATGCGGCGGCCGACTGGAGTTCGAGGACGCCTCAGCGGACTACTTCGCGTGGACGCTGGAAGGGCACGCGACTAGCCCTTAAACGCCGAGAGGCGGGTTTCCCCGCCTCACGGCTAGCCTAGCACGGTCTCGATGCTCGGTTGGAGGGCCTGGCGCGGGCCTCGCCGAGTCGAGGCGGTACTAGATCTTGCCCAGCAGCATGAAGCTGATGAGCAGCGAGTAGATCACGAGCGACTCGATGAGCGCCAGGCCGAGGATCATCGGCGTGAAGATCTTGTCGGCGGCGCCGGGGTTGCGCGCGATGCCCTCGAGGGCCGCGGCCGCGGTCTTGCCCTGGCCGAGCGCGCCACCGAAGGCGGCGATGCCGAGGCCGAAGCCGATGGCGAGGCCGATGTAGGCCTTCGTGGTGAACTCATTGTCACCAGCCGGGGGGGGCGCCTGAAGAGTGGCGGCCGAGGACACCGTGGACGCCGCCTCGGTGGCGGGCGCGTTGGCGAAAGCCACCGACCCGAAGAAGCAGAGGGCCATGAGGGACAGGGCGGCGAGCGAGAGCACCTTGCGGAACGTGGTCATCGAAGAATCCTCCGTAGTGGAATCGAAGCCCGCGTGGGTGCGGGCGGTGAGGGGTCAGTGCGCCGGGTGAGCAGAGTCGTTGTGGCCGTGGTCGCCCTCGTGGTGCTCTACCGCGAGGGCGATGTAGACCATGGAGAGCAGGCAGAACACCAGGGTCTGAACAACGCAGACCAGGGTGCCCAGGACCATGATGGGGATTGGGACGAGCGGGATGGCGAAGCCGAGGAAGACCCCAAGCACCATGTGATCTCCGAACATGTTGCCCATGAGCCGGATCGCAAGGGAGGCGGGCCGAGCCAGGTGGCTCACGACCTCGATCAAGAACATAAGGAGCATGAGCGGGAGCCAGACGAGGCCCCGCATGGGGCCGAAGAAGTGGCCGAAGTACGCGCCGAAGCCGTTCGCCTTGACCCCGTAGACGTGCGTCGTGATGAAGACGACGAGCGCCATCGGGAGGGTGGTGTTGAGGTTGTCTGTGGAGCCCACGAAGCCCGGAACGAGCCCAATGAGGTTGGACATGGCGATGTAAGTAGCGAGCGAGAAGATGAGCGGGAAGAAGTAGCGGGCCTTCTCTCGTCCCATGGTGTCGGTCATGGTGCGGTAGAGCCACTCGCCCGCGAGCTCGAAGACGGTGAAGAGACCGAAGCTTCGCTCCGGCAAGACCGCTTCGTCGCCCTGCCGGCTGAACTTGGTTGCTAGCTTGGACGCGATGCCCAGCGCGAGCACGAAGACCAGGACGCCGATGAAGACGTGCATGGTGCGCGACGGCATCGCTTCGCCCTTGAGCCAGGTCTTGCCCCACATCGCTCGGACGTTGTCGACCAGATGAGGCGCGAACTGGGTGAGGACGTTCCAGTGATCCTCGCTGGCCACGGCCGCCGCCGGATGACCCGTGGCAGCGGCGTCACCGCCGGAGGCGAACGCCGCGGTCCCGCAGAAGATCCCAATCAACACGAAAGCCGCCAGGGCGCGCGCCCAAGGGATCCGTGCGAGCTTGCCAGCACCGCTGCGAAGGGTTGCGATCATCCGATTTCCTGTTCTCCGGGATTGTGGGCAGGAGAGCCAAGGTTCGACCACAGGCTAGCCACGACGAGCGCGAGCATCAGCGCCGAGAAGCCAACGAGGAACCCGGGAGCGTGGAGCTGGAAGACCCAGAGGAGCAGGGCGACGAGGCCGAGCATACCGCCGAGCTTCAGTGCGATGAGGCCGCCATAGACGGCCCGCCCACCATCACCGCGTGATGCGAGCCGACCCATGAGCCATGCCATGATCATGATGTTGGCGAGGCCCAACGCGTTGCCGACGAGCGCGGCTACCAGGCCATCGGTGGACCAGATGCTCCAAGCCACGAGGCACGAAGCCATCAGCAGCACCGCATCGACCACCAACACCGATTTCTTGAACGCGTCCTGGATCACTCTGTCTCGCCTACTCCGCGTCCTCGGGGCGCTTGGGCCCGGCATCGCCTGGCGACGCCGTGGCCGAGGCCCGTGTGGCCCTGCGCGCCTCGCGCCAAAGAGCCTTGAACCCCGCCCCGATTCCAACCAAAACCCAGCCTGCCGTAAGCCAGGGCTGGGTCCCGAAACGCGCATCCATCCAAGAGCCGATCCAGTACCCAATCGCGATGGCCACCGCCATCTCAATCCCGATGCTTGCCGCCCCCGCAGAGGCGAGCGAGCCCCGAGGGCGATCAGCGCGTGGTACTGGCTCCGGAATCGGTCGAACTCATCGTAACCAATGAAGGTTCTGCACGTGCTCCGGTCCCCGGAGCGGGCGCGTAGCTAACATGGTGGACGGGTGGCGTCAACGGTCTTGGGTCGGGAATCTCGGGGAGGCGCAGCACGGGGCGGAGGTCAGGGCGACGGGGGGCGCAGGCATTCAGGAAGCGCGTGCATGCGTGCGCGCGCCCAGTCCGGCGTGCCGCTCACGCGCGCGAGGTCTTCATGGTGGCCGTGCGCGGGGTGGTGCCTAGGCCCCAGGGCGAGCCGGCGGCGGCTCACTCGCGCGGCGGGTTCCGCGGAACGGTCGGGAAGGCGAGGACTCCTCGGGTCCTGCTCACCTCGTCGAGGTACCCGGCGAGGCGCTCCCGGGCGCCGGCGTAAAAGCGCTCGAAGGCCAAGCCCACGCCGCCCGGGTCGCCCGGAGACGCTTGTCGCACGTGCTTCACGATCCCGATCGCGCGGATCGCCTCTGGGATCTCAGGGAGGCGCACGTCCACCACGACGATGGCCCCCTCGGTCAGCTCGGTGCAGCCCTGAACCAACGCGCCGCCACACGTAATGTTTCGCGTCAGCGTCGGGGCGAGGTCCGGCGGGTCCACGAACTCGACGGGGAGGTAGGCCTCCTTGCGCGCCTGGACCCGTCGCTCGTCCGCGGCGGGAGCCTCCGCTGGCGCAGGGCGCGGGGTCGCCACGACTCCGCTCTGGCGGGCGCAGTGGTCTGCGAAGAAGGCCTTGTACTCCGCTGTGACGTCCATCAGCCGGATCCCCATCTCGTAGACGGCATCCGGGTTGACCCCGTCGACGATGCGGCTCCACCGGACCTGGCCCTCGACCGACAGCAGGGTCGCCCCGCCGCCGCCCTCGACGGTGACGGTCACCGTGGTGCCGGGGGGATACACGACTCGCGTGTACACACCGAGGCCACCCAGGCTCAGGTTATGGACGAGACCCCGGTTGAGAGCCTGACGAGTGCCGATACGGACGAGGACGCGTCCACCGACGCGCTCGTGCCCTCGACGTTCGTCACTGCCCACCGGGGCCTGGCGATTGGCGATGTCTTGCAGGGTTTGGGCGTTCATGCTCGGCTCTTCGGGTCGAGCGAGCCGCCACGTAAGGGCCAAATTTCGCGGATCTCAAACTCGGCGACCAGAGCGCCTCCTGAGCACCTCGCGAGCGGAGAAATTCACCGGAGCGCGAGAGCGCGGAGATGAACCGGGCCGGGGAGCTCTGCTGCCCCGGCCCCAACACGAGTTCTTTCGAAGCGCCGATCGGCAGCGCTGGCCGTTCTCAGTACCGCTCGTCGGGTCCGCCCGGCTGCCGGTCCAACGCTGACACGGGCACCCACGGGATCCGTTGCTCCGCCGCTAGACGCCGGAGCTCCGCATAGAGCTCTGGTGTAGCGCCATCCCGCCGTCGCAGGACGCGGAGGGTCGTGAGCAACCCGGGCAGCAGACGCCGATCATGGACCCCGAGACGGAGCGGGCGGCGTCCGCGCTTGGCTCGGCTGAGCAGCTGGACCAGTCCTCGGAATACAAGCCTCTGGCGCACCGGCAGGTGCATCCGCGAGCCCATCGGCGCCATCCAATCCTCTAGCGCCGTCGCGGGGTCGTCCGACTCCTGGTTCAGGAAACGCTCCGCAACCGGCCAGAACAGGAGGCTGAGCACGTACTCCCGCGGTAGGCCCCCATGAGCGCGCACGGTGCGATCCATGGCGTCGAGGTGCCGAAAGTACGCCGGGCCATGCTCGCCGATAGCGGCGGCGAGCTCCGGCATCACCCTAGCCAGGACTCTCCGCTCCGCCATGAGCGCAACCGCCGTGGAGGCATGGCCCGACTCGGCGATTCGATAGAGCTCCTCAGTCACGCGAGCCACCGGGCACTTGGCTAGGTCGGCCGACACGGACGCCATCGCCTCGCGGGTCCGCTCGTCGATGGAGAAGCCGAGCCGAGCCGCGAACTTCACGGCCCGCAGGATGCGGACTGGGTCCTCGCGGAACCGCTGGACTGGGTCGCCGATAGTCCTGAGGACACGCCGATCGATGTCTGCGCGTCCCCCGACGTGGTCGATGACTTGGCGCTCGGCCGGATCGTAGAAGAGGCCGTTGATCGTGAAGTCGCGCGACCGCGCGTCCTCCTCCGGCCGGCCGAAGACGTTGGCCCTACGAATGAAGCCGTCGTCGTCCGCGGAGTGTTCGTCCGGCTCGCATTCCTCGTCGCCGCTTCCGCGGAACGTCGAGACTTCCAGGATCTTTGGGCCGATGTGGACGTGCACCAGGCGGAAGCGGCGCCCGATGAGACGTGAGTTGCGGAAGAGCCTTCGCACCTGGCTGGGAGTGGCCGCCGTGCCGATGTCGAAGTCTTTGGGCGAGCGGCCGAGGAGCGCGTCGCGCACGCACCCGCCGACGAGGTAGGTGGCGAAGCCGGCGTCGTGGAGGCGTCGACAGATGTCGAGAGCGTCAGCGTCGAGGGCCGAGTGAGGGAGATCTAAACCCGATAGGGACGGCATCGGCGCGGCATATTAGTCGGGAGCGACTCGGGGTCAACCGAAACACCGAGGGGAGGGGTTCGCGGGTCAGCGCCGTCCGGCGACCATCCCCAACCTTGCGTCTCGAGTCGTATACGGCTACCGTCCCGCCAACGCGGCCCGAAAACCAGGTGTCCAACGCAGGCTCTACCGGAGAATAGTACTTGGGGGGCGGTGGCGGCGCAGGGCGTTGAGCCGAGTAGACGCGCGGACGGCGCGACGGGGGAACGGATGTCTCGGAAGAGCGTGTTGATTCTGGCGATGGGCATGGCGCTAGCCGCACCGGCCCTCGCGCAAGAGGCTGTTGCGCCCGACGCAGTGGTGCCCGCGGATTCGTCCGCAGACGCAGCGCCTGCGGACGAGGCCCCGCCCGTGCGCGTCGAGCTTGTCGGTGACGAGTCCAAGACGTACCGAGGTGTCCTTGCGCATGCCGAGTACTGGGTGCCGCTCCCGGAGCAGTGGGAGCTCACGCGCGACGCGCTGCTCGAGCTGCACTTCGCGCACTCGCCAGTGCTCATCGAGCGGCTCTCCACGATGACCGCGTTCGTGAATGGCAACGCGGTCAGCAGCGCCCACCTCGGACCCGACAACGCTCAGGATGGTCGGGTCACCTGGAACATCCCCGTGGCCTACCTCAAGACCGGTGAGAGCAACTACATCGAGCTCGTCGCCAAGATGCGCTCGGACCTCGAGCTCTGCGACGACGTCCACAGCCCAGCGGTCTGGTTCACGATCGAGCGTGCGTCGCGCCTGGTCCTTCGTTACCGGGAGAAGGCCGTCACGCCCAACCTGGCGAAGTTCCCCCACAGCTACCTGCGACCGGAGATTTTTTACTCCGACTCCGAGCGCAAGACGCAGGTCCATACGCTGATAGCCATCCCCAAGAACGCATCCGCTGAAGTGCTGAACGCCGTCGGCGTGGTCTCCGGCCGAATCGGCGCTGACACGTTGCTGCGCTCCGGTGCCCTCGAGGTGGTCCAGATCGCGGACCTCTCCGGTGACATTCGCGAGCGCATCGCTCGCCATAACGTCATCATCGTCGGACCTCCGGAGTTCGTTGAGATCTTCAGAGCCGCCGGTCTCGATGTTCCGACGCTCTCCCAAGAGATGGGTGTGGGCCTCGGGCACCTCTTCGAGTCCCCCAACCCGCTCAATCCCGGTCGCCGAGCGCTCGTCGCGACCGGCGCCGACGACGCTGCCCTTGCCAAGGTCACGGCGGCCCTGTCCCTACCGTTCCTCACCAAGGAGTGGGAGGTGCCCAAGGACGCGCCGCCGATCCGAGCCGTGTCTTTCGCGACGAAGCCGGAGTTCCCTGCGGTCACGCAGGGTGAAGGCAGCGGGACGGTCACGGTGTCACTGGCGGATCTCGGATCCAGCGACTTCACGCAGCGCGGCAAGTTCCACCACTACCTCCGTGTGGCCTTCCCGAACCCCTATGTGGGCCGGATCAAGTCCCCCGCGTTCATTCGGCTCGTCATGGCGCACTCCGAGCTCCTCGTGGCGGCGACGTCCTCGATCCTCGTCAAGATCGACAACCAGCCGGTACGCAGCATCCGTCTTGCCCCTCGGACGGCGAAGTCGCTCGAGGCGGACGTGATCATTCCGGAGGCTCTGCTGAACCGGCGGACCCTGGTGGTCGACCTCGAGTTCTACCTCGACATCGGCGACGCCGACTGCCACTACAACTTCCCGGAGATGGCCTGGATCACGGTGTTCAACTCCTCGTTCGTGGCCTACCCGTTGAGCGACGACCCCACCACGTCCCTTCGCTCTTATCCGTGGGTCGTCGGCAAGGAGGCTAGCCTCAACGGTCTGGTCCTGGCCGTGGCCGACGACCCGTCCGACCAGGCGCTTTCGGTGGTGGCGAACGTGGCAGCTTACCTCGGCAAGCGGGCTCCCAGGATCCTCACCGCCGACGGACGGTCGCGCGTGGAGTGGATCCATCCCTGGGTGCGGCGCATCGGCACGCTCACAGACGCGGAGCTGGCGGAGCGCGACCTCGTCGTGGTGGGCGACTACGCGACCGTGAAGAGCAACGGGCAGGTCCTCGCAGCCATCCCGGAGACCATGTTCGCGGAGTCGGTGACCACCGATAACCTCCGTGCCTACACCGGCGAGGCCTTCCGCGCCGACGCCGGCTGGATCCACCTCGGCAAGTCGCCCTGGAACGCTCGTAGAAATCTGCTGGTCGTGTCCGGCGCCAAGGGCGAGCCGGCGTTCACGCAGGCGGGCGAGTACCTCTGGGTCGACCGGAAGGTCGACCAGCTTGCGGGCTCAGCGGTCCTGGTCGGCGCCAACGGCGCGATGGAGATGGTGTTGTCCTCGGCAGGAGAGGACCGGAAGCCTCAGATGGGCCCCCTCGAGCCCCAGCTCCCGAAGTTCGATCCCGAGCCGACTAGCGTGGTGAAGGCGGAGTCTAGCCCGGGAGTTACCGCTCCAGCGGTCACGGCCCCCGCCGTGGCCTCCGCCGCGCCGGCTATCGCAAGCGACGGCGACACAACCGTGGCGACCATTGTGTTCGTAACACTCGGGCTCCTGCTCGTCATCCTCGTGGCGGTCCGCGTTCGCGACGCCATGCGCCCGCCGCCGAGCGCGTGAGTTCGCGTGTCCGTTTGCCCCGGCAAGCCGTGCGCGCAGCTCGGACAGCCCCAGCGTGAATTCATCGAAGCGCGGGAGCGCGGAGTTGAACCGGGTCGGGCAGCTCTTCCGCCCCGGCCCCAGCGTGACTTCACCGAAGCGCGGGAGCGCGGACGTGAACCGGGCCGGGGACCTCTTCTGCCCCGGCTCCAGTATCGATCGCTGCCGGACGCTGGGGCCGACCGCTCGAGGGTCTGGCGCTCGTCCCCCAGGAATGGGTGTCGACAAAGGGCGCTGGCGCTCGCGCTGGTCCTGGTAACGGGGCTGACCGGCTTCACCGCGCGCGCGTCGGACCCGCTCGACGAGGCCCGGCAAGCGTTGCTGCGAAGGGATCACGAGCTGGCGGTGCGCCTCCTGCGGCCGCTCGTCGAGGCGAATCCAAGCGACGGCTCGATGCGCATGCTTCTCTCCCAGGCGCTCGAGGGTCTGAGCCGCCCCGGTGAAGCGCTCGAGGTCATCGAGCGGACGTTGTCACGAGGCGACGCTGTTGGGCTTCGCCGAGCGGCCGAGCTCGCCCAAGCCGCCGGACGGCCGCGCGACGAGGTCGTGGCGCTCAAGGCCGTCGGTGCCCTCGAGCCGAACAACTCACAGCTGTGGGCCCGCGTCGCCGAGCTGGAGTTCTCCGCGGACAACCCGCGCGAAGGCGCCGCTGCGCTCGATCGTTATCTCGCGCTGGAGCCCCTGGACGCGGCTCGCTGGGACCAGCTGGCGTCGGCACGCCACGCGCTGGGGCACGTTGTGGACGAGGCTGCGGCCCTGGAGCAGCTCAAGTCGCTTACGAATCACGCGTCCGTCCGCGAGCGACTCGGGCTGGCGCTCGAGCGGCGCGGACACACGGAAGCGGCCGCCACGGAGCTCCTGGCAGCTCATGAGCTCGATCGTTCTTCGGGAACTGCCGGCTGGGCCTTCGTCCGCCTGGCCCTGGAGCTCGACCGCCTTGACGACGCCGGCCGGGTGTTGCGCGAGCTGATCGTGCGCCCCGATCCCCTGCCCGTCACGCGCGAGCGCGTCTCCGAGATGTTGGCGGAGTCCGGTGACCTCGACGGAGCTGCGCGGGCGCTGCGGCCTGCCGCAGAGGCCCCCGGCGCAGATCGAGGGCTCTTGATTCGCTACGGCGAGCTGCTCCTTGAAGCCGAGCGCGTTGACGAGGGGGCGCTCGTGCTGGAGCGGGCGCTCGACTCGGCTCCAGCGGACCGCGACGTAGGCTTCGTGCTCGCGCAGGCCTACTTGGCGCAGCAGCGTTACTTCGCGGCGCGTGTGCTGATCGAGCGCGCGGTGCAGGCCCAGCCGGAGCTCCTCGAGGACGCGCTGGAGCTCTGGTTGGACTACGGCGCCGCCGTCCTCGCCACCGGCCCCAGCGTCTTGGGCGAGTACGCCTTCGGCGAGGACTCCAACGGCTACACCAAGCACGGCGCCGTGGTGGGTCTGCGGCACCAGCCGCTCGAGTGGCTCGGGTATCTCGCTGCCTACACCTACGCGTATCACTCGGGGCCGTCGCTCATCGAGGGTCGGGGGCAGTTCACCCTCGAGGCGCATGGTGCGCTCGCTGGTCTCAGCTTCTACGTGGCTCCCCGTAGCTCGCTGCATGTGCTCTTCGCGCCTCGCTCCTACCTGGATGGTCCAGTCTTCGTGGGCACCCGCATCGAGTTTCGCCAGACCGCGCAGCTCCCGCTGGACTTCCGGCTGTGGCTGGAGCGCGAACAGGACGGGTCCACGGTGGACGCCCTCGAAGCCGAGACGGTTCGGTACCGCCTAGCGTCGCGGGCGGAGTTCGAGCTTCTTGGGCAGTGGCGATGGGCGATTGAGGGCGGCTACGACCACATGATTCATACCGAGGTCCCAGACCAGGTGGCGACCGGCACCCGGCTTCGCAACGACGGGGCCTACTGGGAGATCGCCACGGGCGTCGGCTTCGATCTCGCTCCCGTGAGCCTCGAGGTCATGGCTGAGTACGCCGGGCTCTGGTATCGGGACGCGTCCACCGTTAGCGGCTCGCGGATCCCGTACTTCGCGCCCCAGCCGTACCAGACGTTCGGGCTGCCCATCAGCGTGCTCTACGACCCGCACTGGCGAGTGTCGCTCGACCTCGCTTTGGCGCCCCGTTGGCTACTCGAAGACCAGGCGCTGCAATTGGGTTATGGGGCCGGGCTCACGTTCCTGGCCCACCCGCAGCACCGCTTCGAGCTCAGGTACGATCGGACGGACACGCTGGTCGGGTCGGCTACACGGCCGTTCCAGGAGAACGTACTTCGATTCTCCTACACAGGAGCCTTCTGACATGACGACCCTCGCGGCCACACGTCGCCATGTGGCGACCCAGCGTCGACTCGACTCGACGCTCGAGACCATCGGCGGGCTCTTCCTGCTCACTGTGCTCAGCTTGGCCCTGGGGCCTTGGGGTTGGCCAGACGCCCAGCTGCACCCGTACTTCCTCTTGGTGCTCTTCATCGCAGCGCGATACGGGACCATCGACGGCATGGTCGCGGGCGGCATCGCTGCGGGCCTCCTGGTCGCTGCCAAGGCCGATGCCCATCCGGCGGCATTCGGCTCCGCCGGCGCCCTGCTGGACATGGACATGATGCTCGTCCCGTACCTCCTGCTGCTCCTCGGCGCCATGATCGGCGAGGTCAGGCAGGTCGCCGAGGACGAGATCATCGAGCTCGTCCGCAAGAATACGCACCTCCACAGAGACGTCGGGACGTTGAGCGACGAGACCAAAGTCGTCCGCGGCTACAACGAAGACCTGCAGGAGCGCATCGCCTCGTCCACGGGTACTACCGGAGCCTTCTACGAAGCGGCCGCTTCGGTCCAGCGGCTGTCCGAAGAAGAGGCGCTCCCCGCGATCCTCGAGATGGTGCAGCGCTTCGTGGGTGCCGATAAGAGCGCGATCTACATGAAGGGTGGCGAGGGCTGGGAGCTCCGTCACGAGAGGGGCTGGGCCCGGCCGGACGAGTACCCCGCCCACTTCACCGCGCTTCAGCCGTTGCTCACGCGGGCTGGCGAGGGCGAGGTGGTCACCGTGCTCGACGTCGCCGAGGCGCAGGGCAGCGAGGTCGTGATGGCCGCGCCGCTCTTCGCGGAGGACGCGGGCGGACAGCGCCGTGTCCACGCCGCGATCGCCATCATGTCCATGCCGCTGACCTCCCTGAACGCCGGGACGGTGCGAAACATCACCGGGATCTCCGAGTGGGGCTCACAGGTGCTGACGTCGGCGCAGCGCTTCGAGCGAGTCCGCGAACGGGACCCTGCGGACGAGGCCACCGGCACCTACCGGTACGGCTACGCTCTGCGTCGCCTGGACGAGGAGACGGGGCGCTGGCGTCGTTACGGAACGCCCGTCTCCCTCCTCGTTCTCCGCATCCAGAACTTTGAGCGGATTCCCCGGGGCAAGCGCGCGGTGTTTCTCCGAAGGCTGGCGCGGGTGATCCTCAAGAACCTGCGCGCTGTCGATCTGGTGGCGCGCTGGAAGACCCAAGACACCTTCGCGCTCGTGCTGCCCGCGACCAAGGGGCCCGGAGCGCGAGTTCTGGCGGGTCGCCTCGCGCAGCAGTTCTCCACCGACGTGTTGCGAGACGTTCCGGCGGCGGCGGAGATCAGCGTCCGTTTTGGGGTCGCCACGACAGGCGACCACGGCGACAGCCGCGAAGAGCTCGGCCGGCAGGCTGAGCGACTGGAGTACTGATGGCGCGAACGCGTCGACGGCGTCGCCCCTTTCTGCAGGGGCTGCTGACGTTCCTCCTGATCGTCGCGCTCGAGGCGCTGTCGGTGCTGGCGGCGTTCAGCGATCTGGGGATCGGTCCCAAGGTCGACCTGTTGCTCGCGTTCGCGTTCCACCTGGGCGCCGCCACCATGCTCAGCTACGGCTTCTGGGGACCGTGGGAGTACCGCTACGCCGAGGACAAGAACTTCGCCGTCGTCGGCTTCGTTATGGTCCTCGCGGTGCCGGTATACGGCCTGGCCGGCTTCTCGTTGGCGTTCGCAGCCGTGCACTGGCGTCGTCGCTTCGACGTCGGCGGCAAGGGCAACGTCGTCGCCGAGTTCGAGAAGTACATCGCTTTTGAGCCCGGCGCGGGCTCGGAGCTCGATTTCGGCATGCTGTCCGAAGAGCCAGTGCTTCGGGAGCTGGAGCGTCTCGGCAAGGTGGCGCCGCTGGTCGACATCATCAAGGCGGGTGATCCGGAGCTGAAGCGAGGAGCGATCTTCTCGCTCGCGAAGCTACGCCCCCAGGCCGCCGTGAAGATTCTGCGGGAGTCGCTCAAGGACATCGACTCGGAGAGCCAGTTCTTCGTGGCAGGGCAGCTGTCGCGCATCGAGAAGGCCCTCTCCGACCGGATCATCCGCACCCGCCGGCGCCTCGAGCTCAACCCGGGTGACGTCGAGATCAAGGTCGAGCTCATCTGCGCGGGTAAGGACTACATCCAAAGCGGTCTCCTGGACCCCTCCGTGGAGCAGTACTTCCTGCGGCAGTCGTCAGCCCTCGCCGATGAGGTCCTCGCGAAGACGCCCAGCCGCGTGGACGTGTTGCAACATCTCGCCGATCTTCGGCTCAAGGCTCGGGACATCGACCGCTCGGTGCTGGCGTACGCGCGGCTCGTCGAGCTCGATCACGCCAACACGGACGCTTGGGTGGGCCTGGCCCACTGCTACTACGAAAAACGCGACCTCCTCCGACTCGGCGTGGTGCTCGAGGAACTCAAGAGCCGCGGCGAGCTGCCCACCACGCTCCACGACGTCCTGGCGTTCTGGGACCTGGCCCGGCCGGCATAGGGGTAACGAGTGGCCCTCACCGATGTCTGTCTGATCCTCGAGGGGAGCTACCCCTACGTCGTGGGTGGCGTGTCCACCTGGACACACCACCTCATCAAGGCCCTGCCCGACATCAACTTCTCCATCGTGTACGTGGGGGTGTCGAAGCATCAGGTCCAGAAGATGGAGTACCGGCTGCCGGAGAACGTCCGGCAGTTCAACGAGATCTACCTGCTGGACCCCGTCATCATCCGCGGGGCTCGGAGGCACATCAGTCGACAGGCCTGGCGGCACGTCGAGGACTTCGTGCGGCGGCTCGAGGCCGGTGACCCCACCACCTTCAACGAGCTTGCAGAGTCGCTCACGGGCGGCGGGAGCCCTGCGCTCACTCCCTACGACATCCTCTATTCGCGGCGCTTCTGGGACATCATGACCGGCGTCTACCGCCGGAACTTCCCGAACCTCTCGTTCATCGACTTCTTCTGGACCTGCCGCTTCTTGATGTTGCCGCTGTTCCAGCTCTTGTACGCGCCCCTTCCCGAGGCCAAGTGCTACCACGCCACCTGCACGGGTTATGCCGGGCTCCTCGGGGCGCTCGCGCGCCGACGCTACGGCGCGCCCCTCGTGCTCACGGAGCACGGGATTTACACCAAGGAGCGGATGATCGAGATCGCGCAGGCGGCCTACATCTACAACGAGGTGGTGGTCGACTACGTACCGCGCCGGGAGCTCGGGCTACTGCAGAGCCTCTGGATGAGCAAGTTCGAGATGCTCGCGCGGATCTGCTACAGCGAGTCCAACAAGATCATCACGCTGTACGGGGGCAACCAGAAGACCCAGGTTCTCCACGGGGCCCCTGTGGAGAAGTGCGAGATCATCCCAAACGGGATCGATGTCGACCGCTACACGGCCTTGGCAGATGCCGGCGCGATCAAGGACCCGGGCTTCCACGTGGCGTTCGTCGGACGGATCTCGCCGATCAAGGACGTGAAGACGTTCATTCGCGCCGCGCGAATCGTCGTCGACAGGGTCCCGAGCGCGGTCTTCTACCTCCTCGGTACCCCCGACGAAGACGTGGACTACTACGAGGAGTGCCGCGCGCTCGCGGAGCTCCTGGAGCTTGGCACGAGCCTACGCTTCATGGGCAGCGTCGACATGAGCGAGTACTACCCGAAGATGGACCTCGTGGTGCTCACGAGCGTCTCTGAGGCGCAGCCGTTCGTGGTGATCGAGGCCATGGCGGTGGGTGTTCCCTGCGTGGCCACGAACGTCGGCGCCTGCTCCGAGCTACTCTTCGGCGCCTCCGAGGACGATCGCCGACTTGGCTCAGCGGGCCTCGTCACGAACGTGAACTCTCCAGAGGAGACCGGAAGGGCCATCGTCAGCCTGCTCGAGAACTCCGACCTCAGGGCGGGGATGGGGCGCGTCGGGCGCGAGCGGGCCAAGCGCTACTACCAGCGAAAGGACGTCATCGATCGGTATCGCGACGTCTATCGCTCCATGATCGAGGCCTTCGACACCGGCCGCGCGTCCGCGCCGACACGTGCCGTGCCGCGCGCGGCTAGGAGTTAGCCATGGCTGGCATAGGCTTTCGTCTCCGCGAGATCGTCACCCGAAAGACGTTCACCGAGTGGCTGCAGCTCTATCTGTACTCCGCGGTGATCTTCGCGGGCCCTTGGCTCCTCTCCGTCTTGTGTCTCGGGTCGCTCAGCGTCTTCGCCCTGCCGGTCCTGCAGCAGGAGAACGTGGCGCTGTTCACGATCGCGGTCGTGTACTGCTACGCCTTCTCGCTCATCACGACGGGCTTCGTTCAGCTCCCCGTGACGCGCTATGTCGCCGACCGACTGTACGGTCGAGAAGCCAACGCGGTGATTCCGTCGTTCGTGGGCGTCATCATCTTCCTGGCGCCGGTCCAAGCGCTCACGGCCGCGGGCTTCCTCGCCTTCTGCGACCTCCCCATCGCGTTCAAGGTGGCGGCCATGGGGCTCTACGTGGTCATCAGCGTCATCTGGATGGCGATGATCTACCTCACGGCCGCCAAGGACTATAACGCCCTCGTCCTGGGGTTCTTCGTGGGCTACGTGGTCTCGTTCGCCCTGGGCCTTGGGCTCTCGGGCACCTTCGGGGTGTCGGGGACGCTGTCGGGCTTCCTCGCGGGTCAGACCCTGCTCTGCTTCTGGCTCATCTGGCGCATCTTCGAGGAGTTCCCCGGCGATACCTCGTTCAACCTCGACTTCCTGGCGGCGTTTCGCATCTACCCGCACCTAGCGTGGGCGGGCCTCTTCTATTCCGCCGCGATCTGGATCGACAAGGTGATCTTCTGGTTCGGCCCCACCGGGATCCGCGTCCACAGCCTGTTCTACACCCACTTCCCGTATGACTCGGCCATGTTCTTCGCCTACATCACGATCGTCCCAGCGCTGGCCCTCTTCCTCGTACGCGTGGAGACCGACTTCTACCGGACCTACAAGGCGTACTTCGGCGGGATCATCAACAAGGAGCCGCTCGGACGGATCGAAGAGCGACGCCGGCAGATGATCGACACGCTCAAGTCGTCGCTGCTCACCGTGCTCGTCTATCAGGGGGTGCTCACCGTGGGCGTGCTCATCGCCCTGCCTTGGCTCCTCCAGTCCCTCGACATCGATCTACGGCACGTCGCCATCTTTAGGGTGGCCAGCGTTGCGGCCGTGTTCCACGTGCTGCTCCTGGTGCTGCTGGTGATCCTGCTCTACTTCGACTTCCGCCGCGCCGTAATGTGGCTCTGCGTCGCGTTCTTCACGATGAACGCGGTGTTCTCCTTCGCCACCCTGGAGGACCCTGAATCCTACGGCTGGGGTTACCTCGCGGCCGCGGCCATTACGCTGTTGGCCAGCCTGGGGGTGTTGTGGAACCGCCTTCAGAACCTCGAGTTCCTCACCTTCGTGGCGCAGCCGATCTCGGGACAACAGAAGATCGTCATGCGTTGAGGTCAATCCTCGGGCCCCGGCAATTCATGTTGGGGCCGGGGCAGCAGAGCTCCCCCGCCCGCTTCCGCGCTCTCGCGCTCCGGTGAATGTTGGGTCCGGGGCAGCAGAGCTCCCCGGCCCGCTTCCGCGCTCTCGCGCCCCGGTGAATTCGCCTTCGTGGGCCCCTTCGTCCTTGCGAACCGAGCGCTGGAGAATCGTGCCGCAGGCCCCGGCCAACTGCACGTACTGCTTGCAGGTATTCCGCTCTCCGTGATTAATGCGGCCGGACCTGCAAACATGCTGGGCGCGAAGACGAAGGCCCGGGGGAGGATCCGCAGATGGCGCGTGGTTTCAGCTTCGGACTCGTAGGGGCGTGCGTCGCCCTAGGTTGTGCCGAGGAGCCGGTCGTGGTGCAGTCCGGGCCGGCGGTTCACGGGCTGGACCGGCAGACCGTCACGGTCGGCGAGCCTCTGGTCGTCTACGGGTCGCGCTTTCTCAGCCCTGAAGAGGGCCGCACCGAGCTCGTCTTCGAGGGCACCTTCCTCCCGGATGACGGGAGCCCCGCCTTCAACGTGAGCCGCCACGTGGTCGCGCCCCTGTACGACGGCACACTCGTAGAGCCCGGGACGGTCGCGGGTCGGCAGGTCGACACCGGCACCACCTTCCTCCGATGGAATCGCTTTGGGCCCTTCGACGTGCCGTTCGGGCCCGGCAACGTCTCGGGGACGTTCAAGGGCACCGTCACCCCCGTCAACGCCAGTCGCGACGGTCGCATCGAGGAGGGCGCGCCCACGCCGCTCAGCCTCGAGGTCGGTCGATCGGTCATCATCACGGCGCTCACGCCTATCACCGGGGTGGTGCGTGACGGTTCTGGCGCGATTACGTCCGTGGAGACCGCGCCGTGCGCAGGCCCGGCCCTTCGCGGCTTGGGTGGGCTGGGCTACGTGCTCGAGGTCGAGGCGGTCGGCTTCACCCCCACGGCGTTCCGTTACCAGTTCACCAACGTCAACGGCCTCGAGAGCCTCCCCGAGATCGTCCACACCGTCACCGACGCTCGCCGCACCGACGTGGTGGGCGATCCCACCCGCCGCGCGGGTGATCCGGTCATCGTTCTCAATCCGGTCCCCGAGGACGCCGGCTGGGCGATCGCGGCGATCCGGGTCACCGCGGTCGACGAGCGGGGCGACCCGGTCTATGCGGCGCTGCCGCTCACCGTGGTGCGGCCGCTCGGCTACCACTACGACGGCAACCGCGAGCTGGCCGAGTACTACGAGCCCGTCGCCGTGAACGGTCCCTTCATCGGCTCCACCGGCAACGAGATCGAATACACGGAGACGGTGTCGGAGGACCGACAGCAAGGCGTCTCGGTGTCCGTGAGCCGAGAGTGGTCGCAGCAGACCGGCGTCGAGGAGTCGCAGGACTGGTCGCGCGGCGTCTCCGTGGGCTCCTCGTTCTCCACCACGGACGAACACGGGGTCGAGCACTCCGAAGCCCAGAGCAGCTCCGAGACGTTCGGCGAGGACTACAGCACGGGCGGCGACACCAGCGTCGCCGTCGGCACAGAGGACGGCACCGAGTGGTCGTGGAGCGCCGAGAAGGGGACGTCCGCAGAGCAATACGCCGAGGCCATGAAGGAGCTCTCGGGAGAGGCCTCGGTCGAGGTCTCCGGCAGCGTGACGGGGGAGGGCTCACTGCCCGGCATCGCGAAGGCCAGCGCCACGGTGGGCACCACTGTCGGCGCCACCGTGGGCATGTCCACCGGCACCACCACCGGCGAGCGCGTCGGCACCAGCGAGTCGGTCGGCGCATCGATGAGCGGCTCGTCCGGCAGCTCGACCGTCTATGGCTCGACCACGTCCGAGTCCCGCTCGAAGAGCTTCTCGGGCTCGTTCGCGCTCGAGAGCCAGCAGGCGATCTCCAGCTCCACCGCGGTCACCGAGGCAAGCGAGGAGTCGCGGTCGTTCACTGTGGGTGGCTCGGGCTCCGTGTCGGAGGGCTTCAGCAGCGGTCAGGCCGAGTCCTGGGACCAGAGCTGGGTGTCGAGCCGGTCCCACGCCACGTCGGTCTCGCTCAGCGCCAAGCTGCCGAACAAGCGCTGCGCGATGATCTATCGCCAGACCGTGCGTTGGGT
Organism: Pseudomonadota bacterium; assembly: GCA_005776725.1. Taxonomy (GTDB): domain Bacteria; phylum Myxococcota_A; class UBA9042; genus SXOO01. The sequence continues at coordinate 38,749 of SXOO01000185.1, read as the reverse complement.
CCGCCAAGCTCAGCTCTACAACTACGACCTCTGCGGTGTCCGGTCGCTCATGGGCGAGCTCAGCTACAACGAGTGGACCTGGTCCCCTGAGATCGCCATCGGCCCCAACTGCGACTCCGTTCGCTCGAGTCTCCCGAAAGCCCAGTGCTTCCTGGCCTGCGAGTAGCGGCGCTCGTCGCGCTCATCGCGGCGTGTAGCGGGGCAGAGTCTCCTGTGGTCGTGTCGGCCTGCGCCCGCGACATCGACTGCCCCGCGGACCGACGGTGTCTTGGTGGCACGTGTGTCCCGCTCGCTACCGGCGGCTGCAAGACCGACGCTCAGTGTCCGGCAGGTCACGTCTGCCTATCCAACGGCGCCTGCCAGAAGGCCGAGTGCCAGAAAGACACCGACTGCTGCCCCGCAGAGGGCGCGTCGCAGTGCGGGCGGGTCTGCACCAACAACCTCTGCTATGGCCAGGAGTGCACGGACGGCGCGACGAAGGAGTGCTTCGTCGCCTGCCATCGAGGGCTCAGGACCTGCGAACGCGGCGAGTTCAACGCCTGCGATGCGCCCCCGTTGGGACCCGAGCAATGCGGCAACGGCGCGGACGACGACTGCAACGGAACCACCGACGATGCGTGTCCGGCGTGTGAGGCGGGCACCACTGTGGCGTGCACCACGCCGTGCGGAACCGGAGACATGCAGTGCACCGCCGACGGCCAGCTCGGACCGTGCTCGGCTCCGACGGACTGCACCTGCGGCCCCGGAGAGACCGCCAACCGCGCGTGCGGGCACTGCGGCACCGAGGCCGGCGCCTGCGGTCCCGACGGGACCTTCGTCTACTCGGGGTCCTGCTCCGGAGAGGGTTGCGAGCCTACCAAGGTCGAGTGGCGTGCCTGCGGGGCGTGCGGCAACCAAACCCGGATTTGCGGCATCGACTGCACGTTCGGCGAGTGGTCCGAGTGCAGCCAAGAGGGTGAGTGCGAGCCCGGGACCATGGAGCAACGCGGCTGCACGGGCGCCTGCGGCGTCGAACGGCGGACCTGCGGTGAGGATTGCACGTTCGGCGGCTGGAGCACTTGTGACGTCACCGGCGGCTGCGTCCAGGGGGAGACACAATCGAAGCCGTGCGGGCTATGCGGCACCTCCGTCAGCACGTGTGACTCCGAGTGCCAGTGGGGTCCGTTCGGCGGCTGTCAGGGGGAGGGGGAGTGCACCCCGTTCGCCATAGAGTCCGAGACCTGCGAAGCCTGTGGCGAGCGCACGCGCAAGTGTACCGCCGGCTGCTCGTGGTCCACGTGGAGTGAGTGCAGCGACCAGGGTGACTGCCTCGCGGGCACGTCGCAGGAGGTGCCCTGCGGTCCCGACAGCACCGATGGACCCTGCGAGCAAGGCACGGCCACGCAGGTCTGCGGCCCGGGCTGCTCCTGGGGGGCGCCGGGGGGATGCAAGGGCGCCGTGTACCCGGTCGAGGAGGTCTGCGGGGACGCCATCGACCAGGACTGCGACGGGGCAGACGCCACGCTCCCAGACGATTGGGAGCCGAACGACAGCTGCGCGGCGTGCGCCTTTCTGGGGACGGACCCGGACACGAACCTCTACGCAACCTTCGATCGGCCGGCGGACGTGGCGGACTACTTCTGCTTCAACGCGGTCGACGGCTTTAATGTCATCGGCTTCGGCGAGCGGATCGAGGTGAACCTCATGAACCTCACCTCGGGGCTCGACGCGGACGTCTATCTCTACAAGGGCACGGACGCCTGTAAGGGCGGCGTCTCGAAGGCGCTGGCCAAGTCTGAGCAGTCGGGCACCGCCAACGATCCCATCGTGTGGAGCGAGAGCACCGGCAGCGCCGATGACGGCTTCTACATCGTGGAGGTGCGCAACTACGCCCCGAAGGGAGCGGGTTGTTACAAGGCGTACACCCTCAAGGTGAACGGGCTCAATTGATGGTGTGCCCGAGCGCGCTGACCGGGCTCCTGCTCGCGCTCGCGCCACCTGACGTGGAGCTTGGCGACGCTCGGGTGGTGGACTCGGCGGAGCATGACGGGTGGGCGGTCGTCGCCACCTCTGATGGGCGCGTGATGTGGTCGTGGGGCGAGGGCTGGGACCAGCTGGAGGTCTGCACCGCAGCGCCCGTGCCATCCCCCCCGGAGACTCGTGAGCGCCTCGGTCGCGCCCTCGCGCTGCCTGGTTCGCGAAACTTCGACCTCGTGCCCTACTCCACCCGCTTGCGCGAACTTTGGAGCTTCGAGGACGGGGCGACGGATCTCGACCTCTTCCCCGAGCGCGTCGACGGGCCCGAGCTCGACATCCCGTGGGAGCCGCCGGGCTACGAGGACGCTGGCAGCGGCGGCCTCGAGCTCAGCGAGCCCCGCGCCGGGTGGCGACCTCGCGCGCTGTCGCTGCGCGAAACGGTCGCGGCTGCGGATCCAGACTGTGCCGTGGATCGTGTTGGCGTGGCGGGGGGTGTGCCGGCTTACGGTGTGGACGGCGAGTGCCGCACCGTGCGTGGCGCCTTCGTCGACTGCGACGCGCTCGAGGCCGCCGACTTTGGTCCGGCTCCCCGCGCGTCGGCGCCGGTGACGCCGGGCGTCGAAGCTGCGATCCAGGCGGCTGAGGCGCGCTTCGGCGTCGCTCGCAAGCTCCGCTTGGAGGCGGGGCAGCGGGCCCGTCGCTCGGCCTGGGTGCCGGCTCTGGTCGTGGGAGCCGGCTACGCGGCGTTCGACGCCGAGGCGTCGCTCGACGCCGGGTTCTTGAGCGGCGGTGGCCGGGACGTGGTTCTGCCGGGTGTCCCCGTGGGATCTTCGGGGACATCGTCGGACGCGGACGATCGGATCTACTCCAAGGCACATTCGGCCAGCATCGGTTGGGCGGCGCTCCTGTTGGTGTGGCCGCTCGCGGCGCCGGAGCCGCGCCCCGTGGACGCCGAGGGCGGAGAGGCGCTCGCCGCTGAGGTGCGATGGCTCATGGTAGAGCGTTCGCGGCCACTCGCGCCGGGGGGCCACGCTGCGCTTCACCGCCTCGAGGTGGTGGCCACGTTACACGCCCTGACGGGGCTTTTTCTGGATGAGCTGAGGGCGCTCGAAGCGGCGTCCTGGGAGGTCAGGCGATGAAGACGGCGATCCTCGTGACGATGGGGTGTTTGTTGGCGCATGGCGCCGTGGCCTCGGAGCCTTCGATCGCGGAGATCCAGGTAGCGGCTCTGCGGTCCGCCGGCCTCGATCCGCGCGCCGTCGACGGTATGAGGTCCCGAGCGGGCCTGCGGGCGCTGGCGCCGGAGCTCGAGGTCGCCGGTGGCTTCAGCCGCTCCACGCTCGACGAGAACACGATAAACGACGAGTACAGCCAGACCGCCCCCTGGATCCTGCGGGGGTCATCCGGAGACGCCTGGGAGGTCAACGGCAAGCTCACGTGGAACCTGCCTGAGCTGGTCTTCAACCCGGACGAGCTCGACGCCGCGGCGCTGGTGTCCCTCCAGGAGGCGCGACTCAGGAAGGTGACGCGCGTGTACTTCCAGCGTCGTCGGGCGCTGCTCAACACCACGGCCGCTGACCCCATGGTGCGCGCCCATGCGCAGATCGACGTCGAGGAGCACACGGCCATGCTGGACGCCTTGACGCTCGGGTGGTTCACGCGGGAGGCCGCGCGGCGCGCGGGGCTACCTGTCGGGGTGCCTCAGTGATCTCCGCTCAGAGAGCGCAGTCCCCGGCGCTCCGCACAGGGCTCGTGGTCTACGATCTCGACGGCACCCTCGTGGACTCCGCCGGTCACATCCGCCACACAGTGAACCGCGTTCGCGCGGAGCTGGGCCTGCGCGATCTCACGCTCGAGGACGTGCGCCCTTGTATCGGCGACGGCGCCAGGAGCCTCGTGGCACGGACGCTCTTCGGCCGTGAGCTGCTCTCTGGCGCCCCGGGATACGACGTCGCGACCGGTCGGTCATTCCCCGAGGTGTTCGCGTTGTTCATGGAGCGCTACCTCGAGGACCCGAGCAGCGGCGTCACCGTCATGGACGGCGTCTTCGAGACCCTGGAGGCGCTACACCGGGCCGGCGTGGCGCAGGCGGTGCTCACGAACAAGCCCCACGACGTGACCCAGCCCGTCATCGATGGGCTCGGGCTTCGCCGCTTTACGCCGTTGGCGCTGGGACCGGGCGCGATGCTTCCGGGCCTCGATGGTGAGCTCCCGCCGAAGCCGGATCCCACCGGCCTCCGGTGGTTGCTGCAACGCTACGGGGTGGCGCCGGCGGAGGCGCTGATGGTGGGAGACGGCTCGCAGGACGCTCGGGTAGCCGCGAACGCCGGTGTGCCCGCGTGGTTGATAGGCCAATCTGGCGTGCGCAGCTTTCCGAGCTTTACGGAGCTGGGCGAGGCCCTTCGCGGGCGGATCGCGCAGGAGTCCGGCGGCTGATCCACGGGCCGCGGCGGGGTTGACGCAGCGGCTCGGGGTCTATACATCGGTTCAGTGACGTCCGAGCGGTTCAAGGTGCTCGGCGCGGTGTCCAACCCGCCCAACCCGTTCCTCAACGGGGCGCTCGAGTGGGATGGCCCTCCGCCCGAGGTGGAGCTCCAGGTCTACGACGACGTGTCGCGGACCATCCTCTCGCGAAACGACAGCCCGGACCTCCCGTTCACCTGGAGTCTCAATCCCTACCGCGGCTGCATGCACGCCTGCGCCTATTGCTACGCCCGCCCCACCCACGAGTATCTCGACTTTGGCGCCGGGACCGACTTCGACCGGCGCATCGTGGTGAAGCGGGACGCCCCTGCGCTGCTTCACGACGCGTTCATGAAGCGCAGCTGGACGGGCGAGCTCCTCATGTTCTCTGGCAACACGGACTGTTATCAGCCGCTCGAGGCCACCTATGGGCTCACGCGCGCCTGCCTCGAGGTCTGTCGGGACTTCCACAACCCCGTCGCCATCATCACCAAGTCGTGTCTCATCGAGCGCGACCTCGACGTGCTGGTCGAGCTGAATCGCCGAACGCGGCTCTATGTCACTGTGTCGCTACCCTTCTGGGACGCCGACAACGCGCGCGCAATCGAGCCCTTCGTCCCCACCCCGCGGCGCCGCATCAAGACGATCGCCGCCCTCGCGGAGGCCGGCTTGGACGTCGCGGTCAACGTGGCGCCCATCATCCCAGGGCTCAACGACTCGGACATCCCACGCATCCTAGAAGCGGCTCGAGCGGCCGGGGCCCGGCGCGCCGGGCACACCCTGGTTCGCCTGCCTGGACCCGTGGCCGCGGTGTTCGACGAGCGCCTCCGGAAGGCGCTGCCTCTCCGCGCCGAGAAGGTGCTGCGGCGGATCGCAGAGGCTCGGGAGGAGCCGGGGGCGCACTCCACGTTCCATCGGCGCATGGTCGGCGCGGGGCGGTACTGGGATGCCATCAGCCTCCTCTTTCGGACCACCTGCGCCCGCCTCGGCCTCGCAACGGGCGCCACCGAGATCTTGGTGCCAACGGGCGCCCCCGCCACCTTCCGCCGGCCCGAGCGAGGCCCCAAGCAGCTCTCCTTGTTCGACCCGTGAACGCCTCCCTTTGCGGGTCGAGTTCATGCATGATTGTTCGATGCCTTCTGCCGCTCGCCTCACCTGCACCTCGTTTCGGGGCCAGGTTGCTTACTCTCGGTGCGTCGCCGCACTCCTGACGCTCTGCGTCGTCCTGGCCTGCTCGGAAGAGGAGCTGGCTGGCGGCCCGGACGTGGTGGTGGTGGTCCTGCAAGACACCCGGGGAGGGGGTGACTCGGACGCGCGGCCCGAGGCCCCGGACGCGGACGCCGTGTCGTCACCGCAGGAGGATGTGGTCCTGGCTTGCCCTGGAGGCTTTCAGTGCCCCTGCGAGACGGGAAAAGACTGCGACTCGGACCTCTGCGTCCCAGGCCCGTTTGGCTCCATCTGCTCCGAAGCGTGTATCGAGGAGTGCCCTTCCGGCTTCAGCTGCAAGGCCCTCCCGACCCCGGGCGATCTGATCTACGCCTGCGTGCCCGAGTTCGAGGTGCTCTGCCGGTCTTGCTCCGAGGACGCCGACTGCGGCGGTGAGGCGCTCTGCGTCCTCGACGCGTCCGGTCACCGTCGATGCACTCGGCCCTGCGGGCCTGCCGCGGAGTGTCCTGTGGGCTTCGCGTGCACCGTTGAGGCGGAGGGCAACTACCCGCCCGGGGCGTGCCGGCCGGAGACAGGGGTGTGTCCTTGTAGCGCAGCCCTCCTGGGCGCCATCGACAGCTGCTCGCTGGTGAACGAGCTTGGCAGCTGTCCGGGGATCCGTACGTGCACTGACGAAGGGTGGACCGGCTGCCAGGGTGCGGCCGCGATGGACGAGCTGTGCAACGGCGCCGACGACGACTGCGACGGGGTGATCGACGAGACCTTCGAGGAGGTCGGCAGCAAGTGTGACGGTGAGGATCCCGACAGCTGCGGCAACGGCGTGGCCTTGTGCGCGCCCAGCGGCACCGGGCTCGTGTGCTCCTCCGATGAGGCCTTCCCCGAGGTGTGCGACGGGATCGACAACGACTGCGACGGCACCACCGACCCCGGGTCTTCCGACCTCGACAAGGACTCCACTGCGGACTGCGTGGATCCCGACCCCGACGGCGACGGTTTCACGAGCCCCGCGGACTGCGGTCCGCTAGACGCCGCGGTGTACCCGGAGGCGTCGGAGCTCTGCGACGGCAAGGACTCGGACTGCAACGGGGTGGTCGATGACGGGGCTGCCGACCTGGACGCCGACGGGCAGGCCGACTGTATCGACGTGGACGACGACGGTGACGGCGTCCTCGACACCACGGACAACTGCAAGATCACCCCGAACTCAGGACAGACGGACAGCGATGAGGACGGGCTCGGTGACGCGTGTGACGTGGACACGGACGGCGACGGCAAGGAAGACCCGATCGACGTGTGCCCCAAAGTGCCCGACCCGCTGCAGACCGATACCGACGCGGACGGCGCTGGCGACGCGTGCGACCTGGACGACGACGACGACGGGACCCCTGACGTCACCGATTGCGCGCCGCTCGACGCCACGATCACCATCGGGGCTCCAGAGGTCTGCAACGGGGTCGACGACTCGTGCAACGGGGTGATCGACGAGGGCTTCGCGGACTCCGACGCGGACAAGTACGCCGATTGCGTGGATGACGATGACGATGGTGACGGTGATCCAGACGCCACGGACTGCGCGCCCCTGGACCCCACGGTCGGTGCGCTCAGCGTCGAGTCCTGCAACGGCATCGACGACAACTGCAACACCCTCATCGACGAGACGGACGGCGACCTCGATCTCGACGGGCTCGCCAACTGCGTGGACACGGACGACGACGGCGACGGCGTCGTCGATGGTCAGGACAACTGCCCGATGGTGTCCAACCCGACCCAGAAGGGCTCGGACGGCGATGCCCTCGGCGACGCTTGTGATCCGGATGACGACAACGACGGGGCGCTGGACGGCGACGACTGCGCGCCACTGGACCCCAAGGTGAACGGCAACGCCGCCGAGCTGTGCGACGGGCAGGACAACGACTGCGATGAACAGGTGGACGAAGGGTTCGCCGAGACGGACGGCGACGGAGTGCCGGACTGCCTCGACGAGGACGATGACGAGGACGGTGTCCCCGACATCGCCGACCTCTGCCCCAAGGTGGCCAACCCGGACCAGCTCAACAGCGACACGGACCTGCTCGGGGACGCCTGCGACCCGGACGACGACAACGACAAGGCGCTGGATGGGGCGGACTGCGCCCCCACGAACGGGTCGATCCACCCCGGGGCCGCCGAGGTGTGCGACGGGCTCGACAACAACTGCGCCGGTGGGACGGACGAGGGCTTCCCGGACTCGAACCTCGACGGCGTGCCCGACTGCATCTCGGACGACGACGACAGCGACGGGATCCCGGACTCGGCCGACAACTGCCCCAGCATCGGCAACCTCGACCAGGCCAACCTGGACGGAGACCTCCAGGGCGATATCTGCGACGCCGACGACGACGGCGACGGCTCACTCGACATCCTGGACTGCGCGCCGCGCAACTCGGCCGTGTACCCGGGGGCCCTCGAGGAGTGCAACGGGGTGGACGACGACTGCGACGTCGAGGTGGACGAGGGCTACTTCGATACGGATGGCGACGGCACGGCCGATTGCATCGACGGCGACGACGACAGCGACGGCGTGATCGACTCCCTCGACAACTGCCCTACGAAGTGGAACGTCGGCCAGGACAACTCCGACACGGACCTCCTCGGCGACGCCTGTGATCCCGACGACGACAACGACGGGTCGCCGGACGCGGACGACTGCGAGCCCACCAACCCCGCCATCTCGCCTCTGGCCATCGAGGTCTGCGATGGGCTCGACAACGACTGTGACGCCATCCCCGACGGGGAGTTTCTCGATACGGACGGTGATCGCGAGGCGGACTGCGTCGATTCGGACGACGATGACGACACGGTCCCTGACCTGCTCGACAACTGCCCGCTCGTGGCCAACGCCGATCAAGCCAACCTCGACGGCGACGGCCTCGGCAATGTCTGCGATGACGACGACGACGGCGACGGGAGCCCCGACGCGCTCGACTGCGGGCCTCTGGATGCCCAGGTCTACCCGGGCGCGGAAGAGAAATGCAACGGCAAGGACGACGACTGCGACCTCGTGGTCGACGAGGGAGCCACCGACACCGACGGCGACCTCGTGCCCGACTGCGTCGACCCTGACGATGACGGCGATGGCGTCCCTGATGGGTCCGACGTGTGCCCGTTGACCCCGGACCCCCTGCAGGTGAACACCGACGGCGACGCCAGCGGCGACCTCTGCGACCTCGATGACGACAACGACGGTGACCCGGACCTGGCGGACTGCGCGCCGCTCAACGGCTCCGTGCACCATCAGGCCCCGGAGGCGTGCGATGGCGTGGACAACAACTGCTCCGGGGTCGCAGACGAGCCGTTCTTGGACACAGACAAGGACGTCCTGGCCGACTGCGTCGACCCCGACGACGACAATGACGGGGACCCAGACGGCACGGACTGCGCGCCCACCAACCCGGCGATCAAGAAGGGCGCCACCGAGCTCTGCAACGGCACCGACGAGGACTGCGACGGCACCGTCGACGACGGGACCAACGGCTGTGGCGGGGCGTGCGCTCTCACGCAGGCGCCAGGCGTCGCGTGTGACGGCAACGACCCTGATCTCTGCCTGGACGACAGCGTCGTGTGCACGGGGCTCAACGGCACCACGTGCAGCGCAGGTACGAACAACGCCGAGGCCTGCAACGGGGCCGACGACGACTGCGATGGCGTCATCGACGAAGGATGCGCCTGCGTCGGCAAGACGTTCCTGGGCCGCACCTACACGTTCTGCAACGACTACCGCACCTGGACCGACGCGCGGACCTTCTGTGTGAACCAGGGCGGCCATCTGGCAGCGATTCGCAGCGCGCAGCTAAACACCTTCTTGGTGAACGAGTCTGGCGCGATCGACAGCGCCCACTACTGGTGGGTGGGCGGGAACGACATCACGACTGAAGGGCAGTGGACGTGGGCCGGCGGCGTGGCGTGGACCTACACCAACTGGCAGGGTGGTGAGCCGAACAACGTGAACAACGAAGACTGCCTGCAGCTCTGGCGCTTCACCGGGGGCACCTGGAACGACGGGAACTGCTCACAAGCGCATCACTACATCTGCGAGAAGTAGTCGCGGCGGGGGGCCACCGCCGGAGAGACCGCAGAGCGGGCCCTGAGGAGGCTCTGGCTGGACTCCGCGGCAGCGGGCGAATGCGTAGGTGCTTCGTGACGCGCTCCCCCGGGGCGCTCGGGAGCCCGGCCGGCTCAGCGGCGCGCGCGCGCGTGGCGCGGCACCGGGGCGTGGTGTTCGGCCCACCACGCCTCGAGCGCCTTCCGTGCGAGCAAGGCGCCCTTCAGCCGCCACTGCTCGTTGTTCACCGCCAGCGCGGCGATAGCGATCTCGGGGTTCTTGGCCGGAGCGAAGCCCACCCACCATGAGAACAAGAGGCGCGAGCCGTCGTCGCCCTTGGCGGTGAGGCTGCCGGTCTTCCCGGCGACGTCCACCCCGTCGAGTACCGAGCTTCGGTTTCGGAAGTACGCTCCGGCGGTCCCTATCGTGGTGGTCGTGACCATCATGTCAGCCAGCGCCGACGCGGTCGCGGGCTCGATCACCCGGCCGATGGGCACGGGCGTCGCCTGATAGAGCAGCGTGTCGTCCATCCGGTGCGACGCCACGAGGTGGGGCGTCATCATCAGGCCCTGGTTGCCGATGGCCGCAGCCACGAGCGCGGCGTGCAGTGGCGACATGTGGGTGTTGTAGAACCCGGCGGCCGTTCGGGCGCGCTCGAGGCGCGTGGCGTCGATCGCGTTCACGTGGTCTGCGGCATCTCCCTTCGGCTTGCCGTCGGCCTCGGGCGCCGGATCGGGTGGCAGGTGAGCCTGGCTGGTCTCGACGGCGAGGTCGAAGGGTAGGGCGGCACCGAACCGAAAGGCGCGTGCGTACTTGTCGAGCACCGCGCTCGAGAGGCGCCGGTCCGCGAGCTTGCCGAAGACCTGGTTGGTCGACTTACCGATGGCCACGGCCAGCGACTCGCACTTGGTGTCGCGGAGCGGGTCGTCGATGAGGTTGTCGGCCGTGAGCCCGCGGTGTCCGCCGTGGTAGCAGACCTGCTCCTCCGGGGTCACCTTGCCGTGTTCGAGCAAGGCTGCGCCCGTGATCAGCTTGAAGACGCTGGCGGCGGGCGGGTTCGCCATGACCGGGACCTTGACGAGGCCCGGCTGGGTCGCCGAGTAGCTGACGTAAGCGAGCACCCGGCCCGTCGTGGGCTCGATCGCCACCAGCGCCCCGTAGGGCACGTCGGCCTTCTCCAGCGTCTCGATCGCTGCGGCCTGCACCTTGGGGTCGAGCGAGTATTCCAGCGTGCCCCGCTGCCCAAGGTCCTGGATGAGGCGTTTGCCCGACTTGTCGGGGCGTGCACGGTCGGGGCGGATCATGCCGGCCGGCAGCACGAGGCCTGTCGGGGACTCCTCGAGCGGCTCGGGGTCTACCGGAGGCGCCGCCTTGGGGCGGCCAATGGACGTGGGAAGCGGCGCCGGCTCCCGGTGCTTGGGGGTCTCGCGCCACGCCAACGCTGTAGCAGTGAGCCCGACCAGGAGCCCGAGGGACAGTGAAACGACGAGGCCGCGGCGTTCGAGCATGATCATCCGGAACAACTGGATGGTTGGGGCGCCAAGCGCCACGAGAGGTGGCGAATGTAGGAGCGGCGGGCGCCTCGGGCGAGAAATTCACCGGAGCGCGAGCGCGCGGAGGTGGACCGGGCCGGGGAGGTCTGCTGCCCCGGCCCCAACATGAATTCGCCCCTAGGGCGCGGGTGCAGGCCCGTCGAGGCTCAGCGCCATCTCGAGGTGCCTTCGTAGCTCGATCATCTGCTCTCGCGCGAGGCGCTGGCCCACCCAGGACGACCACAGGAGCCCCGCCGCCATCACGGCAGAAGCGAGCAGGCCCCAGAGGCTCGATGGAGAACCCCCCAGAGAGTGCTGCGAGAACGCGAAGACCGACGAGAAGAAGGCAATGACGCCGAGCGCGAGATACGTGAACGTGTACCCGGTCCACACCGTCGGATGGGGGCTGAACCGTCCGATCACGCGAGTGATCCCTGCGCCGTCAGCGTCGTCCCGCGTCTCGAGGTCGAGGACGAGCCACGGGGACCAGAAGTGCCGATGCTCCTGCTTGAACGCCACGACGAGATGAGCGGCTCGGTGAGCCGTTCCGCCGCCGTGGGGAGAGCGTGACCAGCGGACCTCGTAAGCGGGCCCGACCAGGCCGGACTGTAGCCGGTCCTGGACCTCCGCCAGGGGCAGGGCGGCGTCCACCGTGAAGTTAGGCCGGTGCTCGAACGTCATCTTGGCCTCCGTGCACACACACTGCCCGAATTGCCGTGGCGCTGCACCTCTGGTTTCGATGCGTGGGGCCGTCGGCTTGCGTCAGCTTTGGCGCCTCTCTCGAGAGATTCAGCCCCTAGGGCGCGGGCGGGCTGGGCGCCTCTTCGGCGCCGGTGGGGCGGGCCCAGTAGTCGATGTTGAGCGACGGGGTTCGCCTCGCCCAGAACCACACGCCGAACAGCAGGCCGAACGCGGCGGCTCCCACGCCCACCGTCCAGACGGTGGAGCGCGTGGTCTCCTGCGGAACGCCTGCGCGCAGCAACGCCTCGCGGCGCTGATCCGCGGCGTCGAGCGCGTCGAGGCGCTCGGCGATGAGGCCGGCGAGGCAGCCGCTGTCGCACTGGGCGCCCGCGAAGCCGGCCACGAGGCTGGCGGTCGCGGCGGTGGCGCGAACCAGGGAACGGTCGATCAGCCCGTCCAGCTGCGTCAGGGCGTCGATGGTGTCCACCGAGTCCGACTCGCACAGCACGGAATTTGAGGCCGAGGCCACCTCGGCGCGCGGGTCGTGGAACACGAAGCCCTCGAGGCGCATGCGATCGCAGGTGGCGCGGATCGCCAGCGCGTAGACGCTCTCGGACTCGGCCGCTGCTTCCGCGTGAACCCGCTGAGCGAGGGGCACCACCGCGGTCGCGGGCTCCACGGGTGTGGCCAGCGGTGGCGGCGGGGCCTTGTCGAGGCGCTCGGCGGTGCGCCGGTCGGTGAACCGCCGGTGGTTACGCTGCAGCGCCTCCGCCGAGATGCCCGGGGGACGGAGCGGGCCGATCGTGCCTCCCGCGGTGAGGACCGCGCGCCAGCGGTACTGCGACGTGGCCGCCTCCAGGAACTCCGGGTGACCGAGCGGCGTGGCCCAGAGCGGGCTCGCGAGCTTCTGAACGTAGTGCGCGCTGTTGCCGAGGTAGCCGAGCGCGATGGTGCGCGCAGAGGGGTGTGTCCATCGGGATGCGACCAACGCGAGGCGTTGGAACGTGGAGGCAAACGCGGGCCCCTGGCCCTCTCCGGCCACGCCACGCGGCGACGCCTCCGCGGGCACCACGGCTGCTGTGAAGGCCCAGCCGTCGCTCGACGCGCCGCTGGCCGGTCCGAACGCCAGGACGGCCGGGTCGCGCGGAACCGGGCTACTACCCCCCGAGGAGAGCGTGGCGTCTCGGTGGCGCTGGTCGGTCTCCACGGCGGCGGCGCCAGCGGCCAGCACGTCGGCCGCCGTCGCTACGCTCGGGAAGGGGATCTCGATGCCCAACACCCGGAGCCGCGCCGCGCCGGACAGCCCGAGCAGCTCCCGAAACGCGCCCGACGTGAACGCCTGACCCGTGGGCCACCTGGCCAGGAACCGCGCCCGCGCCGGCTCGGGCAGCGAAGTGACCACCTCCGTGTAGAACCAGCGCCTGAAGCCGTCGAGGTGGGCGCGCGACACGGGCGCGGCGCGCTCTTCCCGCAGCGAAGCTGGCAGCGCCGTCCGGGTGATGGCGTCGTGCAGCCGCGCCTCGTAGGCCAAGGCGGGGAGGGCGACGAAGAGCACGAGGGCGACGAGACGCGGCACGGGTGGACTCTAACCCAGTTCTCACACCGCGCCAGCGCCGCACCCCAAACGGGAACTGGTGACTTGCGCCCCGGGTTGCCAGTGAGACTATCCGCCGGCCGACTTGGCGACGCGCGCCTAACGCGCTCCGAGTCGGTCGCTTCGCTTCATGGAGACACCCGATGTTTACTCGACTCACGTTGGTCCTCGCTCTGTTCGTCTCGCTGCTCGCGGAGGCGGGCCCCCCGAAGAAGCGGCCGAGCGAGGCTGAACGCAAGGCGTTCGCCCACGCTCTGTCTCTGGGCCGCAAGGCGGCGAAGGCCAAGGACTACGCGGGCGCGCTTGCCGCGCTCGAGGCGGCGCTGAAGCTCTCGCCGCGCTCGCCGAGCGTGCTGGGCGAGCTGGGGTGGGCGCACTTCAACGCGGGCCAGTTGGACAAGGCCGCAGCTCACACCGAGTCGGCCATCGACACCGCCTCCCGCGCAAAGCAGCTCGGTGCCCTCCACTACAATCGCGGCCGCATCCTCGAGGCGCAGGGGAAGAAGGAAGAGGCCCGCGTGGCCTACACCGAGTCCCTCGGCCTTCGGGCGAACGAGACCGTCCGCAAGCGGGTCGATGGCCTGGGCGGACCGCTCGTGCGGTCGACGACCGCCGCTGCGGCCGCTACGGCGGACAAAGCTGCCGTTGAGGTGGTCTCCTACTACTGCGAGAGCTGCGACGGCACGGCGGACGAGGGCTGTACGTGCGGCGGCGCCCCCACCGAAATCGGAGAGGGGGGCATCGAGTCCTTCGAGGTGGTTCACATCGAGGGCAGCGGGGAACCCGGCGGCTCTGTGGACACGCATGTCTTGGTGGTCGGCCACGGCGGCCGCTTCTTCGGGATGGGCGTGGTGGCAGACGGGTACACGCCGGGCGTGGCCTATATCTACAACTCGGGGAGCGTGGACGCGGTCCGCGTCGAGGACCTCCTCCCCGAGCTCCCCGGCAAGGAGCTGGTCATCGAGGCGACCAATGGCACCGTCGATCACGATCCCGGCGTTGAGTCCACGTCGTCTGACGAGAAGAAGACCTGGATGATCTGCGGTCTCGCCAAGGGCCGGCCGACCTGCGCCACGCTGACCCGGGCGGTCGACTGGAGCAACAACGAGCTCGGCCCCGACTGGGAGGTAGGGAAGGAGCTCGACTCGGGCAAGTGGAGCCTGGACGTCTCGGTGAGCGGCGGGAAGATCAGCGTCGCCCTCGGCAAGGGCACACGCGAGGGGGATCTGCCCCCCGCCACGCAGGCGTGTCTCGGCACTTTCACCTTCGCCGGGCTGTCGGAGCGGGCGTGCGTCGACACGGTGGTGGCCGAGTGAACCCGGTCTTCGCGTTCGACATCACCTGTCCGTTCGCTTATCTGGCCTCGACTCAGCTGGACGGCGTCTCGGCGCGCACCGGCGCCACCTTCCAGTGGGCCCCTGTCCTACTTGGCGGGCTCTTCCAAGCCGCGGGCACCCCGCAGAACCTCCCCGGCACGTTGTCTCCGGCGAAGGCCCGCCACACCGCGCTCGACGCCCTGCGATACGCTGAGCTGTACGGTGTTCCCTTGGTGTGGCACCCGCGGCACCCCGTGCGGTCGCTGCTCCAGATGCGCGTGCTCACGGCGCTCTCGAGCGACGGCGTCCTGACGGAGGCGGGCGTGCGCGCCGCCCGCGCGCTCTACGAGGCCCACTGGGTACGCAGCGCGTCCACGGACGAGCCCGCGGTGCTGGCGGGCGTGTTGAGCGGGCTCGGCCTCGACGCCAGCGCCCTGCTCGCCGCAGCGGAGTCGGACGAGGTGAAGCGCACGCTCCGCAGCAACACGGACGCCGCCGCGGCGCGTGGCGCTTTTGGCGTCCCCACCTTCTTCTTCACGGGCGCCGACGGGGGAGAGCGTCGCATCTATGGTCAGGACCGGCTGGAGCGGCTGGAGCGCGCTCTGAGCGGGGCCTCTTCGGGGGTGACTTGGAAGGGTGAGTCGTCTCCGGCGCCCGGGGCCCGCTGCGAGTTCTACTTCGACTTCTCCAGCCCCTTCGCCTACCTCGGCTCCGAGCAGATCGAGGCCGCAGCCGAGGGCGCGGAGCTCATCTGGCGTCCCATGCTGCTCGGGGGGCTCTTTCGGGCCATTGGCCAGGTCGACGTGCCGCTCGTGACTTTCGGACCGTCGAAGCAGCGCTGGATGATGGAGGACCTCACCACGGCAGCGGAGGAGCTCGGCGCGCCATTCCGGTGGCCGAGCCGTTTCCCGATGCGGACCCTCCTGCCCCTGCGCTTGGTCCTGGCGGCGCCGGAGGCCGAGCGCTCGGCCCTCATCCACCGGATCTTCCGCGCCTACTGGGCAGAGGACCGCGACATCGCCTCCGAGAGCGTACTGCGCGAGCTGCTCGGCGAAGACGCGGCGCCGTACTTCGAGGCCGCCGCGTCCCCAGAGGTGAAGGCGGCCCTTCAAGCCTCGACCGAGGCGGCCGCTGCCGCAGGTGTCTTTGGTGCGCCGAGCGCCGTGATCGACGGCCAGGTGATCTGGGGCCAGGACCGGATGCGCCTCGTGCGGAGGGCCCTCGCGAAGCGCGGCGCGTGATACGCAGCGTCGACGGGTGCACCGTGGGCGACGCGAGCCGTGCGCGGCCGTCGAGCCGCTCCACCCCCTGACCCCGACGTCACTACAACGTCCGCTGCCTCGCCCTCACCTCAGCGCTTCTCCGCACCGGGCGCGCGCACCCCGCGGCGCTCAGACGGCGCTACGTCGCGCCGCGGGAGAAGCGCCCGAAGCGTCGCCGAGAGATCGGGCCCCGGGCGCACCCGGCGCAGGAGGGCCACCCCATGCTCCATGCGCAGCACGTCGTGGGTGGCCGCCAGCACGCTCAGGTGTGCGTTCAACGTCCCCGGCCGCAACGCGAGGTACCGGCCGGCACCCGCATAGCGGTCGATGTCGTCGAGGAGGATGTACTCCGCCGTGGCAAACGGGACGTCCGAGTGCCCGTACTCCCACAGCGTCTCGCGGGGCGAGAGCGGCGGTAAGAGATGCCCGGGGGCCGCGACCGACGCGTTGACAGGGACCTCCGCCGCCAGCGCCCGGCGCACGGCCTCATGGGGCGGCGCCCGGGTGAAGACCGCAGAGAAGGGGGTCTCGGCGGTGCATAAGGCCGGGTCCGGCGGCGCACCGTTGTGCGCGCAGTCCGTGGCCACCAGCGCGAGGCCGCCTGGGGCGAGATACAGGGCGGCGCTCACTGCGAGGCAGGCCTGGGGGGCCCAACGGAGCCCGCCGGATCGCTCGCCGGCGATGACGGCGCCCACGAGACACGCTGCGATCGCCGGCCCCGCGAAGTGCAGCAGGTTGCCCGCGAAGCCGCCCTTGAAGACCAGGATCGCGCCCAGCGAGGCCGCCCCGATGACGCTCTCGGCCACCGTGATCGGCAGGCCGAGCACCGGCAGCAGCAACGCGGCAGCCGCGATGAGGTGGCTCGGGTCCGTGGCGCGTTCGAGGAGCCCCGGCCCAACGTTCTGGGCGAAGACGATGTGCTCGTACCCCGCCGGCAGGACCGCCGGCAGCACCAGCCGCGTGGCGACGAGGTAGACGAGCGCGGGAACCCCGACCAGCACCCCTGCGAGGCCCCAGCGCCGCCTCCAGGCGCACAGGAGCCCCAGCGGCACGAGGCTGAGCGCCAAGTCCTCACGAAAGGCCAGGACGAGCAGGGTTAGCAGCAGGGTCCAACCGACGCGTCCGGCGCGTACCGTCGCGACCAGGGCCACCAGCGGCGCCACCACCAGCGCGAGCGGCCGAAACGTCGAGAGGCCCAGCGCCAGTGAACCCGGGAGGACCAGCGCGACCAGCCCCCACAGCAGCGCGCGCTGCGGGGCCGCCCCCTCGCCACGCGCCAGCGCGAAGGTCGCTGGGGCGGCCAGGGCGAGCAGCACCGCCTTCAGCGTCCAGACGGCCGGCCACGCCCCGATCAACGCCGACAGCCCCGCATAGAGCGGCCACAGCAGCACCAGAACCCCCTCGAAGTGGCTCGGGCGGTGAAGGGGGTGGATAGTGTTCTCTAGGAAGGCGCCTCGCCCCACGTTCCAGAGCATCTGGTGCGTGAGCGCGTCGTCCTCCCACTCGTAGTGAAATCCGGCCTCGAAGCGCGCCGCCTGAAGCGCGACCAAAGCAGCCGCCCAGGCGCACGCGGCGAGCCCGAGGCACGCCCGCGCGGCCAGCGTGCTCACGCCGGCTTCCGCGCCACGGCCAGGAGGGCCCGCGCAGCACCGGCCCACCGCCGTGAGGTGGCGAGGAGGCGCTCGAGCTCTATCAGCGCGTCTTCGTAGATCGGGTCGCCGAGCCGGTCGACGTCTACGAGGTGATGCATCGGCCCGTCCGTGAGGTAGTGCGTGCCGATGATCCGCTCGACGGTGAGCCCCGCGGACTCGAGCGCCGCGCGGAGGCTGGTCTCGGTGAAGTAGCGCACCCAGACGTCGTTCTCACGCGCGAGCTCCGTCCGCGACTGCACGGCCGCGATCGCCTCTCGCGAGTGGCGCTCCGCCGGGTCGAGAGAGCCCACGGGCGACTCGACCGATAGCACCAGGGAGCCGCCCGGCCGGAGCACACGGGCGGCTTCGGCGAAGCCTCTGGCGGGCTCGGACAGGTAGCAGAACACCTCCATCGCCGAGATCGCGTAGTAGGTGGCGTCGGGCAGATGCGAGAGATCCTCGGCCGCGAGGTGGCGGAGCGCGAAGGTGCCGCCCTCGCGCGCGAGGTGGCCCAGAGCGAGGCCGAGGGAGCCTTCGTTCGCGTCGACCAAGGTGACGTTGAGACCCTTGCGCAGCCACTCGACCGCGAAGCGCCCGATGCCGCCGCCCAGATCCAACACGGGCGCGCCTCGTGGGAGCTCGTCGAAGACGTCGCCCACGTGATCGAGGTAGAGGCGACGCTCGAAGGCTTTGAGTGCGTGGTTGGGCGACGACGTCGAGAGGTAGTTCCAGGCCTCCGCGTGTTCCCGGGCGAATGCGCGGTCGCCCACCAGGTTCCAGACGCCCGGCGCGGAGACGGCGGGCGGGGAGAACGGCGGAAAGGTGAGGTGAAGCTCGCCGAGAAAGGCGCCGTCCGAGAGGTCCGCCAAGAACTCGCAGAACGCCGGATCCCGCGTGCTGGTCTCGCCCGACCACAGGGCGTCCACCGGGACGGCCGCGCCGTCTGCCGGCAGCGGGAAAGGGGGAGAGGCGGTCGCGTGAACTCCGCGACCGACGCACACGAGCGGGGCGGCCATGACGGGAAGCTACCAGAGAACTCCTCGGGGTGGTGCCTTTCAGGCGCGTTCGGGCCGAGTCTGGGTGCGGCGTTCGGGACCGTTCGCTGCCCCCGAGGAGTTGGCTGCGTCCCGCTTGCCACCCCGGGCGCTTTCGTTAGAGCATCACTGCATGGCTCGCCGTATCGTTCAGCGCCGTAATCCGGCCGTTCGCTTCCAGACCGACGGGCGTTATGTCCTCGCGGATGTGGTCGAGCTCGTGGGACCGCGTCTCTTCCTCCGGTGCGCTGTCCGGCCGCCGGTGGAGCGGGTGGTCGCGTTCGAGTGGGCCGGCGCCGGCCGCACCGTGCTGTCGGGCCGCGTGCTCTCGGTCGGCGAAGCGGCGCCCGACGGCCGTCACGGGGTCATGATCGACGTGGTAGAGGTGAGCTCGCAGGATGGCGCCGACGCGCTCGTCGCCTTCGTGACGCAGCGCCTCGGGGTCGAGCCGCCCGAACCGCCCGGCGCGGCCGGCGCGGGTTATCGCGTCCGCTTCCAGACCCTCCCCGAGGAGGCGCCTGCCTACAAGCAGCCGGCCCTTCGGGTCGCTGGCGTGTCGGTGGCCGCTCAGGCCGCGCCGCTGGTGACAGGACGGCCGGCGACCACACCTGAGAGCTTGCAAGCGGCGCTCGAAGCCATGGGGCACAAGCTGGGGATGTACGTTAGCGTGCCATGCGCATACTGGGTCGGAGGTGCCCAGTACTGGGGTCGCGCCGTGCGCGTCTCGGACCGCTGGGTCCAGGTCAACACCAACGTTGTGGTTCCGGGTCTCGGCGTGCGGATGCGGTGCGACCTCACCTCCGAGATCGACGGCGTGCGGCGGCCGGTGGGCATCCATGGAGTGCTCGGCAAGCGACAGGACCTCTCGAGCGGGGGGCCCTACAAGGCGCAGCTCTGGGTGAACGTGCAGAGCATCGATGAGGCCGAGAGCCCTGGCCTGCTGTTGGCCTGGCTCGAGCGGGTCTCGAGAGAGCGCGGGGGGCAAAGCGAGCCGGATGAGTAGATGCGGCGTCTCCGAGACGCGGCGGCGCGGACTCGCCCAGGGGGCGTCGCTGGCGCTCGTCGTCGCCGCCTGCGGTCCGAGCGAGGCCACGTGCACCAAGGCGTGCGCGCGACCGTACGAGCTCCTGCGAACGGAGGGCGGAGCGCAGCGCGCCGCGTGGGAAGCGTTCCCGGAGCCCCAGCGCAAAGCGGCGCTCTCCGTTTACGCAGCGTGGAGCGCTCAGCTGCAGACGGCCGAGGAGGCGTTCACGGCTTCGTGTGTGGCGGTCTGCAAGACGCGCAGCGCGGAGGTCGTCGAGTGCCTTGGCCGGGCGAAGAACACCGGGGAGTGGAAAGCGTGCGGAAAATCCTGAGCGGCGTCCTCGTCGTCTGGCTCACGGTCGCCACGGCCGACGCCGAGGAGGAGGTCGGCCGCTGGCGGTGGAGCAAGGCGGACAAGCCCGTCAAGGTCGTGGTGCTCGGCGGCTCGATCGGCGCGTGGCCCGCTGGTGCCTTTCACGACTATTTCCGGGCCGTGTGCCGAAACGTCGAGCTGCGAAACCTCTCGAAGGTGGGGTACGGGGCGCCCCAGCTGAAGCAGCGCTTCCGCGCCCAGGTGCTGAAGAACCCGGGGGCACGGCCGCGCAGCGACACGCCCTTCGAGCACTGGCTCATCTACAGCGGCGGCCTGAACAGCGTCGGGTCGCCGGCCATCACCATCAAGGAGACGATGGCCACCTTCCAGCTCGCCCACGCCAACGGTCTCCGCGTCGTGGCCCTGTCACTCACCCCGTGGGGCGACGACTCCGACCGCCGCTGGCGCGACTTCGGGGGCCTGGAGTACCGCGAGAAGACGCAGCGCACGGTCGACTACCTGATGGGGCGCCTCCCGCGAAGTGAGGCCCTTGGCCCGTTCGCCGAGACCGCCGACGCTGCGTGGGCGCCCGGCGAGCTCCCCGAGGTGGCGGTGGACCTCTATGACAGCGTCCTGCGCGCCAAGGACGCTCCTCCGCGAGACGCCACGCGCCTGGACACGCTCTGGGGCCGCAACAAGAAGCTCCAGAAGCAGCTCCCGGACCGCGCAGCAGCCGTCACGGCGGCTACCGCGTTACCGTCGTGGTTCCTGCGGAAGGAACTCCGGTCGTTCGATCACGTCCACCCGAACGGCGCCGGCCACAAGCTCATGGCGGAGGCCGTTTGCCCGAGCCTGCCCCAGAGCTGGGGTTGTGACTGCGGCGGGGTGCACGGTCTCGTCTGGGAGGGGGGCTCGCTGCGGTCGGACGGCAAGTAGCTTCCGCGCAGATCGAAACCGGAGTAAACAGGGACAGTGACACGCCAGCGCTACAAAATCCTCTCGAAGCTCGATGCAGGCGGCATGGCCGAGATCTATCTCGCCCGGGCCGTTTCCGTTGGCGGGATAGAGAAGAACGTCGCCATCAAGCGCGTGCTCCCCTCGCTCACGAAGAACAAGCGCTTCGTCAACATGTTCCTCGACGAGGCGCGGCTCAGCATGGTTCTGAACCACGCGAACATCGTTCAGGTGTTCGACGTCGGTCGCGCCGACGGCACGTACTTCATCGTCATGGAGTTCGTCGACGGCCACAACCTGCGACGCATCATCCAACGAGCCGCGGAGCGGAACTACCGGATCCCGGTCCATCACGGCGCGTACCTGCTGTCCGAGGTCTGCAAGGGCCTCGCCCACGCCCACGAGCAACGCGACACCAACGGGAACCCCCTCGGCATCGTCCATCGCGACATCAGCCCGCCCAACGTCCTACTGTCCAAGGCAGGCGAGGTGAAGATCACGGACTTCGGCCTCGCCAAGGCGATCACGCAGCTCGAGATCACCGACCCAGGCATCGTCAAGGGCAAGTTCAGCTACCTGTCGCCCGAGGCCGCCTCGGGGAAGCCGGTGGACCACCGCGCCGACATCTTCGCTGCCGGCATCCTGCTGTGGGAGATCCTGGCGGGCCGTCGCCTCTTCTACGGCAAGACCGACATGGAGACCGTCGAGCTGGTCCGTAAGGCCGAGGTGCCCCTCCTCGCCCCCTTCAACAAAGAGGTCACTCCCGAGCTGGAGCAGATTCTTCAGAAGGCGCTGACGCGGGACCCGAAGCAGCGTTGGCACTCAGCGCGCGACTTCGGCGACGCGTTGTCCCGCTACCTGTTCGCCAACAACCTCAAGGTCACCAGCTACGATATCGGCAAGGCGATCGACCAGATCTTCTCTACGGCCACTGAGCCCACGGAAGAGCCGGCCGAGCGGATCGGCAGCCTCATCGACGAGGAGGTGGTCAACCTCTCGATGCTGGGACGCATCCCGGACTCGACGCGCACGTCGGGCGCGCGCCCCATCAACGACATCGAGATCGCCAGCGCCGGCGAAGGCCGCCTGTCGATCTCCGACATCTGGAGCGTGAAGTCGCCCGAAGGGCTCCCCGAGGGAGAGGGTTTCGCGAAGGCGATCATCGATCGCCAGACGGAGCTCGATCGTGGCGTCCCCCGGGCGGAGGCCGCCGCCAGCCGGACCGGCCTCATCGCCGCGTCGGTGCTCTTGCTGCTCGGTATCGCGGCCGGCGTCGCGTGGTGGCTCGAGCTGTTCTGATGTGGGGCGTCGCCGGGCCAGCACCGGCTGCCTCTCCGCTGCGGGGCGGTGAGAAACGGCCTTGCGAGGTGCAGACGCTGGAGCCTTCAGCCCGCGTCAGGGCGTTGCTTCCCCCAAGTCTAAAATGCGTGCTGCAAGTCCACGGAGACGTGAAAGACCTGCCCACGGGCCCAGTAGCCCCCTGTGGCGTCGTCGGGGTCGACCTTGTCCACGCGTCGCGGTTCCATGAGCAGCGCGGCGGCCCCCACGCCGAGCGTGAGCCGCGGCTTTCCGGGATCGGCCGCGTTGGGCAGAGACCAGTCGGCGCCCAACGAGACCACGTGTGAGTCAGAGTCCACGTAGTTCGCGGAGGCGACTGGGCGGGGGAGGGGCGTTGGCCGGTACGCGTAGCCCGCGCGGACGTGGAACTGCCCAAGCGCCACCTCGGCGCCGAAGCGCGGGATCACCACGTTGACCGGCTCGATGTGAATAGGCTCGCTCGTGGCCGAGATCACCGGTCCGGCCGGGGCGTTGGCGCCCAGCAAGTTCTCGCCGCCGATTGAGAACGCCACGCGGGGCGCCGGGCTCGGCGCGAGTGCCCAGAGCGCGAGCGTCGCATCGGCGGCGAGCGTGAGACCGGTGCCCCAGGCCTCGGGGAGCTTCCAGCTCGCTCCGAAGGCCACCTGATGCGGGGTGTAGAGCGACGTTCCGCTGAGGTCGAAGGTGAGCAGCCCGAACTCGGCGATCTTTGCGCGCACAGGGAGCTGGAACTGGAAGTCGAGCTCCTGCCGGTAGGTCACGGCGAGCGCCACACCGGGAGCGGGCAGCATCGTGAGCCCCGCAGTGACGGCCAGATCGGCGTTGAGGTCGATCGACAGCGACTCCCGCTCGATGCGCCCGTCGACCAGCGCCATGTCGAAGTCCGCGGTGCCACCGAGGTTCGCCAGCAGCTGGAAGCCAACCCCCAGGCGCACCCACTCCGCCGGCTCGCCAGCGACGCCCACCGCGAGCAGCAGCTTGTCGGACAGGTTGTCGTGCATGTACATCTGCGGCTTGCCCGGGTCGTCGAACTGGGCCCGCGTGAAGCGCAGGAGCGGCAGAAACAGGCAGAAGCCCGCCGCCAGTTTTTGTCGAAACACCCCGCCCAGCGGCGCCGAGAGGCCCAGGGTGACCCCAACGTTGTTATCAGGGAGCACGGTCTCGAAGGGGCTGTGCTCGAGGTCACGGTCGATGCTGAGGTTGGGCACCAAGGCGACCGCCCCGATGCCCGCGTAGAGGCGCTTGTTCGCCAGTAGATCCGCCGGGTTGTAGTACGTCGCCAGGTAGTCAGCGGACGCCGCAGTGAGGGCGCTGCCCATGCCCACGCCGCGGCTCCCGAGGCCGTAGGTGTCGAAGATCGACGCGCGCGCCGGCGTCGCCGCGAGGGACGCGCCCAGCGCTGACACAGCGGCCACGAGACGTCCGCCCCGGAGGAACGGACGGCCAGCGCTCACGTCGTGGCCTCGAGCACCGCGGGATCGGTGGTCTCGTCGAACTCCTGGTAGCACATGCGGCAGAAGTACTTCACGAGGCGGGGTCTCATCGATACCCCCATGAAGGTCCCGAAGAGCCACCCGGCGAAGCCGTGTTTTCCGCGGCGACTGACCATCTTGTGGTGGCGGTCGTAGCCGCAGCCACAGCGGCGCACCGGGGGCGACTCGGCGTTCGCCTGCGGCTCCTTGGGCGGCTCCCCAAGTGGCGGATCCGGGGTTGGGGTCTCCATGTCGCTCACTCCAGTGCGAAAGCAGGCTCGCCCGTCGCACGATTGGCGTCCAGCGATTCCGTGCGCGGACCCGCGGCTCGTACGAGCCGGTCGCGCAGCGCGAGGCCTAGCCCCTTGGACGACGCCGGTAGCTCCGCGACGACGACGTCCGCAGTCACCGCCCGCAGCTGCGCGTAGAGCTCTCGCGCGGCAGAGGCGAGGTCGTCCGGAAGGCTCAGTACGGCAACGCGGTCGCCTCGGCGGCGCAGCGCCTCAGCGAGCTCACCCGGGTCGCCGGTGCAGAGCTCGACGCGCGCGCTCGGCGCGTAGTGCAGCGCGTGCTCGCCCGAGGCACGGATCGCTCCTACCGCGATCGGCACGGCGTGGCCGAGGGTGGCCTCGATGGCTTCCAGGGCCACTCCGCCGGGGCGCAGGAGGCGGGGGAGGCCCGCGCTGAAGTCGATGATCGTGGACTCCACACCTACGGCGCAGGGCCCCCCATCGAGGATGAGGTCGACCACCGCACCGAGCTCCTCGCGCACGTGCGCCGCGGTGGTGGGGCTCACGCCTTGAAACCGGTTCGCAGACGGGGCCGCGAGCCCGCCGCCGAAGGCCCGGAGCACCGCCAGCGCCACCGGATGGGCGGGTACACGAAGTCCCACCGTGGGCTGACCACCGGTCACGACGTCGAGCACGCGCGCGGTCTTGGGGAGCACCACGGTGAGCGGACCGGGCCAAAACGCTGCAGCGAGCTGCGCCGCGCCGTTCGGTACCTCTGTGGCCCAGCCACCGAGCGCGCCGGCGTCTCTGAGATGGACGATGAGGGGGTGGCCGCTCGGGCGGCCCTTGGCCTCGAAGATCCGCGTTACTGCGGCCGCGTTGTCTGCGTCGGCTGCCAAGCCGTACACCGTCTCCGTAGGCAGCGCGACCAGACCGCCAGCCCTCAGGACCCGGACGGCCTCGACGACCCGATCGGGGTCGGGGGCGCCCTCCGGCGACACGTACTCAGGGCCGGGAGGCTCAGTCACACTCAGGGACGGGGACGTGGCAGGTCGCGCACATTCGCGCGTTCGTGTCGCGCAGGGAGCGGCACTTCATGCTCTTCCCGAACGACGGCGGATGCGGGTTGATGCCCAGGCCGCCGCCGTTGATCTGCGACTTGTGACACTCGACGCAGGTCTGCTCCGTGTGGCAGGCGGCGCACGCGCGAATGTTCCGCTGGGCCTGGAAGCCGTGGTGGTTCATGCCCCGCGCCGAGCCGTTCTTGAGGTCGCCCACCCAGCCTGCTGGGTGGAACTTCCCGAGGGTGCCCGTATTCCAAGCCAGCTCGTCCTTGCCCGTCTGCGTAGAGTAGTCCGAGGCGCGCGCAACGCCGCTGCGCTTGTGGCAGTCCACGCAGAACGACTGCGTCCGATGGCAGCCGGAGCACGTGGGATCGAAGCGCCTCGCATGCGTGGGGTGGGTGAGGACCCAGTTGTTCGGGTGCACCTTGAAGGGCTTCACTACGCCGGTGTGACAGTCGAGGCAGTACTTCTCCGTGTGGCAGTTGGCGCAGTACTGGTCGTCGTTGCCGGCGGTGCTGGCGTGCTTCTCGAGCCAGGCGTCGTCGTGCGCGTCGTTGCGGAAGTGACCGGCAGGCATGAGCTTCCCGCCCTCGAAGCTCGTAATGAGCCGGCCCGAGGGCTCGGTCTCGTGGCACGTGCGGCAGGTGTCCGGGGCGCGTCGGCC
The DNA here is from genome assembly GCA_005776725.1 of Pseudomonadota bacterium. Taxonomy (GTDB): domain Bacteria; phylum Myxococcota_A; class UBA9042; genus SXOO01. The sequence continues at coordinate 12,995 of SXOO01000185.1, read as the reverse complement.
GTCGTGGCAGTCCATGCAGGTGTTCATGACCGGCAGCGAGTTCTCGCGCGTAGCGACCTGGACCTTGGACAGATCGCCGTGGCAGGCGGAGCAGGGCACCCCCGCATCGGCGTGAGCCTTGTGGTTCATCTTTATGTGGTTCTTCGGGAGCACCATCGCGGCCGGTGCCGACTCCACCGCGTGGAAGTCGTCGGCCTTGCGGCCCGCCTTCCACGCCGGTTCGTAGTTGGCGTGACACGTCGCGCACGCGGACGGCGGGTCGGCCTCCGCCCCTCCTGCGAAGTCGTGGCACGTGGTGCACACTGCCTCACCCGGGGCCCCGACGGGGATGAGCTGGTCCGCCGAGCTCACCGAGGTGGTGGCGTTCTCGTGGCACTGGGTGCAGTCCACCTCCTGAGCGAGGTGCTTGTCGTGGAAGAACCGAAGCGGGATCGACTGATCGGGGAACAGCAGAGACGACGGGAGGTAGTCACGCTGCTGCGGCGGCGTGGCCCACGGGTTCTCGTTGGCCGCAGTGGCCAAGGAGTGCAGCGCGAGGACCGCGCCGACCACGAGCAGAGAGCGGAGGAGAGTCTTCATCGTCCGTCTCCTCAGAGCCAGAAGGACAGATCGACGAAGCCGTACACGCGGTACTGGATCTTCTCGATGTCATTGGAGTTGAGCTCGTTTACCAGGTGGAACTTGGCGAGCTCACGCACCCGGTAGGAGATCCCGACTAGACCGCCGAAGCTCGTCCCTTCCAGCAGGTCGCGAGAGTCGTCGTCGAAGAGCACCGTGCTGAGTCGGGTGTAGAGATCGAGCGTGTCATCGAGGAAGCCGTAGCCTCCCCATGCCTCGATGGTGGTCACGTCGCCGAAGCCCGTCTGGAAATAAGCGTCCAGCCCCACGCGACCCGTCTTGCCCAGCTGGATCTTGCCGCCTCCGCGGAGGCCCCAGTCCGTGATGATGGCGTCGGTCACAGGATCGTTCGCGTCAGGTCCTTGCCGGAACAGGCGGACGTAGCTCCCGAGGTAGACGCTGGCGTCGTCGCCGTGCCGATACCGGACCCGGAGATCCACGTCATTGAGGGGGGCGGTCTGAAAGATGTTGAAGATCGAGGAGCCCTCGAACGTAGGCGTGAAGTACCACCAGGCCAGCTCGATATCGACGCAGTCTGCGATCCCAGGGACACGCGCCTCGACCCGCGCATCCGACAGCACCGAGCTGACGAAGTCCCACGCCGCCGAGCCGGCGAGGTGAAGCTCCGGCAAGACGCGGACGTGGTAACTGCCGGCCAGCTTCTCCATGTCGACGTAGTTCGTCTCGCCGCCGAGCGGGCTCTCGAGCTTGGGGGTCATGACGCGGCGCCACGCGAGGCGCGCGTGGTGGTCCCGGAGGCCCTCGGTGAAGACGCTGGCCCCGATCACGATGCCGAAGTCGTCGTCCTCGGCGAACGCGCCGTCACCGTCGAGCTCGAGCTGAGTCGATGACACCACGCCCAGGTCTCCGCCGTTCTTCACCTCGAGCCCGGAGTAGACGTCCACACCAACGTGCGCGCCGGTATGGAAGGTGAGCAGTGCACCGTCGAACATCGTGAAGTCGGTGGTGTCGATGAGGAGCTGGCGACCCACGCGTAGATCCAGGAAGTCGCCCAGGTTGCGCGCCTCCAGGTAGAGCACCATCAGCGAGAAGTGGTTGTTCTGGAGCTGCGGGAGGGCTGTGGCCTCCGTGTCGCTGATGCCGAAGTCGGCGTCGAAGCGCATCTGGCTCACCACGAAGAGCTGGTTCTCACCGTCGCCGAGGATGTCGTAGACGGCCAGGCCGAGGAACTGGTGAAGCCGGCTACGCCGCAGCACGTCCCCACTCGAGGTGATGAGCTGGTAGCCCTGGCCCACGGTGTCGGCCGTGACGTGCACGTCCAGCGCCGGAGCCGGCGCAGAGGCGAGGAGCAGCGCGGAGACCATGAGAGCAGTGCGGCTCATCATCCACCCCCGCAGCCGGTGAGCCCGGTGATCCAGTCTTCGAAGACCTTGATCTCGGCCTCGGTCAAGCTCCCGCCGAGCGGCATCTTGCTCCCGGAGCCCGTCCCGCGCAGCTTCGAGATCAGGTAGCTCGTCCCGGGATCCCCTGGGGTGATCAACGTCGCCCCAGTGGCTCCCTTGACGTTCACGCTTGTCGAGATGATGCGCGCCGGGTCGGCGTCGTAGTTGCCCAGCTTAGCGCCCGCCGTGTGACAGCCGGCGCACTTCGTGTTGAGAAGCGTGGTGACTTCCGGCGTCACGGCGCAGGAGCCGCCGTCGGTCGCGTCGGTGCCGTCGGTGGCGTCGGTGCCGTCGGTGGCGTCGGTCGCGTCGGTGCCGTCGGTGCCGTCGGTGGCATCCGTGGCGTCGGTGGCGTCGGTGGCGTCGGTGGCATCCGTGGCGTCGGTGGTGTCCGAGGCGTCGGTGCTGTCGGTCGCGTCGGCGGCGTCGGTGCTGTCGGCCGTGCCGCAGTCCGGCAACCCGTTGACCCAGTCAGTGAGCACCGCCACCTCATCGGCCGACAGCGGCGTCTGGCCGAGCGGCATTCGGGGCACTGCGGTGCCGTCGACCTTCTGGATCAGCCAGCTGCCGCTGGCGTCGCCCGGGATCACCCGGATCGCACCGCCAGCAGCCGCCTTGCCCACGAGTTGACCGATGGCCGCGTCCGGGTCGAGAGCGAGCGTCCCCGCCGTGCCCCCTTCGGTGTGGCAGCCGCCACCTCCGCACTTCGTCACGAAGAGTGTGGAGACCGCCTCCGGCAGTGGACCGACGTTGCACGTGGCGCCGGCATCCACCTTGGGGAAGAGCTCGGTGTCACCGGCGACGGTGCAGGCGGAGCCCCAAAGGGCCGCCGCGAGGCCCACGAAGGGTCGGATGGCGAGGGATGACATGGCCACGGACTGTCGCAAGTCCGAGACGCGAGGTCAATTCACCGGAGCGCGAGAGCGCGGAGGTGAACCGGGGCGGGGAGCTCTGCTGCCCCGGCCCCAACATTAATTCACCGGAGCGCGAGAGCGCGGAGGTGAACCGGGGCGGGGAGCTCTGCTGCCCCGGCCTCAACATGAAATTCATGCGTGGGCGGCGGGGGCCCCGGCAGCGGCGACTAGCGCGCGCCACCTTGCTGGAGGAAGAGCCGGTCGCTGGTGTTCTCGTCCGCGGCCTGCTTCAGCAGGTCAGGGCGTATCGACAGGACGATCGGCTCCTCCTGTGTGTCCTCCGCAACATAAACCTCGTAGCGCGTGATTTCGGCCACGCGCCCCTGGTTGTTGCCGAACGGCATGTCCTTCGCGATCACGTACGACTCCCCCTCGGGATCGAGGACGACCGCCTTGTTCACTGCCGAGCCCCAGCGGATTAGGAGCAGCCGATAGTCCTGCGCCCTAAACTTGCACGTCTCGCACGGGGGAGTCTGGTCGATGGTCGTGACGTTCTCGCCGCCGTCATCGGCGCCCTCCTCGGCCTTGGGCTCGAGGTCCTTCGGGGCATCACCGTAGTCTGTCGGCTTGAACTCGATGCGCTCGACGTACTTCCGGACCTGGACCTCGAAGGGGTCTCGAATTCCCTGGACGGGTGTGCGTACGAAGCCTGTAGAGGGATCGTTGGTGCCGTGGAAGAACCCCTTGATCTTGTCCCACTGGGGGTTCGGGATGGGCTCCAACTGGGGGGGGCCCTCCTCCACCTTCTTCTTCTCGGGCTCGGCGCCTCCGCCGCCGCCCCTCTCTACGGGAGTGCCGGGTTCGTCGCCGCCACACGCGGCGGCCACCAGGAGTAACGCGGCCAAGGCCCAACCGCGCGTAGCGCCGGGAGAGCGGACCGTGGTGGGACCTCGGGTCAGCATGGGGAGCCTCGGTAGATCATTAGAGCGGCAGCGTGCGGGAAGTCTTCAGCTTGAAGGTCTTCACGGACTCCACCGCGGCCCGCGCGGCCTTGGAGCCCTCATCGAGCTCCTTGCCAGTGTGCACGAAGACCACGGCGTCGAACTTCGCGTCGATGGGGATGCCCTCCGCCACCATCTCGTCGTGGGCCCGCGCCTTGTCCATGCGAATCTGGGTCTCAGTCAGCGGCCTGGCGGTCCAGCCGCGCGGCATGGCGTCGAGTCGCTGCTGGTTGTACTTCGCCAGGTACGGCCCTACGTCCGGGTTGGTGGTGCGTAGATCGAGGTTGCGGATATTCACCACGCGCCGATCCGCCTCGGCCACAGCTCGCAGGAACCCGATGAGCTCCCGAAACGTGCCTCGGACCGACATGCTGATAGGCACCTCGAGATAGAAGTCCATCACCGTCGGCGCCTTCTTCTCGAAAGACATGAGGTCGAGCCCGGCAGCTCGCGCCGTCTCCGAGAGCCCCGAGATGAACTTCACCAGCTCCTCGGTCTTCGGCAGCATCTCCTGGTATTGCAGCTTCTCCGCCTCGAGCTCCCCCTTCTCCTTGACGAGGTCCTCGGGCTTGACCGCCGCCGCCTCCTTCTGGAGCTTCGCGAGCGCCTCCTCCTCCGTCCTCTGCTTCCTCACCGCCTCTGCCATCGCTTCTTCTTCTGGCGTGATGATGGCGTAGTAGAAGAGCCCAGCGAGCGCGGCGAGCACGCCCACCAAGATCGCGACCTTCTGGACGAACGGAAGCTTGTTGAACTTGTCCATCGTCTAGGCCTTGTCCGCCGGGAGGGGCATGTAGCCGGCCGGATTGAAGTTGAGGAAGGCCTTTAGCTTGAACTGGATCAGTGGCACTCCGAACGTGCTGTCCGGCTGCCGCTGCTGGCTGATGAAGTCCACGGTGTCGAAGTAGATCCCGGTGCGCAGGCGCTTCAGGAACGTCATCGCGTCCTCGTGGTTCTTCGCCAACCCCTCGATGATGAACTCGTTGGCCTGCTCGCCGACCTGAGTGAGCCAGACCCGGTCCGGGTCCCACTCCGCGTCGTTGGTGCCTGCCACCCGCTTCAGCGACTCGGGGGTCCAGAGGTCCGTGAGCACGCGGTATTCCTCTTCCGGTGTCGCGGTGCCCAGGCGCTGGAGCGTATAGGAGATGAAGAGGAGAGCGTTCAGCGGGCCGACCCGGCTGTTCTTCAGCGCGGTAAACACCGTTCGTTGGGCCAAGACGTCCTTTCTGAGGGTATCGAGCTCGCCTTTGCTCTTGATGACTCCTTCGAGTCGCTCCTTCTCCTGGCCCAGCTCCTTGCTCGCCTTCCGTGTCTTCTCTGCGGTCTCGGCCACCTGCATGTACCAGAAGTACAAGCCGCCTAGCTCGAGCACCGCCGCGATCGCAAATACCGCCAGGATCAGGTTGGCTCCGGGTACCCCGATAGCCGACTTCTTCCTCTTGATGTCCTTCTTCTGAAGGAGGTTGATGCGAATCATTTGTCGCCAACCCTCCTAAGCGACAGGCCAACGGCGACGGCTGCCATGGGCGCCATCCGGCCTATGAGCTCCGGGTCGAAGCGTTTCTGGTCGATCGTCACGTTCTTGAATGGGTTCACGTACTCGACCGGAACCTCGAGGCGTCGCTCCAGCGACCGCACGAGGTGCGGCAGCTGACTGGCGCCGCCGGCCAGGTAGATTCGCGCGATGTCCGCATTGATCGTGGTGGCAGCGAAGAAGTCGAGCGAGCGCTGAATCTCGGTGACCAGCGTCTCGCTCACCCGCTCCGACAGCTTGGCGACCTCTCTCGCGATGGACGAGTTCGAGAAGTTGCCGTCGCCGCCCGTCTTGTAGTGCTCCGCCTCCTCGAAGGAGACGTTGAACTGCTTCTGGATCTCCTCCGTGAGCATCTGGCCGCCCATGTTGATGTCGCGGGTGAAGCTGGTGATGCCGTCGGAGATGACGTTGATGTTGATGACGGTGGCGCCCACGTCGATGAGCGCGATGGTCTCCCCCGGGGGGAAGCCGTAGTTCGCCTCGAACATGTTCTGGACGCAGAACGAGTCGACGTCCACCACCACGGGCCTCAGCCCCGCCTCCTGGGCCACCGAGACGTAATCGTTGATCACGTCCTTCTTCGCGGCCACCAGCAGCACGTCCATCTGGCCCTGGCCCGCCTTGGGGTTCAGGATCTCCACGTCGACGTTCACGTCGTTGATGTCGAACGGGATGTACTGCTCCGCCTCCCACTGGATGGAGTTCTCGAGCTCCTCCGCGGTCATCTCGGGGAGGCTGATCTTCTTGATGATGACCGAGTTGCCGCTGACCGAGATGGCCACGTCCTTGGTCTTGATTTTGTTGACCTTCCAGAGCTCGCGGACCTTGTCCACGATCGCTGTGAAGTTCATGACGGCGCCGTCGACGACCGCCTCAGGGGGGAGGAGCGCCATGTCGAAGTGCAAGAGCTCGAGGCCCTTCTTGCCTTCGCTGATGCCCACCACCTTGATGGACGAACTGCCGATATCGAGGCCGATGGCGTTCTTCTTCGCCACGCGCGGAACTCCTGTCAGCGCCTTAGATAGGGGACGGAAACCCCCTTGAGGCTAGCAGTCAGTATTGGAGGCGCCGGTCGCAACCGTCAAGAATCACGCCGGCTTCCTATCGGATCCGCCGTGGTGGAAAGACCCGGCGGCGTCCTCGGACGGAGGACGAGCCCCGCGGCGGCATCCAGGGGCACGCCGCGTGTGGGCAAAGGACCGACGGAAGTTCCCGGCGGCTCAGTTCAGCTGGAGGCTGGTGTAGACCACCTGCGTGGGGCCGGTCTGAGCGTCTATCCAGCTCGGGTCCGCTCCGTCGAGGGGCGAGGTGTAGTTGAAGATCAGGGACACGCTCTGAGTCAGCTCGACCCGCTCGGGGAAGCACGTGTCGCCGCGCGACGGCAGATCCTGGACGTGGGTCACCGCCAGGGCGGCCGAGTCCACGGCCCAGAGGGCGCACCGCTTGGGCTTGCCCCAGTAGTCCAGCTGGTACTGCGTGTACTGCTCCGAGAGCGGCTTCTCGTCGTAGTTGAGGTCGTAGTGCCCGCTGTCCGTGACGTTACGACGCGCCACCAGCCAGTTCTTCCCCTTGTGGCGGAAGAGCAGCGGCGAGTCGTACTTCCGCGGATCGTGCGCGCAGCTCCACGCCATGGGGGACGCGGCCGCCGCATGGCAGACCAGCGACCCGAAGCCCTCCGCGTCGCCAGCCTCGTTGCGCGAGACCGCCGTGACGCCGCCATCCTCCTCGTAGACCACATCCGTCTCCGACGCCCCGCCCCTCAGCACGATTGCGTCGTCCCCGTGGGCCGGCCCGAACGTCACACCGTCGACGCTGCTGAGCCAGTGCACCTCGATGAGGTCGCCGTCGTTCTCGTAGATGTCGGCGCCGCCGGTGTAGCCCATGGCATGTAGGCGCGTCGCGCCGTCGGGGCCCACCAGCGTCTTGATTCGCCAGGGCAGGAGGTCGCCGCCGAACGCCTCCTCGGCGGGTCCGAAGCGGCCCGGGCCGAGCCAGACCGCGCGCCGCGACCCCTGCGGCTGAAACGCCAGCGGATCGGTCCCGAGCACCGCGAACGTGAGCGTGAGGCCCGGGTCAAGTCCGGGCCCGGCCGGAAACGACACGAGCTGGGGCTCGCGGACATCCGTGCCGAGCGTGAAGCGCCCTTCGAACCGCCAGCTGTCGAGGTCGGCGGTGCTGACCACGAACATCGTTGTCTCCGGGCTCGCGAAGTGCGTCGGGGCGGTCCGCACGGCCATGAACAGCCGCCCCGCGTGCCACTCCACGTCGAGGTTGTTGTGCGCGGTCTGACTCCGCACCGCCTCCGGCAGGGAGGGCGAAGGGGCCACCACGACCGCGTCGCCGATGAGCGGCTCCGGGCTCGGTGGCAGCGCGCAAAGAGCCGCGAGCCTAGAGCCAGGGGGCGGAGAGCCGCAGGGCGACGTGTCGACGGGCGCGGTGTCCCGGGTCTCCGGCTCCGCGCGCTCGACAGCGGTGTCGCCTGCTCCTTCCGAGACGGCGGAGTCGCCGCACGACGCGAGCAGGGCTACGGCAGCCACCTTCGAAGTCCATGAAGCCGGGATGCGCATGGGCGCAACGCTACACCCCGCGGCGCCCGGACGGAAAGACCGACCGCTGGCGCTGCCGAGGCCCGGACGCAGGGTAAGGGCGCCCTTGAGCTGGTGGCGCTCCGTGGCGCAAGCTGCCGGCGTGGTGGACTTCGAGCTCGAGGAGCTGGCGCTGTTCCGGGGATCTCCCGACGGCTTCACCGAGGCGCGGAATGCGTTGGCGAAGCGCGTTCGGCAAGGGGGTGACCGTCCGAATGCCGACCGTATCAAGGCGCTGAGCAAGCCGTCCGCTGTCGCGTGGGCAGTGAACCAGCTGTACTGGAACGCGCGCCCGATCTCGGCGGCCGTGGACGCAGCCCGCGAGGCGGTCCATTCGGCCCTCGCGGGGGGACGAGGCGTTACAGAGGCCCTCGCGGCGCGGAAGAGCGCCGTTCGAGCCGCGGTGGACGCGGCGCTGGGGTTCCTGGAGGCGGCAGGGCACGGGGTGGGCCCGGCGGTGCTGCGGGACCTGAGCGCCACGGTCGAGGCGCTGGCGACGCAGCCTCCCCCCGGTTGGCGAGCGGGGTGCCTCCAGGCGGCTCTGGAAGCGCCGGGCTTCGACGCCCTGTCGGCGTTCGCGTCAGCGTTGCCCGAGCCGCCGGCTCGCCCGGCTCAGCGTCCCGCCCTCACGGTCTTGTCCGGCGGCATGGCACCGCGCGCCACTCCGACGCTGACTGGCCCATCGGCGACGCAGGAGCGGAGTGCGGTCAGCCCCGAGTATGAGCCGGGGCTCGGCGCGGGCGAGCAGGGAGACGCTCCGGATCCCGGCGCCCCCCCTCCGAGCCCGCCCGCGGGCCCGCCCCCTGAGGAGCGGGCGAGAGCCCAGCGCCGCGAGGAGGCGATGGCCGTGCTCCGCTCTGCCGAGGGTGATCGGCGACTGGCCCTGGAGGCGTATGGGCGCCTCGAGGCCGCCGCTGAGCTGGTAAAGCGCGCGCTGGACACGACGGAGGCCGACGTCCGGCGTCTCGAGGGGCTCCTGGTGGAGGCGCGGTCCGTCGCGGCCGGTCTGGCCGGACGCGCCGAGTCCGCGCGTGCCGACGTGGCCGACGCTCGGCAGCGTGTTTCGGACGCGCAGCGAGGGGTAGTCCGCGCCGAAGAGGCGCTAGCGATGGTGTAGGAAACGTTGCGCCGCTGTGGGCGAGTCGGCGCCGCGATTCCGCGCCGGGAACGGGCTCAGCCCGGCAGCCCGGCCACGATCCGCGCGACGCACGCCGTGAGCCGCTTGGCGTAAGGCACGTGCAAGAACTCGTTCGGGCCGTGGGCGTTCGACTCCGGGCCGAGCACGCCCGTAATGAGGAACTGGGCCTTGGGGAAGCGCTGCCCGAGCATGCCCATGAACGGGATGGAGCCGCCCTCACCCATAGCCGCGGAGGGAGCGCCGTACTCGGCGGACGACGCGGCGTCGAGCGCGGCTGACAGCCACGGCGCCAGCTCCGGTGCCGCCCAGCCACCGGAGGCGTGAGCGTCCTCCAGGGTGACGGTGGCGCCGTAGGGCGGATCATCGAGCAGGATGCCGCGGATCAGCGCCAGCGCGTCGTCCGGCTCCACTGTGGGCGGGATCCGTATCGAGAGGCGCAGCGCCGTCTCTGGCCGCAAGACGTTGCCCGCCTTGGCGGTCTCTGGGAGCCCGTCCGCGCCCGTGACCGAGAGGGTGGGGCGCCAAGTCCGGTTGAGGACGAGGTCAGCGGGCGTGTTGCCCATGGGCGTCGTCTCCCCGACGAACGGGAACTTGTCCCAGACGTGGCTCCCGAGGACCGCCCCGACGCGCTCGGCGGCCTGCCGCCGTGACTCAGGGATCTCGCAGTGGAGCCCCGCCGGCCGCAGGCGGCCCGTCACCGGGTCCTCCAGCCGATCCAAGAGGAGCCGGGCGATGCGGAAGCTCGACGGGACGACACCGCTCGCGTCGCCCGAGTGGACGCCGTTCTCCAGCACTTTCACGCGCAGCGTGCCGATCACGAGGCCCCGGAGCGACGTGGTGAGCCAGAGGCGCTCGTAGTCGCCGGCCCCGCTGTCGAGGCAGACGATGAGGTCGGGCGTGCCGAGCGCATCGCCATAGGCCTCGAGGTAGGCCGGGAGGTCCGAAGAGCCGCTCTCCTCCGAGCACTCGATGAGCACCGTGACGCGCGGCAGCGACTCGCCCTGGGCTAGGAGCGCCTCGAGCGCGCAGACGCTCGCGAAGACGGCATAGCCGTCATCCGAGGCGCCGCGCCCGTAGAGCTTGCCCTCTGGGGTGTAGACCGGCTCCCACGGCCCGAGGCCGGGGCGCCATCCGGTGAACGGCGGCTGCTTGTCGAGGTGCCCGTAGAGCAGCAGGGTGCCGGCACGGTCCCCGGGACGCTCCACCAGCAGGATCGGGGTGCGGCCGGGGATTCGGAGGACGCGGGTGGTGAGCCCGGCGATCCCGCGGGCGTCCACCCAGGCCTTCGCCATGCGGACGACCTCGTCGATGTAGCCGTTTCGCTCCCAGTCGGGGTCGAACTGGGGGCTCTGGGCGGGCACGCGGATGTAGTCGTGGAGCGTCGGGACGATGGAGTCATCCCAGACGGCGTCGATTTGGGCGCGGAGGGTCGAGGCGTTCATGGCGGCGGATTTGACGACCTCGCCCGCGCGCCGTCAATCCATGTCTGGGGAGCGCCCCCCAGACCCCCGGGCGGCCGGGCAGAGGGCCCGACCGGAATAGTTGCCTGGGGAGCGACCCCAGACCCCCGGGCGGTCGAGCTGAGGGCCCGACCGGAATTGCCGTAATACGGCGCGCTCTCCCGAATCGCGGTCTGCCAACCGCGACCGTTCGACCTCGTTAGCGGTTGACACGCGAACCGGCCAATGCTAGCTGCGGCGCCTCGAAACGAGTGGGGTCCCCCCCCACCACGAGGTCGTGCCGGATGCTCATCCCGATCGATGGAACCCTGATGCCGGTCCAGCCCGCCGGAGTCGTGGATCTCGACTCCAGCGTCCTGTTCATGGCGGTGCTGTTCCTCGCCTTCTTCTACCTGTATCACCGCCTCTTCGTCCGCGGCCTGGTCGACATGTTCGACAAGCGGCACGCCCTCACGGCGGGCTCGCGAGAGGCCGCTGAGAAGGCAGTCAAGGACGCGCAGGCCAAGATCAGCGAGTACGACGCGCAGATCGGAGACGTGCGTCGCAAGGCGCTCGACGAGACCAAGCGCCTGCGCGCCGAGGCCGAGACGCGCGAGCGCGCCCAGATCGAGGCCGCCCGGGCGGCAGCCTCGGCTCAGGTCGACGCTGGGCTGCGAGAGCTCAGCGCGTCGGCCGACATGGCCCGCTCAGAGCTCACCGTAGCCGCCCGTAGCATCGGCGATCGGATCGCAGTGAAGATCATCGGGGGTGCTTCGTGATGGGCCTGCTCGCCAGTGGTCATGGCTTCCAGTGGGGAGTCCAGGGGCTCTACATCCTGGACTTCACGGTCTACGTGGGGGCGCTCGTCATCCTGCTCCGGAAGCCCATCCAGGAGTTCGTCGCGCTCCGGCGCGCCCGGCTCGTGAAGGACATCGAAGAGTCACGCGCCCTTCGTATCGAGAAGGAGGCGCTCCTCGCGGACTACACGCAGCGCCTGGCCTCGCTCGAGGCCGAGCGGCAGCAGGTACTCAGCGACGCGCGCGCCGCTGGCGAGTCCGAGGCGCGGCGCATCGTCGCCGAGGCTGAGCAGGCCGTGGCGCGGATCCAGCGCGACGCGCAGGCCCGCATCGAGCAGGAGACGCGAAAGATCGAGCAGGAGCTTCGCCTCCACGCTGTGAAGATCGCGGGCGCCGAGGCCGAGCGGCTCGTGGTGGAGCGCATCTCCGACAACGATCGGCGAAAGATGTTCACGGACTACGTCGAGCACCTCGAGACCCGCGGGAGCCTCCAATGAGCGACGTCCGCATCGCGCGCCGCTACGCGAAGGCCCTGGTCGGCCTTTGTGAGAAGGACAAGAGCCACGAGGCCGTGGGCCGTGACCTGGACAAGGTCGTGGACGCGCTCGAGAAGGAGCCGAAGGTCTTCGGTGCGCTCACCGACCCCTCGATCTCGTCGCGAACCAAGGGCGAGGTGCTGCGGAGCGTCTCTCGGTCCCTCCTCCTCCGCCCCACCACCACCCACTTCCTCGTCCTGCTCGCGGACAAGGGCCGCGTGGCGGCGCTCCCGGGCATCCGCGTGGAGTTCGGGCGACGACTCGACGAGGTCCAGGGTCGCGGTCGCGCGCGAGTCACCTCGGCGCGTCCGCTCACGATCATCGAGAAGAAGCGGGTGGAGGACGCGCTGAAGCGCGCCACCGGCAAGTCCGTCGTGCTCGACGCCACCGTCGACGAGAAGCTCCTCGGCGGCGTGGTAACCCGGATCGGCAACCTCGTCCTCGACGGGAGCGTCCGACACCAGCTCGACTCACTGCAGGGTCGCCTCCGGCAGGCGGTCCAATAACCAGACCTCTCGGCGCCCGCCCTCTCGGCGGCGCCGACCCCGTTCACGAAAACGCCGCCACCCGAGAGGGAGCGGCAGCACGAACCCGAAGCTGACAAGGTGAAACGATGAGTATCAACGTCGCAGAGATCAGCCGCATCATCCAGGCCGAGGTGGAGGCCTTCGGCAAGGAGGTCAAGGTCGATGAGACCGGGACCGTGCTCACCGTCGGCGACGGTATCGCGCGCGTCCACGGCCTCGAGAAGGCCCAGGCCGGCGAGCTGTTGGACTTCCCGCACGGCGTCCGCGGCATGGTGCTCAACCTCGAGGAAGACAACGTCGGCGTGGCCCTCCTCGGCGAGGACTTCAAGATCAAGGAAGGCGACGAAGTCCGTCGCACTGGCCGCATCTTCGAGGTGCCGGTCGGCGAAGCGCTGCTTGGCCGCGTCGTCAACGCTCTCGGCGAGCCCATCGACGGCAAGGGTCCTCTGCAGACCCCGCACCGCCGGCGCGTCGAGATCATGGCGCCGGGCATCATCAAGCGCAAGTCGGTCCACGAGCCCCTCATGACGGGCCTCAAGGCGATCGACTCCATGATCCCCATCGGT
>SXOO01000184.1 GCA_005776725.1 Pseudomonadota bacterium | reverse complement strand
CATGACGGCGCAGGCGCCGGCGTCCTCTGCGATGCGCGCCTGCTCGACGTTCATCACGTCCATGATCACGCCGCCCTTGAGCATCTCGGCGAGACCGACCTTCGTTTCGTATGTGGACTTCTGCATGGCTGGCTCCTCTTCAGTGCGATCGATTCACAGGGCGGAGCGCGCGTTGCCTGGCGCGTCGCTCCGGTTCGCTCCGGCTCGCGTGACGGTCACACGAGCTCGGTGCGGGGTTCTTGGGTGTCGGCCTGTTCGAGGCTCTCGCGCAGCGCCACACCGAGGCGTCGCGCGGCTTCCCTGAGGCGCTCGGGGGGCTCGGTGCAGAACGCGAGGCGGAGGCCGCCGGCGCCGCTGCCGGACACGGAGTTGACGTTGCCGGGCGTGACCATCACGCCATGACGGCGAGCGGCCTCGAAGGCCAGCTCCGGGTCCACGCTGTGGGGCAGTCGGAGCCACAGGAGCACTCCGGCGTTCGGACGCTCGAACGCGATCTCGCGGGGCAGGTGCTCGGTGAGCGCGTCGCACAAGGCGTCGCGTCGCTCCCGGTAGTGCGGCCGGATCTTCGCGAGGTGCGCGGCGAGGTATCCCCGCTCCATGAACTCGGCCAGGGCGTGTTGGAGCAGCGCCGACGAGCCCAGGTCCATCGCGTGCTTCAGCGGGATCAGCTCACGCTGGAGCCCCGCAGGGGCCACCATGAAGCCGATGCGCAGCGCAGGCGACAGCTTCTTCGAGAAGGTGCTGACGTAGATCACCTGCCCATCGAGCGCCCGCAGGGCAGGGGGCGGCGGGTCGTCGAGGTACATGTCGGCGCCGTAGTCGTCTTCGATGATCGGCACGCCGCTGCGGCGCGACCACTGGACCAGGGCTCGCCGTCGCTCGAGCGTGACCGTGCGGCCCGTGGGGTTCGAGCCGTTGGGCATGACGTAGAAGCCCTTCACGCGCGGACGGTGCTCGTCGCGCCAGGGCTTCTGGGTCAGCTGATCCAGCGCCTCGGGGTCTGGCCCCTCGAGGTCCCCGGGCACGCCGATGGGACGCGCGCCGGCCGCGCTGAGCAGGTTGAGCACGCCGGCATAGGTAGGCTCCTCGACTAGGAACGTGTCGCCGGGATCGATGAACGCGCGGGCGAGCAGGTCGAGCGCCTGCTGGCTGCCGGAGGTGACCATGACCTCGTCGGCGGTGGCGGGGATGCCGCGGCGCACGAGGTCGGCCGCGATCGCCACCCGCAGCTCGCGCACGCCTTCGCGGGGCGCGTATCCGAGCACCTTCGAGCCGTAGCGCCGGAGGACGTGGTCGATGCACCGCCGGAGGCCTTCGGCCGGGCGGACGTCTTCGCCGGGCTCGAAGCGGCCGAGGTTGATGGCGTCAGGCGGCGGTCGGCGCGTGGCCACCCGATCGCCGCGCCGCAGCGCCTCGCTGCCCACCGAGCGCGACATGAGCGCCGCCCACGGGAGGCCCGCCGGCTCGAGGGGCGTGACCGCGGAGGGCGGGCGCGCTGCCACTGCGGCGACGAAGGTGCCGCGGCCAACGTGCGACACCACGAAGCCCGACTCCACGAGCGCCTCGTACGCGCGGACCACGGTGTTGCGATGGGTGCCGAGGGCGTCCGCCAGGTCGCGCGTGGGCGGGAGGCGCGTCGCGGGGGGCAGCGCACCCAAGTGGATGCGGCGCGTGATCGCGTCGGCGATCTGCTGGAAGAGCGGGACCTCGCTCCCCGAAGCAAGTTGGATGTCTAGCGCGTGCACCATTGGAACCCTTGGACCCCTCGACGGCGAAGACTCCGCCACGATCTGAGGTGTGTCCAGCGCCAATCCCGCGCTAGGTGCCGGTCCAATGGGTCCAATTGACGGCGTTTAGGTGGTCCAATGTGGTCCGCGAAGCCTCGCGCCCTGGGCGCCCACCTCCGACCCCTTCTTGACGGAGGGAGGCGTCTACTCGGTCTCGTCCTCCTTGTAGAGGCCGGCCGAGCCCTTCATCGAGCACTCGCCTCCTGGCCCTGGATCTTCGCCATAGCCTTGGCGCTCGAACGTGGAGAACTCGCCGTCGCAGTCGAGGTCTGCGTACGCCGACACGGTGAACATGGCAGCGGAGCCCGTGAGGCCGTTCGACGTGTACGCGTAGCGGAAATAATGCGCGTCGTTCAGCTGGAAGCCGAGGGCCGACCAGGTCTCCCCGCTCCACACCGACGGGTTCGCGTCGCACCGTCCGTCGCCGTCCGCATCCGCCTCCCGGTCGCAGCAGCTGGTGGCTGGCGTGGCCGGGGCCGAAGGCGGGAACTGGCAAGGGACTCGCTCTCCCGTGCCCGCAGCGACGCGGGGTGTGGCGTAGTACAACGCCGACGCCTTGCAGAGGTGGTCGAGATGGGCCACCGCCTCGGTCGTCTTGGCGCGCCCCATGTACTTGGTGAACGCCGGAATCGCCACCGCCGCGCTCGCTCCAATGATGGCCGCGGCTGAGCCCGCCGGGCCCCCGTCGACACGGAGCTTCAACGCCTCGCCCTCGAGCTCGAGCTGCACGAGCGCCGCGAGGTCGTCGAACTTGTGCTTGACCAGGGTGAGCCCGAGGATCGCCCAGGCCATCTCCGACTCGGGTTCTTCGGTCGCCTCCTTGTTCGCTTTGACGAGCAGCTCGTCGACGAGCACCTTCCCCTGCGCCAATGCGGCCTGATACGCCCCCAGGGCGGGCGCGAGCGTGGCAGCGTCGCCGATGGCCGCCGCGGTCAGGGAGCCGTCGGAGCCGAACGCCACACTTGCGCCGCGGATCCCGTCGGGGAGATAAGGCAGCAGCGCCCGGAACGAGTCTGCGCGGACGCTGACCGTGATGGAGCCGTCCGCGACGGCGTCGAGCGCCTCCTGGTGCGCCTTCTTCGCGTCGTCGTCCTTCACGATGGAGGGGCTGTTCCCGGCGAGGGTCTCGGCGCCCAGCCGAACACCGTGGGGGTTGCCGACGAGGAGGCCGCTCTTGGTCACGGCGGCGTGCAGCTCGCGGGAGAGCTTCACTACGCTGGCCGTCCCGGCGGTACTCGCTGCGTCGCCCTTGAGCGCGCCCTCGAACGCCCCCTCGAATAGGACGGCGACCGCGTTGCTCTCGGGCGCCGCCCAGAGCACCGCCCGCCGCGCCGCGAGGAGATCGACGCCGAAGTGGGCCTTGCTGGCGTCCGACAGTTCGCCTCGAAGCGCCCTCGGATCGGATCGCACCGGGAAGAGCCCGAGGTTGTTGTCGATCAGCTGGTCGATCATGAAGCCGACGTCCATGGTCAGCACGAGCCCCGAGGCGCTCGGGCAGCTGGCGAGGGCTTCCTTGTGGAAGCCCTTCACATCGGGCGCCAAGGGCGGTGAGCCGCTCCGTCGGCCGAGCCACCAGCCCAGCGCCACCGCCACTATCGCGGCCGCCGCGATGGACGCGAGCACCAGGATCCGCTTGTTTCCAGTCATCGTGGCGCCCCGTTCATCGATGCTTGCCCGAGCACAGGCCAACCGCCGTCAGGGAGTCCGCCGCGAGCAGGCACTGGGCCATCTCCGGTCCGCCCGCTTCACACCGCGCCACTTCGGTCTGGCGCGTGGTGTAAGAGGTCGCTTGGCGGAGGATGTTGGCTTTCGCGTCAGCCGGGAGGTCGGTGTCCTTCTCGAGCAGTTCCAGCGTGTGGTCGTACCCGCGCTCGCAGGCAGAGCGGCTGCTCGCGAGCACCTCATACGAGCGCGCGCCGAACACGGCGCCGAAACCCCCGAGGTAGGCAACCAGCATCGCACCGCTGGCGCCCGGCATCGCCACCACCAGCGCGTCACGCTCGCGGCGGATCTCCGGATAAGCGAGCAGGTCCTCCAGCTTGTGCTTGGCCAGCAGGACGAGGAGGGCGCGGGCGCCGTCTCCAGAGGCGTTCGCTTTCACGACCGCGCCGGAGACCAGGGCTCGCAGCGCCGCCTTGCCGTCTTCAATCGCCTTCGCGGCATGATCGAGGGCGGGACCGGAGCCCACGATCGCGATCGTCACAGCGCCGGCGCTCGAGACGCTGACGGCACCCGCCGTGAGCCCCTCGAGTGGCCCGGCCGCAGGCCCCATCCGCGTGTCCGCGACGATCTGGATCGCGCCCGGACCCGCCAGGCTCGCCGCCCGGTCGAGCGCCTCCTTCGTGGTTGAATCGGCCACGAGGCTCGAGTGGTTGCCAGCGATGGTCTCGACCAGGAGCCGCGCGGCCTCCTCGTCGCCCAGCACGAGCCCGGCCTTCGTCACGGCGCCGGCGACCCCGCCCGGGAGCATGACGAGGCTCGCGCTCCCGTGGATCTCCCTCGCAATCCCCTTCAGCGGACCGGGCAGATCCCCCTCCAGCAGCACGGACGCGCCCGCCTCGCCGGCGATGAGCGTAGCGCGCTCGACCTTCAGGAAGTCCACGCCGAAGTGGGCGAGGCTGGCCGCCGAGAGCGCCGCGCGCGCGTCCTGGGGATCCGACTTCACCGGCAGCAGGCCCGCGTTCTCGTCCACCACCGCCCGCACCATCGCCCCGAGGTCGACCGTGGCCGCCACGGCCTGCCCCATCGGGACGTGGGTACGCGCTACGTCATGAAAGTCTGCGACCTCACCGCCCAATACGAGCCGCGGTGGGCGCCGCCCCAGCCAGTACCCGAGGCCCAGGGCCAGGACCACCGCGCACACGGCGCCCACGGGCGTCCAGCGAGTCAACCGGTCATTGCTCATGCCGAACGCTTTGTCGCGTTGGCTCTGGATGTCAAGCCGCGCTCTCCCTTGCGCCGGCAGGGGGTAACCCGCAAGCTCGCGACGTGAGCCAACTCGTTCAACGCGCCGGCGGTCTCCCGGGCCTCGAGGCCGTCATCGTCACGTTCTATGACGCGGTCCTGCGAGATCCCATGATCGGCTACCTGTTCGCCCGCGCCGATCGCGGCCGCCTGATTCGAACCGAGACCGAGCTGGCGGCCCGGCTCTTGGGGGCCACCGACGTGCGCTATTCGGGCAGGCCCTTACCGGCGCTCCACGCGCCGCTTCGACTGACGGGTGGCCACTTCGATCGGCGCACCCAGCTCCTCAGGGAGGCGATGGCGGCTCACGATCTGCCGGACGACGTGCAGGCGGCGTGGCTCGAGCACGTCACTGACATGAGGCCCCACCTCATCGCGGCGGCGGACGACTGCGGGCCCGAGGCGGGCAGGGTGGTCCCCGCGGGAACGGGACGTCGGCTCATGATCCATGCGAGCGACCCGAAGGGACCCGACGGCAGGCCGTGAGCGCGACGAGAGCCCCGTAAACGCTAGAAGGAGGCGCGGGCGCCCTTGACCCGCCGGGCTCGATCCGGGCCCTCGCGTTCCGCCGGTTACAGGACGGGGGGCACCACGAGCTTCTCGATCGGGGTCCAGAACGCCTCGAGCGCCACGTTGCACGGCGAGCCACACGCCGCGGCCGCGGTGGCAAGCGTGGGGCTTGCTCCACACAGCTGGGAGAGCCAGAGCGGCTTCGGGCCATCGGTAGCGCAGGCGCCGGCCAGCTTCCCGAGCGCGGGTGCCAGATCCAGCGAGCCGCA
Source organism: Pseudomonadota bacterium (assembly GCA_005776725.1). GTDB lineage: Bacteria > Myxococcota_A > UBA9042 > SXOO01. Next base: position 27,962 of record SXOO01000184.1, on the reverse strand, counting down.
CAGCTGCCACTTGTTCGGGGTGATGTTCAGAGTGGCCGTGGTGAAGCTGAGCCCGAAGAGCTCGGTCAACGCGAGCGGGACCAAGAAGGGGCCGGAGTAGTACGGCTCGCCCGAAGGCGCGCTGACGAAGTGGAAGGCCGGGCCGGCCCCGCACGCTTCGGTCGAGTCGGTGACCGCGGTGGGTGTGCAGACAGGCTCCGAGCACAGGCTGATGTCGCGCATGGCGTAGAGCCAGTTCTGGTCCGAGCCGGAGGCGAGCCACGCGACGAGCAGGCCCCCATCCGAGCCGGCTTGGGCCAAGGCGGCCCCCAACCCACCGTCGTTGGCGGCCAGGTGCTCGTTGAGGGTGTTCGTGGCGGGGCACCCCTCAGGGATCTGCTCGACCGGTGTGAGGCTCCACCAGTAGACGCGGGAGACCTGTCCGAGCTCATCGCTGGACACCAGGTCGCAACCACCGAGGGGGCAGTTGGGATCGGCCTCCAGGCACGGCCCCTCGGTGCCGTCGCTGCCGTCGGATCCGTCCGTCGCATCGGTCCCGTCTGTGGCGTCTGTGGCGTCGGTGGCGTCTGTGCCGTCTGTGGCGTCGTCCCCGTCGGTGGCGTCGGTACCGTCCATGGCGTCACTTCCATCGGTGCCGTCGTCGGCGTCGGCGGCGTCGGTGGCGTCGGTGGCGTCCGTCCCGTCCGAGGCGTCGCTCACGTCCGTGGCGTCGCTCACGTCCGCGGCGTCGCTCACGTCCGCGGCGTCGCTCACGTCCGTGGCGTCTACGCCGTCGCTCCCGTCGGCGACGTCGGCCGCGTCAGCGGTGCCGTCGGCGGCGTCCGTTCCATCGCCGGGGCCCGCATCGGTCGCATCCGCGGCGCCATCCCCCGCGTCGACCGGCAGGAAGTCCGCGCCCTCACCCTGGGCGGCATCCGCGAGGCCGTCGGTCCGGTCGTCGCCCAGTCCCGGCGAAGGGTTGGGTTCCAGTGCGCAGCTCGCCGCGAAGATCAGGATGAGCGGGCGCATGGACGACACTCAGCGCTCGAGGCTGGCGGCCGGCGCGGCCTCGAGGTGGAACACAACGGAGCAGAGCCCGTCGACGCCGCACTCGCTGTCGAGCAGCGCCAGCACTACGGACTGGTACTCGCAGAAGGCGAGCGTTGGGTCGTTCGTGCACGCGGTGTCGAAGTTGGCCTCGATGTCGGTGTACGACAGCTGACCGCAAAGGGCGCCATCCGTGAACACGAGCCCTCCCGACGGGTGCGGCGCGGTGTTGGCGCGCACCCTCCCCGTGCTGACGCCGATCGCGAAGTTCGTGGAGGCGAAGGAGGCCACCAGCTGATAGCTCCCCGGCCCGCCCTCGAGCACGCTCTCGGAGTGCGTCGCGGGTGCGATCGTCATGATCGCGCACCCCGCCTCGTCGAGGGACGAGGCGTCCACCGTGTAGCTGCACGCCGTCGAGCCGTCCCAGGCCGTGGCCGTGACCTCACCCTCTGGCGTGGTCGTCGTGGTGAGGTCGGTGCAGGCGTCGATCGGCTCACCGGTGTAGAGGTGAACGGCGCCTTCGCCGACCTCGGCGAGCAGGACGAAGTCTCCCGCCGCGATGGAGCTTGCGAGGAACGCGTTCACGTCCAGGACCGCCGTCACCAGGGCGTTGTTGTAGAGCCCGTTGAACTCGCCATCTGCGTCGGTGATCACCCCGTCGTTGTCGGCGTCGCAGCCGAAGGTCTCCACCGCCGACGGCAAGACCACCTTGGACACGTGCACCGCCTGACCCGCCAACACGCCGCAGCCGTCGGCGCCGTCGGCGCCATCTGTGGCGTCGGTGCCGTCAGTGGCGTCGGCGGCGTCGGTCCCGTCGCTTCCGTCGCTTCCGTCACCAGCGGCGGCGTCCGCGGCGGGGCTGACGACGTCTGACGCCGCGCCATCGAAGCCCGGGAGGCCGTCGGCTCCGTCGAACCCGTCCGTGGCGTCTGCCGCGTCTGTCGCGTCCAAGCCGACCCCGTCCGTGCCGTCGGTGGCCTCGGCTCCCACCGGCGACGGGTTCGGCTCGAGCGCGCAGCTGGCCGCGGCGAGAACCACGAGCCCGCTCGACCAGCGCCATCGCGCGGTCCTCGGGGCCAGGAGGGAGTCACCCGCCGAAGTCAGTTCGCTGTGCATGATCGCCTCCCACGGTTCGCGCCTACAGCGAGCTGGGTACACGAAGCGTGCCAGCTACAATGCTGTCTTGGTGGGCTCGACTGTAGCGGGATTCACCACTCGCTGGCCAGCCGTGGTGAAAGTGTTCCCACACGTCGGCGTCCGCGGGCATCGAAGCGGCGCTCCGCTCAGCCTCCGGGTTGACCGTCTACCTCGAAGCGCACGACGTAGCGGATGGACCAGGGCACGGCCTCGCCGCCCCGAGTGCCCGGTTTGAACGTGGTGGCCTTGGCCGCCGAGAGCGCCGCGGCGTCGAAGGCGTTGCCCGCGATCCGCGGACGGGACACCACGCGGGCGCCGATCACCCGGCCCTCGGCGTCGATGTCGAGCGCCAAGGTGAGCGAGATCGGCTTCCCGGGCCGCGGGGCGCCCGCCGGATACACCGCCGGGGCGCGGACCTTCACCTTCGGCGCAGTGGGCGGAGGCGAAGGCGCCTGCGGAGCTCCGCCTCCTCCGCCGGACGGCGCGGTCCCCTTCGCATCGCGCGGGCCATCGCCGCGCGGCCCGTTGTCGCTCTCCTCGTTCTCGGGCGTCGCGCGCTCGTCGGGGGCGCCGTAGCTGTCGTCTGACCCCGCGTAGGTCCGGACGCTCCCGGTACCGGGAGCCAGGTTGGCGAGGCGTAGCGCAGGAGCCGCCACGGGCTTCGCAGCCGCCGGCTTCTTCGTCGCGGGTCGCGGCGGGCGGCTCGGCGCGGGCGCCGGCTCGGCGGGCCGCGTGACGTCCGTGGGCGGGGGCGGCTCCTGGGGCGGTGGCTCCGGCGGCTTCGGCGGGGGCTCGGGAGGCTTCGGAGGCCGAGGCGGCGGAGGCTTCGGCAGCTCCACGTCGGCCTCGAACGTCCGGACCTCGGTCCGATCGGGTGGGGGCAACACGAACGGCTCCGGCGCGGGGCTCTTCGCGACCACGGCGGCCAGCCCACCATGTGTCACCAGCGCGAGCGCCAGCGCCAGCAAGAGCGGGTCCCGGACGCTCACTCGATGGTCTGCTTCTTCGTGTTGATGGCGATGTCTTTGACCCCGCTCAGCCGAAGGAAGTCCATGAGGCCCGCCACCTCGCCGTGCGGGGTGTCCTTGTCGGCCGAGATCAACGCCTGCGGCGTGACCTTGCGCTCGCGTAGGCCGTCGAGAGCCCCGCGTACGCCGGCGTAGTCGGCCTTCTCACCGTTGAGCCAGAGCTGACCTCGCACGTCCACGACGAGCGACAGGAGCCCCTGGTTCAGGACCTCCTGCGCGCTTGCCGCCGTGGGCAGCTCGAGCGGGATCACCTTGGGCTTGTCCTGCTCGTGGATCACCTCGGTGGTCACCATGAAGATGATGAGCAGGACGAGCACGATGTCGACCAGCGGGGTGACGTTGATCGCGGTGATCGGCTCGTCGTCGTCTTGGGCGGCGCCGGCCACGGCCTAGCCCTGCCGCCGGAGGTGCGCGAGGAGCTCGTGGACCAAGGCCTCGGCGAAGCCCATCCGGGTCTTGATCTCGGCCTTGAACTGGTTGTAGGCGATGACCGCGGGGATGGCGACGACCAGCCCGACCGCGGTAGCCACCAGGGCCTCGGAGATCGAGCCCATGATGGCGTTGGCGCGGTCAGCGCCTTGCTGAATGTCGGCCAGCTGCCCGAAGGCCCCGACGATCCCGAGCACCGTGCCGAACAGCCCGATGAACGGGGCGTTGGCGCCGAGCGTGCCGAGGAAGCCGAGATAGCGGTCGAACGCGGCTCGCTCCACGATCAGCGCGCTGCGGGTGACCTCCTCCACCGTCGCCGGGCCGTGTTGCAGCACCGAGAGCCCCTGGGCGAGGACGCGGCCCTCCAGCGACTGTGAGTCGCGCGCCAGCACCAGGGCGGCACGGTGGTCCCCCGCCTGAAGAGCGCGCCGCACGTCCTGCACGAGGGTCTCGATGCGCGACCGGCTGCGCCGGAAGTAGAGCCACCGCTCGACCATGAGCGCGATGGAGATCACCGAGAGGAGGATGAGGAGCCACATCACCCACTCGGCGCCGATCCAGTTGAAGAAGTGCGAGAGCTTCTCAGTGAGCATCGGGACTACTCCGTAGCGGGTGTCTCGCCGGGCGCTCCGACGCAGGGATCAGGGCCGGGAGGGAGCGCGCGAGCGATGGTGGAGTGGCACCAGGCGGTCCCACCTCGCCCGTCGCGGACCACGATCCAGAGCGGGACTCGCTCGGGCATGTCGCTCGGTAGCTCCCAGGTCGTGGACGGAGTGGCGCGGGACTTGAACACCCGGTCGCCGAATGAGCCGTGGCTGGAGAACATCGAATAGAAGTAGACCTCCTCCTTCTCTTGGATGCCGAAAGGCGAGCTGGGATTCGTGCTACCGAGCAACACCGGGTAGACCTGCATGTCTTCCGGGATGTTCATGGGGCGTACGCGGTAGGTGGTCCCTGGGACCAGCGCCACCGGCGCGTCCGGGGCCTCGCCGAAGCACGTGCCGCGGGGGGACGCCGTCCCCTCCGTGGGCGCGGTCTCGTCGTCGTCCGCCGGACAGCCGGGCCGCGCGAGGTGAAACAGCACGTCCGCTGGGTTCGTGTTCTTGGGGGTGGCCGTTGATACGTTCACCCGCTTGAACGCCTCGACGAGGTCTGGCTTGGCGCCGCCCGAGCGCACCTCGAGGCTCACCGACAGGTTCACTCCAGACACCGACCTCAATATGGCGATGGCGGGCTCCGGGAGTGACGCGGGCAGCCCATAGGCGTTGGCGATGCTCTCGCCGCTGAGGACCCCGGTAGGCACCTCGAGGCGCACCGCCATGGTGTCCCCGAGGTACGTGACGTCGTACCCGGCCTGCTCGATCGAGAAGCAGGACCCCGGATCGTCGAGGCCGAAGCCCCGACCGCCGCTGAAGCCGACGTTGCCGCCGCCCGAGAAGAACCCAGACGACCGCTCGGGCTTCAGACACGCCAGCCAGCGCAGCGTGAGCGGCACGGTGGGGTCGGGGTGCGCTACGAGTGCCTCGACGGTGACTGGCTGGCCCTCGGCCGCCTCGGGGGGATCGGCGCGGATCGCGAGGACGCGGAGGCCCTCGACCTTGGCGGGGTCGGGCAGCTCTTCGAGGCAGCCGACGAAGAAGGCAGCGAAGAGGCACGGGGCGAGAAGTGCGGTGCGCATCAGAACACCCCTCGAACGCCGATCGTGGGCAAGATCGGGAGCCCCGGACCCGCCGTGAGGACGCGGTAGTCGAAGCTGTAACGCTGGGCCTCGGGGTTGTCCGCGTTGTAGACGTTCTGGATGTCGAGGTACGCCTCCAGCATCCAGGTGTCGAAGCGCCAGCGCTTGTCGACCCGCAGGTCCAGGCGGTGGAACACGTCGAAGCGGAAGCTCTGTTCGCCGTAGACGGGCTCGTAGCTGTCGCGGTCGGCGTCGTAGCGCGCGTCTTCGATCGGGTAGTAGAAGTTGCCGCTGGTGAGCGAGAAGCGCGCCCCGACCGACCAGTCGCGTCCAAGGATCACCGACCACGCCACGTTCAGGTTGTGCGTCTGGTCCTGCTCGTAGAGCGTCCAGTCGGCCGGCGGGCGTAGGCGCTCGGAGCGGGACAGCGTGTAGCTCACCCACCCGTAGTGTCGGCCGCCGTACTCCTTGCGGAGGAAGACCTCGAGGCCGTAACCCCGCCCTTGCATGTCGTACGACCAGAAGCTCTGGGCGAGGTCGCCCGAGTCCGACGCCCCGGCCGAGGCGTTGGGGCGGATCATGTTGTAGAGGTGGTTGTAGAAGCCCTCGAGCTTCAGCAGCCAGCCGGGCTCCGGCACCCACTCCATGCCAAAGCTGCCCTGTACGCCCTGAACGAGTGGGGCCTCGGGGTCGCCATACGGCTCGGCGTACTGGAACGGCTGAGGGCTCTCGTGCGCGATGGAGCCCATCGCGGTGAGCGTGAGCCCCTGGGCCACGGCCCAGCGGACGGACAAGCGCGGGTCTGGACCCACGCGGAGGCTCTCGTCGCCATACGTCATGAGCGCGAGCCGGAAGCCGGGGATGAGGCGCAGGCCGGGGATCACCTCCCAGTCCGCCGACACCCAGGGATCGGTGGAGGTGAAGGGGCCCTCGACCCGGCTGGTGATGATGATGGGGTCGAACGCGGGCGGGCGGGGGTCGCCGATCGGCGGGAGCGAGGGGACCCGCAGGTTGGCGCCTAAGTCGGCGAACTGCCCGTCGAAGCCGCCCGACACCGTGAGGTTCGGCAGGGCCCGCCAGTCCACGTCGACGCGGAGCCCCACGAACCAGCCCGCGAAGTCGGCCGTGATGCTGTCGTCGTCTTCGCTGGTGCGCTCCGTGTTGTTGCGGTCGTACTCCCAGGCGAGCGACGTCTCGACCTTGACGTTGTCGGGGGCGTCCCACGTGAGGCCGGTGAGCAGGCGATGGAAGCCCAGGATGAACAGCGAGTCCTGCTCCTCGCCGTTGTCGCCGACCTCGCCGCCCTGACCGAACGCGTCTTCGGCGCCGAGTGCCGAGAAGCGCCAGCGGAGATTCGGCTTGATCGCGTAGTTCACGCGCGCTTGGTAGTCGAGGTAGCTGAGCGAGATGTCGGGCTGCACCAGCGGCAGGAGCAGCTCGTAGTACGAGCGGCGGATCGACACCGTCACCTGGCCGCGCTCGTCGTCGAAGGGGATCGAGAACAACGCGGTGGCCTTCAGGAGGTCGATCTCGACGTCGGCGTGCCAGCGGTCGGTGGGCGGATCCTTGGTGGTCACCAACACCGCGCCCGTGGAGAAGCGCCCGTAACGGACCGGGTAGCCCCCGGGGTAGAAGTCGAGCGAGCCGACCAGCTCCGGGGCGAGCACGCCCGGCCCTCCGAGGAGGTGGTAGAGAAACAGAACCGGGTGGCCGTCGATGAAGAAGCCGGTGTTCTCGAAGCTCGAGCCGCGCACGGCGTAGAAGCCGATGCCGAACGGTGAGCGCGCCACCCCCGGCAGCGTCTGCACCACGCGCGTGGGATCCCCGAAGGTCCCTGGCGTCTTGCGCAGCTCGTCCTCGACCAGCGTCACCTGCGAGGCCGCTTTCGGCGGTGCTTTCTCCCGCACCACGGTGAGGTAGTCGCTGAGCCCAACGGGGTCGAGATAGAGCGTGGCATCGGACTCCGGCGCCGCAGGGGCCCGGTCGAGGGGGACGCCCTCCACCTCACGGGCGACCGGCTCGTGCTCGCCGGTGACCACCTCCAGCTTCACCCGGCGTGGCGGGAGCCCATCGACGCGGAAGATCCCTGCTCCGTCCGTGGTGGCCTGGTACTCGACCCGAGTGTTCGGGTCGATCACGACGACGGCGATGCCTTCGAGCGGGGTTCGTGTCCCCTTCTCGAGGATCCGCCCCACGTATCTGTAGCCCGGGGTGGCCTCCTCTACGCGGCGCTCCCGTCGCTCTGTGATGAACTGGCCGCGGCGCAGCGTGGGCCGGAAGCGGTAGGTGAACGGGACCCTGACGGGGACCGGCACGCCGTTCTCCAGGGCCGGGCTGAACTCGAACCGCCGCGCGGCCGCGAGCGCCGCCAGGTCCCATGGGTCACCCGCCGAGACGTCCACCGTGATCTCCCCGGGCAGGCCGGTCTCCAGGATCGTGATCGAGAGGACCACGGCCACCTCTTGCTCGATCACCGTGCCGGGCGGGAGCACTGCGTCCACGAAGCGCTGGAGCGCCGGGGCGACGAAGTCGTCCGCGCGCGCGGCCAAGGCCAACGCGAAGACACATACAAACGCGGAGCGGGCTGCGAACACGGGGGGAGGGACCACCAGGGCTGGGCGTCGAACGACCGACCGGTGGCCTTTCTGAAGACTCCCGGCGGCGCCGACGCAACGTAACGACGGGCTCCCTCACGGTCAACGCGTTCCGCGTTTCGGAGTTTGTCGTGGCGCCGTGCGATGGGCTGGTGCCGCGCTTCGCGGGGTCGGGCCGCCGACGCGAGGCTCGTTCGAGGTGCAGATTCCTTCGGTTGTTCTCCGGGAGTGCGTGTACCGTAGCTCCGCTTGGAGGTCCCATGAAGCAGTGGAAGTTCAGTATGGCGGTGGGGGTCGTGGCCGGCTGCGGCGCTGGAGGGGGCTCGAGGAGCGCTTCGCCCGAGGTCGCGCCTGCCGAGGAGGTGACCGTGGCCGAGGACACCGGCCTGGCCGAGGACACCGGCCTGGCCGAGGACGCCGGCAACGCAGACTTGGCTGACCCGCCGAGCGTGGGGCTGCCGTCCAGCTGCGCCGAGCGCGTCATCGTCAGCCTCGACTCGGCCCACGGGCCGCTCGAGGTCACCTGCCTCGGCAGCGGCGAGACCGCCGTGTTGCTCCACGGCCTGGGCGAGGACGAGCGCGGCATGGAGGCGCTCGCGGACGCCCTGGCGCCCACACATCGCACGCTGGCTCTCGACTGGTCGCAGCGGGAGGACCTGTCGCTGGCGGCGCTGGCCGCAGACGCGTCCGCGGTAGCCGCCGCGGCAGGCGGCGTGGTCACGCTCATCGGCGCTGACGCCGGCGCCCTCGTCGCTTGGACTGCGGCCGCTACTACGCCCGACGCCGTGGCGCGCGTCCTGGCGATCGACGCGGCCCCGCCCGGCGCGCTCAACGCCGCGCCCGAGGCGCTCTCCCGGTGGGCGGCGCACACCACGACGGAGGCGCTGTCGGCGCTGGTGGGAGACCCCGAGCTCGCCGCCAATTACGCCGCTGAGCTCTGGGCCAAGCGGGACCCCGCGGCCTTCTTCGCCGCGAACCTCGTGGACGGCGTGCTGGCGCCCCTGGCGCCCGTCGCCCAGCCGGCGTTGCTGGCGCTGGCCACCGGCCCCACCCCGGCGGCCTTCGGTGAGCCGCTGTTCCCGCTCTCGAGCCTCGTCGGGCTCGACACGTCCGCGCCCGCGGCCCTGGCTTGGCTGCTCCCGGGCGGCCCGGGCGCCCTGGAGCGGACCCGGGCCACTGAGCTCGCGGCAGCCCTTGCGGCGATGGATGCGCCCCCGGAGCCTTGGGAGGTCCCGGCTGGTACGGTGGGTCAGGCGGCCTCGCTCTCGCCGCTCCCCGCGTTCGAGAACGTCGTGGACGAGAAGGGCCTCGCGGTGACCGCCGCCGACCTCAAGGGGCGACCGACGGTCCTCTGGTTCTATCCAAAGGCGGCCACCTTTGGGTGAATGACGGAGGGTTGCGGGTTCCGCGACCACTTCGCCGAGCTGACCGCCTTGGGCGTCACGGTCTACGGTGTGTCCTTCGACACCCCGGCAGAGAACGCGCTGTTCAAGCTGAACAACAAGTTCCCGTACCGGCTCTTGAGCGATCCCAAGCGCGAGCTGGCCCTCGCCTACGGCGCGGCCTCTAGCGCGGGGCAGTTCTTCGCCGATCGCGTGAGCGCCGTGCTCACGCCCGCTGGTCGCTGGCTGCTCAAGTACCCCGAGGTCGACGTGGTGACCCACCCGACCGACGTGATCAAAGACATCGAGGCTGTGCTGAAGATGAAGTGAGGCGGCGTCCCGGCGCGCTATGCGGGCCAGCTGTGGACGTCAGCGTGTGAACAGCGCGTCGAGGAACTCTTGGCGGTCGAAGGGACGAAGATCCTGGACGCGCTCGCCGATGCCAACCCAAGAGATGGGCAGCTTCAGCTCGTCGGCGATGCCGAGGATCACGCCCCCCTTTGCCGTTCCGTCGAGCTTGGTGAGGGCGATGCTGGTGACGCCGAGCGCCTTGCCGAAGACGTGCGCCTGCTGGATGGCGTTCTGACCCGTGGTGGCGTCCAGCACCAGGATCACCTCGTGCGGCGCGCCCTCGAGGGCCTTCGCGATGACGCGATGGCACTTCTCCAGCTCCTTCACGAGCCCCTGGTTCGTGTGGAGTCGCCCGGCGGTGTCGAGCAGCGCGATGTCGAAGCCCCCAGCTTGCGCCTTCTTCACCGCGTCGAACAACACGCTCGAGGGGTCTGACCCGTCCTCGCCCTCGACGAGCTCCGCGCCGACGCGCTGCGCCCAGATCCCCAGCTGATCGGCGGCCGCGGCCCGAAAGGTGTCGCCGGCGCCCAGTAGTACCCGGTGCCCTTGGGCGATCATGCGGTGCGCTAGCGTGCCGATGCTGGTGGTCTTGCCGGCGCCGTTGACGCCCACGATGAGCGCGGTGTGGAGCCCCGGACCTCGCGGGACGAGCGAGTTGGCGTCGCCGACCGCAGCCAGGATCGCCTCGGCTTCCTCGCGCAGGTATCGCCAGACCGCGTCGGCGTCTGCCAGCTCCTTCCGCGAAGCGCGTGCTCGGAGGCCGTCCAATAGCTTCTGCGCGGTCCGCACGCCGATGTCGGCCGTGAGCAGCACCTCCTCGACCTGATCGAGCAGCGCGGCGTCGACCTGCTTGCCCTGGAAGAGCTTGCCGAGCCTCCCGATGAAGCCCTCGTCGCGGGTCTTCTGGAGCCCCTCGCCGATGGGCTTGTCCGGGGGGAGCAGGAGCTCGGGTCCCTTGGGCTTCTCGACCTTCGGCGCGGCCTTCTTCTCACCGGCCTTGGCCTTCTTCTCCTCGGCCGCTCGCTTGCGCTCCTCGGACGCGCGTCGCGCCTCCGTCGCGGCCTCCTCGGCGGCCTCGCGCTCCTTGCGCTCGGCCTCCAGCCGTCGCTGCTCCGCCAGGGCCTTCGGGTCCAAGCGGCGCTCGCCGGCCTTGGAGACCGCCCTCACGGCAAAGGCGATGATCGCTGCGACGAGGCCGAGGAGTACCCAGACTCCCGCGCCAAGCCCTTCGGCCTCGGGGGCGGCGAGGAGTCCAGCGGTGGGCGCGTGGCCTACGAAGAGAGCGAGGTGGTGCATGGGGGCCTAAAAGGAACTAGCGGAGGATGAGCCACGTCGCGACGCCCAGTCCGGAGGCGCCGAGCACGACGAGGGGCCAAAGCCACCGCTTTTTCGCGGGCTCTGCCACGGGCTCTGGCCGGGTCTCGAGGACCTCGTCGGATGGGATCTCGAAGATCGGCGCCGCGCGTCGGTGCCCGCGGATGAGGCGCCGCGCTCCGGAGGTCTCGGCTGCGGGTTCCGTGGGGGCCGCGACGGACGCGGAGTCGTCGAACAAAGGACGAACGTCGAGGCGCGTGGCCTGCACTTCGTCAGAGATCTCGGGCATCGGCGTCGCCATGGGCGTGAGGTGGGCCGGACTCGGGGCCGCGGCCGGCTTCGGAGGCGCAGCCGGGGGCGGGCTGACGACGCTTCGGGGGGCCGGCGCCTTCTCGACGGGCCGTTGCAGATCCGGCAGTGGTGCGACCACGCTGTCTTCCCACTCGCCGTCGTCGTTGCGGCGTCCGCCGCGTCGCTTCAGCGAGACCGGCTTGCGGAACCCCGCCTCCACCTCGCTCGGCGGCTCGCGCACGGCGCTCTTCGGCGGGCGCTGTGCGGACCCCGAGTTGGAGACTTCGGGTCGGCGCTTCTGTTCCTCCAGGTCCGCCTGGAGCGCCTCGAGCAGTCCGACGAGCTTGCCGGCGTTCTCAGGCCGCTGAGAGGCGTCCTTCGCGAGGCAGTCCCGGATGAGGAGCTCAACGCCCTCGGGGAGACCCAGGTCGGGGCGCGCCACGCGCAGCGGCTTCGCAGTATCGCGGATGTGGGCGATCATCACCTGCAGCGCCGACTCGCCGGTGAACGGCGGGCTGCCGGTGAGCAGCTCGTAGAGCATGCAGCCGAGCGCGTAGACGTCCGTGGCAGGGAGGGGCTTGGTGCCTCGGGCCTGCTCGGGCGCCATGTAGTCGGGGGTGCCCAGCGTGGTCCCCTCGACCGTGAGCGGGCGCTGCTTGATCTCGTCCGCGCCGTCGACCCGAGCGACCCCGAAGTCGATGACCTTGACGAAGTCCGGCTTACCGAACGCCTGGGTAAGGAAGATGTTCGACGGCTTCAGGTCGCGGTGGACGATGCCGTGGTGATGCGCCTCGGCGAGCGACATCGCCGTCTGCGTCACGATGTGGATCGCGCGCTGGACGGGCAGAACCCGCTCGCGCTCGAGCAGCTCGTCGAGGCCTACGCCCTCGAGCAGCTCCGTGACGATGAACGGCCGGTCGTCGTCGCTGAACCCGTAGTCGATCACCTGCACCGTGTTGGGGTGGCGCAGGCGTGACAAGGCGACGGCTTCTCGGCGGAAGCGCTCTTTGATCCGCTCTTCCTGGCCGGCGTCGGTTGGGATGTGCGACAGGAGCTTGACGGCCACATCGCGCTCGAGACCCAGCTGGCGTGCAAGGTAAACCTCACCCATACCGCCGGAGCCGATGCGCTTGCGGGCCTCGTAGCGCCCGCCCAGCACGCAGGGCAGGGCCAGGGAATTCGGGGCGAAGCCGGACACTGGGCGCGACTTTACCAGAACACGGCGCTGGCACAACGCGCCCTGGAGCTTCGAGAGGCCGTGCGCTAAGCTCGTCGCCTCCATGCGTATCTCCTCCTGCTTGTTCGCGCTTCTGCTCGCCGCCCCAGCGCTCGCCGCGTCCACGTGGTTCCAGGTGCCGGCCCACCCGCTGTGGGTCGAGCTACCGGCCGGCTGGAGGGCGGCCGCCGACGCCGCCGAGCCACTGCTGGTGGGCCAGGGACCTCGCGGCGGCACGGTGTTCCTCCTCGCGTCTCCTGCCGACAGCAGCGACACCGGGCTCGCCAGCGTAAGGCGCCGGCTCGAGTCGGAGTGGCGCGAGGTCGAGGTCAAGCTCACGGACGGGCGCCTCCAGGGCGCTGGTCGCCTCGGAGAGGCGAGGATCGGGATCGACAGCCGTTCGCTGCGCTTCGAGACCTCCGCCGTCTCTGCCACGCACGGTGAGGTGGTGGTTCACGTGGTCGCGGGGCTCCCCAAGGGCACCCGGCTGGACCTCGACGCCGTGCTCGGTTCGGTGCGCGTCCGCTGGGATCGACCCGGTGGCGGTTGGGCTGGCGTGCCCCACTCGGGCGTTCAGGCCATGGTGCCCGTGGACGGGTGGCGCAAGGTGGTCAACGAAGACGTGCTTTCCCTCAAGTCCATCGAAGGCAAGAGCGAGCTGCAGGTGCGGGTCATGCGGCGCCAGACCGCAGACGCCGCGATCGGTTACTACCGGCAGGCCATCAACTTCCCCTTCTTGACCTGGGACGACGCCCCGAAAGCATGGGCGCCCCCGAAGGGCGTGGGCGGCAAGGGACTCGAGCTGTCCGCAACGGGAGAGAGCGATGGACTTCGGTTCAACGTGCTCATCCGTACGGCGCCGATTGAGACCGCCGAAGGACCCGCCACCCTGATCCTCTCCGCGACCTCGGAGGGCGTTGCCGCTGTGGATCCCGCAGCGCCGCGACCTCCTGCTCTGGACCTCGCGACCCTTCGCGAGCTCACGCGGGCCCTCCGACCCGCGCCGTGACCGACTCGGAACTCAGTGCGGGGGGCGGTCCTCCCGCGCCTCCAGATCTCGCGCAACGCGGCGCTCGGGCGGACCTCCGCACCGCCGCGATGATCTTTGTAATCGGGCTGATCGCGTATGCAGTCAGCGCTTGGGATCGGCTGGCCGCGCCGTCTCCGCACTTCCACTTCGTCGACCTGGCGGCGTCGTTCCTCGACGGGCGGCTCGACACCGACACGCCGCGGCGCGATCCCCGGCAGAAGGGCGCGCTGCCCGAAGGAGCCCGCCCCGGCTACGAGAAGGCGCTCACTCGCCACGCGCTCCATGCGGACGGCAGCTTCCGTGGCTGGAACGACTGGGCCAGCGTGCGCACGCTCACGCTGAAGAGCGGCGAGGTCCTGACCGGCGTCTTCCCGTGGCGCGACCAGGGCGGCGAGAAGGCCAAGGAGTTCCACGCGCTCAACGGCCAGCTGTATCGAATCGACTGCGGCCGCGACGTGCGGTCGGGATGCCACGGCAACAAGGCGGGCGAGCACACCTGGTTCGTCTCGTTCCCGCCGTGGCCGTCGGTGCTCCTCATGCCGGTGGTCGCTGCGCTCGGCTACAACACGAACGACGTGTGGTTCACGCTGCTCTTCGCCGCGGCGAACGGGGCGTTGCTCTACCTGCTCCTGGATCTCTTGAGCCGCACCGGCAGGAGCCCTCGCAGTCGCCGCGACAACCTCTGGCTCACGGCGCTCTTCCTCTTCGGCACCGTGCATTGGTTCAGCGCGATCCGCGGCGAGGTCTGGTTCACCGGGCTCATCGTGGGGGTCACCATGAACCTCCTGGCGCTGCTCGGCACCGTCACGATGCGGCGCCCCTGGCTCGGGGGCCTGCTCCTCGGCCTCGGCTTCGCCACGCGCACGCCGCTCCTCTTCGGCTGCGTGCTCCCGCTGGTGCTCGAGCTCCCGGTCTGGCGCGACCGCTCGGCGATCGCTCGCTCGCTCGGGCGCCTCGTGCAATACGCCGTGCCCCTCGCGGCCGTTCTCGCTGTGCTCATGGTCTACAACGCGAAGCGCTTCGGCAGCCCGTTCGAGTTCGGGCACACCTTCATCCAAGAGGGCATGCGCCCGGCGATCCGCGACCACGGCCTCTTCAGCGGCTGGTTCCTCCCGCAAAACCTCAGCGCGGCGTTCACCAACCCTCCGGTGATCACCTTCGAGTCCTGGCCCTTCCTCAGGATCACCCGGCACGGCCTCGGGCTCCTGTGGACCACGCCCCTGCTGTTCCTGATCTTCGGGTCCACCAACAAGACGCCGCTCTTCTGGGGCCTCGTGGCGGCCACCGCCGCAGTCGCCGTGCCGGGCTTCTTCTATCAGAACACCGGCTGGGAGCAGTTCGGCTACCGCTTCGGCCTCGACTGGCTCCCCATGCTGATCGCGGCCTTCGCGGTCGGCGGCCGACCGCTCACCCGCGGGGCGCTCGCGCTGCTGCTGTTCGGGGTGCTCATGAACGCCGTGGGCGCCGCGTCTTTCGGCCGCTACCCGCCGCTCTACTACTGAGCTGGCTCCGTCTGAGCCGGTTCCACCTGAGCCACGCGGTACGCTGAAACTCCTGCTGGGGCCGGGGCAGCAGAGCTCCCCGGCCCGGTCACCTCCGCGCTCCCGCGCTCCGGTGAATTACCGGGCGTCTAGTCGCCCACTAGCGTCGCGTCGAAGCAGAGATGTCGCCAGTCGCCGGGCGCGGCCACGCGCAGCTCCAACACGGCGCCCGATGGCACCCCCTCCACGTCGTGCCGATACAACACATCTCGGCGGGCCACCGGCGGCAGCGCCACCGGCTGGCCGTTCACCAGCACCTCCAGCGCGACGTCGTGGTGCCGGCTGGTCTCCGCCAGCCCGTACTCGAGCGCGAGCCGCCCACCGGTGGGCAGCCTGACCGTGGCGGTGCGGGACGCCGCCTTGAGTGGCGGGTGCAGGAAGAGCAGCGACCGCGGCGATCCGCCGAACGCGCACTGCTTGCCCAACGCCCGGCCCCACATGAGCTCCGGGCCGCCGTCCTGACCACACTCGAACTTCTGGTGGAGGTTGTTGAAGTAGTCACACCGCCTCGTGCCCTGCCGCACGTCCAGCGTGTCGGCGTGCTCGGAGAGGCGCCACGGGCCACGATCGCCGTCCCAGCGCGCGAGCCCCAAGGCTGCCAGCGGACCCATGACCGCCGCGGCGAACGCCGGGTTGACCCGGCCCAGCACTGTCGGACGCAGCCCCCGGCCCAGCGCCGACAAGCCGCGCCCCGTGGCGAGCAGCACCCACCCCAGCGGGGCCACCGAGAGGCCCACCAACGGCAGAAAGAACCGCGCGTACGTGTAGGCGTACTTCGCTTGCACGGCGAGGAAGGCCGCGAGCACGGCCAGGAACACGACCCCGAGCACGCGGGAGTCTCGGCGGAGGCACAACCCGAGCCCCCCGAGCACCGCGATGGAGATCAGCAGCGGCGCCTTGGGCAGCAGGCCCTCCCGAGGGTCGGTGGTGATCCGGACGAGGCCCGCGCGTAGCGGCTCGTTGAACTTCACGCCCACGCTCTCGGTGGTGAGCACCCGATCCTGGCGAACGATGATCGACCCATAGCTGGTCGAGAGCGGGGAACCAAAGAGCACGGTGTTGGACACCGAGAAGAACACCACGGGCACTGCGAAGCCCGCCAGGCACCGGCCGATCGAAGCTCCCCGCTTTCGGGCCAGCAACCAGAGGCCCAGCGGGGCCACGAAGACGAGGTTGGTCACCTTGGCGACCACCCCCACGCCGAGGCAGAGACCGGCGAAGACCTCGAGCCACGGGCGGTCCGGTGCGTCACCTGAAGGCTCCCCGTAGCGAATGCTGGCGAGGTAGGCCGCCGTCCCCAGGGTGAGGCACGCCGCGTAGAACGCGTCGTTGTTGAAGCTATAGACGTCCCCCACGATCAGCGGCTGGCTGGCCGCCAGTAGCGCGCCGAGGGCGGCCGCGGATGGGCTCATGAGCCGTGCTGCGATCGCGTAGCCAGCCGTACAAAGCACCACGAGCATCGCGACGTGAAAGGCGAGGAGGCCTCCCGGCCCGAAGAGCCCATAGAGCGGCAGCGCTAGCGCCGGCATGACGAACGAGTGCTTGGGGAGCCACCGGCCGTCCTTGCCGAGGGAGACGTTGCTCCAGCCCTGGTCCACGTTGCGGTTCCAGCCGAGGTCGTCCTCGAGCCAGGAGCGCGGGTGGGTCTTGCCCTGGTCCAGCGACCCGTCGCGCCAGAGCGTCTTCGCGATGTTCGCGTAGAACGCGCCGTCGCCGTGAAGGAAGGTGTAGGGCTCCCACCGCGACCACGCGATGGACGTGAAGATGACCGTGGCAGTCAGCGCGACCAGCACGCCGATCCGGCGGCGTTCCGCGCCGGATTCGAGCGGGCGAGCGGGCAACACGGCGCGACTGTAGTCGCATGCACCTCGCCGGCAAAGCGGCTATGGTCGGCCTCCATGCCCCAGCGACTCCTCGCCGCGCTCAAGGCCGCGCCGCTCTTCTGGACCGTCTTCGCCGCCCTCACCGTGGCCGTGGTGGTGCCGTTCTGGCGCGTCGACTACCTCCCGTTCCTCGACGCGCCGCAGCACCTCGCCACGATCGACGTGATCCACCGCGCCAGCGCGCCCGAGGTGGCAGCGCTCTACACGGTGGACCTCGCGTCCACGCAGTACCTCCTCTACTACGTCACCACCGACGTCCTCGCCTACGCGGTGGGCGTGGAGAACGCGAACAAGGTCTTCCTGTCGCTCTACGCGGCGCTCTTGCCGCTGTCGCTGCTCTACGCGCTCGTGGGTCTCGGGCGCGCCAAGGTGGCGGCGTTGCTGGCCTTTCCGCTGGTGTTCAACCGCTTCCTGTTCTATGGCTTCATCAACTACCTCTTCGCCTTTCCCCTCCTGTTCTTCGCGATCGGGCTCCTCGCCCGGCGGGGTCCGGAGTGGCGGTGGCGCGCGGAGCTCGCCCTCGCCGGCCTGGCGGTGCTGTCGTTCTACAGCCACCTCCAGATCTTCCTCGTCCATGTGGGCGCGGTAGGCCTCTTTGCGTTGGCCCGGTGGCGGGGGCTGCGCCTGGCGTTGCGCGAGCTCAGCCACCTCGCTCCGGCCCTGGTGCTCTTCGGCGTGTGGTTGGCGTTGTCGGCGGGGCTCGCAGGCGGGGACGCGTGGGAGAGCGACGTCTCCCGCCGCTACGCCACGCTCGACAAGGCGCAGTGGGAGCCGCTGCACGAGACCTTCTCGCAGGCCCACACTCGGCTTCTATCCACCTACTGGGACGCCTGGGACGAGCGCCTCACGGCCGCGCTGCTGGTTGGCCTGGGCCTCCTGATCGCCATCCGTGGCCTCGGTGTGCCCGCCGCGAGCTGGCGGGACCTGGCGCCGGAGGCGCTCACCCTCTTCGTGCTGCTGTTCTATCTCTGCCTCCCCACCAGCTACCGGTGGATCTGGCCCGTGAACTGGCGGTTCCTCCCGCTAGCAGTGCTCTGCGGGCTGCTGTGGGGGCGCGCTCAGCTCCCGAGGGTGGCTCATGGCGCCTTCACCCTCCTCTTCGGCGCGGTGGCGGCCGGCGCGATCGCGCTGCACGTCCAGCGCTTCGACGCCTTTGACGCCGAGGCCCGAGAGTTCGACGGCGTGCTCGCCAAGCTCGCCCCGGGCTCGCGCTGCCTGTCTGTGATCTTCGACAGCGGCAGCGCGGTGGTGGAGGGTCCGGTCTACCTGCACTTCGGCCAATACCACGCCGTGCGCAACGCGGGCCTCGCGGTCTACTCCTTCGCCGAGGCGCCTCAGTCGCCCATTCGCTTCGTGCCTCGCCCTCAAGGCGGGCCCCCACCCACCGTGCTCCGGTCCGAGTGGAAGCCCAACGAGTTCCGCTTCAACACCGACAACCGCTACTACGACCACTTCCTCGTGCGCGGCGCTCCGGCGGGTTTCGCGCGGCGCGTCGGCTTCGGCGACGAGGTGCAGCAGGTCTTCAGCACCGGCAAGTGGACGCTCTATCACTACCCGCGCGGGGCGGCTCCAGGCTGAGCCCCTTCGGGCCCCCCACAGCTCGAGCCGCGAGCGCTCGCGTCGGCGCACTCATGACACGCGCGGCCACTTGGGGCAGTCTCCGGGCGTGCGCCGCGCCGACCGCCTGTTCCAGCTCGTTCAGCTCCTTCGTAGGACGCGCCTCACCACGGCTGACGCGCTCGCGGGCGAGCTGTCGGTCAGCGTGCGCACCGTCTATCGCGACATCGCAGACCTCGCGGCCTCCGGAGTGCCAGTGCGCGGCGAGCCCGGGATCGGCTACGCGCTCGACAAGAGCTACGAGCTCCCGCCGCTGGCCTTCGGTACTACCGAGCTCGAGGCGCTGGTCCTCGGCGCGCGGATGGTCCAGGCCTTTGGCGATCGCGAGCTCTCCCAGGCCGCGCGCTCCGTCCTCGCCAAGGTCGAGGGCGTGGTCCCGAAGCCGCTCCGGGATGCGGTGGCCCAGGTCCCGTTGTTTGCGCCGCGCCACTCGCTGGCGGCGCGCAGGGCCCGAGGCGACCGCGCGTCGGCGGACCTGGCTGTGCTACGCCGAGCGATCTCCGAGCGCCGTCGCCTGGAGGTGGACTACACGCGCGCCGACGGGGAGACCTCGAGCCGGGTGATCCGCCCCGTGGGGCTCTTCTTCTGGGGCGACCGCTGGTCGGTGGCCGCGTGGTGTGAGCTCCGCGGCGACTACCGCAGCTTCCGGCCGGACCGGATCGAGCGCTCGAAGCTGCTCGAGGCTTACCCCGTGGCTGACGGCGTGAGCCTCGACGCGTTCCTGCTCCACACCGCCAACGAGGATTCGGGGGGGCCGTTATGAGGTCGGCGGTGCTTGTGTTGTGCTGTCTCGTCCTCGCGGGGTGCGAGACCGAGGTGCCCTGCGACATCGACAACGTCGGGTGCAGCCCCACCGAAGACCTCTTCGCCCTCGATCCCACCTGCACGCTGACCGGGCCGTTGCTGGTCACGCTCGGCACGGGGACCTCCGCATTCAAAGAGCTGCCGTCCGGGGAGCTCCCCGCGTTGGAGCACGGCCCGCAGGGCGGCAGCCACAGCTTCCTCGCGATCCGCGTCGCGAACCCGGCGCCGGTCAGCCTCGGCGAACAAACCCAGCTGTTGAGGGTCCACTTCGTCGTGTCCACCGAGACCGCTGGCCCGTGCCCCACGGTGGGCGGCGTGACCACCGGTGAGCCCGTGGATATCGACGGAGCGCCGGGATGCGCCCAGCGCAGCACGTCGCGCACGGTGGTGTTCGGAGCGCGAGCTCCTCTCCATCGGGTCGACGGCGCGGTAGAGGAGCTCTCGGTGCTGTTTCAATGGGACCCGTACGGGCCCGGTCGCTGGGCGGTGACGGCCACGGCCACTGATCCCTGCGGGCGGACCGGGAGCGACAAGTCGGCGGCTGTGGTGCCCTGAAACACTGGAGACCCCGGGGGGCGGCCGAGCCCGCACGCGGGCCGCGCCTCAGTCGAGCCGGCGGTAGTACTCGATGCGGGGTTCAAGTGAAACTCGTTGTTCTACACGTTCCACTTCGCCGCTCGGGCCCCTGGCCCAGCTCGGCGAGCGCTCCCAAGTCCATTGGCCCAAGTGCCGCGCTCCGCGCATCGTTCCGTTCTCCCGCAAGACGAGCATTTGTCCAACCTGCGCGGGGGCGAGGATGGCCCAGCTGGCCGCCTATGCGGTCGACCGCCTCCTACCGCGCGTCCCCTATCGCCAATGGGTCATCAGCCTCCCCTTCGCGCTGCGCATGGCCGTCGCCTTCGACCGCGACCTCCTGAACGGCGTGTTCGCTTGTGCTACGCGCACCATGCTCCGCTGCGCTGAGCGCATCGGCGCCGAGAAGGGTGCCGCCGGCCAGCCCGCGGGGGTCTGAGGGGCCGCCACGGCCCAGCCCAGAGGCCCGCGCTCGCGCCGTGACGACCCGCGCTCCCAAACGGGCCGAAGTCCAGGCCGTGGCGGATCAGGTGGAGCGCGATGTGCTCCGGCTTCTCGAGCGCAGGACCCGAGTGCCGGCCGCAGAGGACGCAGAGCGTGTCCGCGGCATCCTGGCGCGTCTCGCCACGGCAAAGCCGTCCCTCGAGACCCGCCTCTCGCACCAGAGCGGCGGCCGCGCCCCCTCCCGGGCCCAAGAGCCCGCTCTGCGCCCGCTCGGCACAGGGATTCGACGTGCACGCGGGCGTCGCCATCCCGGCCCACGCCCGAGACGCGCTCGAACGACTGCTGCGCTACCTCGCGCGGGCTCCGCTGCCGCTCTCCCGCCTCAACCTCCGCGGGAACGGGAACGTCGTGGTCGACCTGAAGCGGACGAGTGGAGCCGAGGAACCGTCGCAATCGAATACACGCCGATGGCCTTCCTCGCGCGGCTCGCCGCGCTGGTGCCGCCACCCCGATTCGTCGCGGTCCGGGACCTCGGCGTCATCGCGCCCCATGCCGCCCACGGGCCCCTGGTACTCCCAAGACCACCCCCCGAAACCCCGGAGCGACCCGTCGGGCCGCCGCGACCGGACCGCCTCTCGTAGGCTGAGCTGATGAAGCGTGTGCTCTCCCTCGACCCGCGACAATGCCCCTGCGGCGGGACCTTCCGCATCGTGGCCATGGTGCGGAAGGTCCCCGACGTGATCGAGGCCATCGCGGCCGCGCTCATCGCCTCGGGGCACCTCGCCCCGCACCGGGCCCCGCGTGGCCCGCCACGGAGAGCAGGTCGAACGGATCAGACCCAGAACCGGGCGCCCCGCCGCAAGACCCAGCGCCGCGCACCGCGAGCCGACGCCCCGTCCTGACGCTCCGCACGCCGCGGCATTGCACCGCCTTGCCCGAGACGCCCAAACGCTCCGCCGCCTCGCTTCCCCGCCTCAGAAACGCCCCGGACCGGCGTGGCGGCACAAGACCGACACCCCGCAGCACCACGACTGAGGGCGCTCCAGACCACTTCGAGCCCCTCCACCGGCGGCTGGACCCGCCTCCGGGCGCCAGCTACCCTGCTCGAGTGATTCGTGGCACCTATCCGCGCGGGTCCGCGCCCCGAGCTCGGTAGTCGTCGGCGCTGGGCACCAAGCGATAGATATGGAGTGCCAACCGCGAGGACGGGACTCCCAGAGTCATCCACACGGCGGCGCCGGGGTGCGACCCGGTCATCGCCGCCCTCCCGGGAGACGGCGGCGTCTTGGTCGGCGACCGTGATGGCGTGGTGTGGACCGTCGCCGCTTCGCCCTGAGCTCAGAGGGAAGAGACGACGATCTTCCACTCGCGGCCGGACCGCTTCAGCTTGACGGGTACGGGCATGCGTCTTCTTGCGCCTTCAGACTGCGGTTCACTCGCAGCTGTCCGGGACGCCGGACGCGTTGGTGTCGTAGCCGCCGAAGCCGCGGTTCGAGAAGATGTTCACGCCCGAGAAGAACTGCCCGCCGGCGCCGCCGGACGTGAAGCCGTAGCTGGTGATTGCCGTGTCCAGGGTGCCGTCCGCGTCAAAGTCCGCGGTCACCGTCGCGGTCGTGCCGTAGCCGCCGAGCGTGGAGACGCCAGCGTGCCGCGGCGTGAACACGCCCATACCGTCGTTGTCGAAGACGCTCAGGCGCACTGAGGCCCCACCGGTGGAACCGGTGCTTCCAGCGAAGTCCACGTCGCCGTCGGCGTCGAAGTCGCCCGCTGCGGAGACCGACGAAGGGAGGCTCTGACCCGCGGTGAACACGGCGTCGCCGTCGTTCAGCCACAACGCTGAGCCGCCGACGAGGTCGAGATCGGTGTCTCCATCGACATCGACCAGAAAGAAGCTCCAGACCGAATAGACGGCCAGCGCCTCGTTGGCCGGAGTGAACGCTCCAGTGCCATCGTTCCGATAGATGCGTGCTGCGCCCCCCGTGTACGCGACGATCTCGGGGGCGTCGTCTCCGTCGAGGTCCGCGCCGAGCACCCGCTCCACGCGGAACACCTCCGGGTAATTGGCGGGCTCGGTGAAGCCGTTGCCGCCCACGCCGGTGGTCCCGTTCGAGACCGAGATGCCGGCGTGAACCGGTCCGAAGAAGAGCGGGATCCCCTCGTTTCCCGTGACGAAGTCGAGCTGGTCGTCCGTATTCCAGTCTCCGAGCGCCACGCTCACGGGGTCGGGGCCGACCGGCACGGCGAAGGCATACGTGAAGCTCCCGAGCCCGTCGTTCTCCAGGACGCGGAGCATGTCTTTCGGCTTGTCCGTGATGGCAAGGTCGAGGTCGAGATCACCGTCGAGGTCTCCGACGGCGAGCCCGCCGGCGACGGGGTCGATGACTACGGGGGCCTCGAACGTTCCGTCGCCTTTGTTCTCGAGCAAGACCGTGCCGCCGGTGCCGTGGGTGATTAGGTCCACGTCCAGGTCGTCGTCGACATCGCCGGCGACGAGCGCCCCGGAGGCGCCGAGCGCGATCTGCTGCCTGAGTTCGAACATCGGCAGGACATCGCACGCGTCGGGGGTGCCGTTGCCGTTGCAGTCCGGTCCACCGGGCGGGGCGGTGCACCCCGCGGCAGGCGCGCCGGGAGCGGCGCCGGGCGAGAGATCGTAGACGACGCCCGGCAGGGAGCTCGTCTCGGTCGCGACGCCGGTGAGCGGGTCGACGGTCAAGAGGGCGGTCTCCGCGCCGTCCGTGGCGGTCGCCCAAAGCGACCCGCCGGTGTGGGCCAGTCCGAACGCGCCGGTCACGCCGAGGGGGCCCATCACCTCGACCAGCGCTCCCGTGGCCGGGTCGATCCGCACGAGGCGGTCGCTGGCAGCGTCGCTTCCGAGCGTGGCCCAGAGGACGCCCGCGGCGTCGAACGCGAGCGCGTGGATCGGGTCGGGCAACGCTGCGCCGACTCGCTTGGCAGCGCCGGTCGTCGGGCTCACGCGCAGCAGCTGGCCCGTCGGCGCGAAGCTCGGGCTTGGGCCGAGCTCCACCCCATAGAGCGCCTCCTCGACGGGGTGCCAAGCGATCGTCGTGGTGCGGATCGGCAGGCCGCCGTCCGAACCATAGGCACCAATCAGAGTCGGCACCGCGGTGAGGCGATTCGCCTTCGCGAGCTCGGTGAGGGTCGCGATGTAGAGCGCGGCGCCCTTTCCGGCCGCGACGCCGAAGCCGAGCCCCTCTGCCGGTCTGCCGATGGTTCCGATGAGCCCGGTGTTCGGGTCGAGGAGCGCGAGATCGGCGCCTCGTTGCGCAAACAGGAGGCCAGCGGGGATGGCCGTGGGCTTGCTGAGCGCCGAACCTGCGTTCGTCCCCACGACCACCTCGAGGCCGTCGCTGAAGCCGTCGCCGTCGCCGTCGTCGGCGTCGGGATCGAGACCCAGCGCAATCTCGACCGCGTCGGGTAGGCCGTCGCCGTCGGTGTCGTCGTTCAACGGGCTCGTTCCCGCGGCCACCTCGGCGCCGTCGCCGACACCGTCGTCATCCGAGTCGCGATCGTTCGGGTCGGTCCCGAGAGCCGCCTCGTCCTCGTCGGAGAGCCCGTCGGCGTCCGCGTCGGAGGCGATAAGCAGCACGCGCTTCTGCAGCAGCGCCGGGGTGATGGCCCCGAACGTGCCGAGGACGACGCTGACCTTGCCGACGGCGACCGTGTTGAAGCCGGGAGAGAGCGCGATGGTCGCCTCGAAGGTGTCCCCGACGAGCGCGAGCGGCGTGACCGTCGCCTGACCATCGTCCCTGACCACCTGGACCGCCAGGCCTGTCTCCGAGCTCCTGACGCGGACGAGGTGGATCGCCCGGCCGGTGACGCCACTGTCGAGGGTGGCCGGGTCCAGCACCGGGAGGCCGGCCTCAAGTGCCGCGTCGCTGAAGCGGCGCGTCCCGGCGCGCCCGCGTCCGCCGACGCCGCTGCGGAAGAAGTACTGGCGAGTGGCCTCGGCGTCGTCCTCGAGCTCGATGTAGCCTCCGGTGCCGCCCGTGCCGGACGCCGAGATCACCGACGCGCTGGACCCTCGCTGGATGCGCGTGCCGGACGTCAGGAGGAGCGAGCCGCTCGCCCCACCGCCGCCGCCGCCGCCCCCAAAGCCACTGGCTGCTCCGAGCTCGATGTCGAAAAAGACGAGGTTCAGCTCGGCGATGCCGACCTGGGAGCCGTTGCCGCCGGCGCCGCCCGCGGTCGAGATCGCGCCGTCCAGCGTGACGTTGCCCGCGGACAGGATGCGCACCGACGCGCCGGGCTCGCCACCCGAGCCGCCGCCGCCACCACTGACCGAGACCAGCAGGTAATCGTTCTCGCCGCCGCCGCCACCACCGCCCCCGCTTCCGCCGTACGCGGCGCCGAGCCCCCCGCGCCCGTGGCCGCTGTTCTCGCTGAGATCTCCCATGTCTTCGACGATCGCAACGACGTCGGCGATCAGCGAGATGCACGAGACGACGCTCCCAAAGGCGCACCCGACGAGATCGACGATGGCGCTGAGGATCGAGCTGAGGACCCCGACGTCTTCGCCCGGAGCGCCACCGAGCGCCGCGAGCTGGCGGACCTGCGAACACTCGGCGCTCGGGCCCCAACACGGGACCCCGTTGCCGCCCCAGCTGTCTTCATCGTCGAAGTCACCGTCACGGCCGCGCCCGCCCGCGCCCGACGTCCCGGCCGTCGCCGCGCCGCCCTGACCTGTCGCGGAGAGGCCGGGTGCGCCCTGCGCCGCAATCGTTCCGGAGATCGTCACGCGACGCGTCGCCACCACATCGAGGATGTCCGCGGCGACGAGGACCGTGCCCTGGATGTCCACGGAGGAGTAGGTCGCCAGCGTGGAGTCGGAGACCGTCACCGACTGACCTGCAGGCACCTGCCACTCCGCGAGGCCTCGGACAGTGACGTCGATGCTCGCCTCGAGTCCCTCCGGCGTGGTGAACAGTAGGGTATATGTCTCGACCGCGCCGGCCCCGAGCCCCGGCAGGACGTGCACGTCGAGCGTGAGCCCGGCCTCGGAGCCCACCGTGCGCAGGCCGGTGGCGGAGACGTCGCCCGTCACCTGACCCGCCTTCAGGACCGTGACCCGCAGCTCCGGCGTGAGGCCCGTGCCGGTGATTCGCACCGGGGCGCGGGTCCCCTCCGTGAGCTCTGCGGGCGCGATCCCGGTGAGCGTCGGGGCCGGCGCACCACTCGGCCGCTGCTCGGAGTCGACCACGAAGTCCGAGAAGTGGGAGACGAACGCCGAAGCGCGCACGCCGCTGTCGTCCACGACCGCCGGGCTCGGCGGTCCAAAGTCGCCGGTAAGAGGGAGCCACTCTCGAAGCACCAGCGACGTCCCGGGGGCGAACGCGTGGTCGAGCGTGATAGTGACGCGCGCGGGCAGGTCGAAGACGAGGCCCGACGGCTCAAACGCGACGGCGGCTTCGGTGCGTCGCCCGTCCGGTGGGGGGGGCCGGTCGCCCGAGGGTATGGGGGTCACCCCGATCGTCGTGTCCGCTGCGATCGAGCCAGCCGGCACGTCGAGCGTCACGCTTCCATCCTCGGACTCGACCCGTCCGCCGTTGACGGCCACGACGAGCCCCTGACCCGGCCCACCCGGGGGCGGCGTGATGGTCAGGGTCGCGTCTCCGGAGAGTGCGCCGACGACTGCCGACACGACCACCGTCGCGCCTGCCGGTGGGGCATCGGGTGCGTGGTACAGGCCGTCGGGGTCGATGGTGCCGGTCTCGACGGCGCCACCGACGACGCCGTTCACGCGCCACTCCACCAAGGCGTCGCCAGGGATTGAGACGACGGTCGCCGAGAACGGGAGGAGCCCGCCGGCAGCTACGACCGACGACTCGGCGGCGACGCTCACGCGTGCTGGAATGACGAACAGCTCGCTGTGCTGTGTGACGCCGCCGGGCGTCCGGACGAACAGAGGCCCGGTGCTGGCGCCGTCCGGGACCAGGACTCTCAGCTCGGTCTCGGTGGCGTCGACGACCTCCGCGCGCAACGGGCCGAAGTGGACGGCGTTCGCGACCGGATCGAGGTCGAAGCCGACGCCTGTGATGAGCACCTCGGCGCCCGCCCCCCCTTCCGGAGGCAAAACGCCTGTAACTTTAATGGCCTGCGCGCCGCCCGTGGCCGCCAGTGTCACGACCACCGAACTCGACGCGCTCGCATGGCCGGCCGCATCGAACAGCGTGACCTCGACGGCGTAGTCGCCGAGCATGTCGGCCTCCGTGAATCGGAGCGGCCGGCCGCTTGCCGTCCCGGATGCTCCGGCGATACCCCATGCGGAAGCGCGGGTTTCGGTCGTGCGAGCATCGCCCCCCGGCGGCGTCGCGGTGACCCGGACGCGCTGAATGTCGGCCTCAACGTCGGCGAAGTCGAACTCAACGGCCGGTCGAGAGTCGTTGCCTTTGCCAGTGGGTCGGTCGACGGTCTCGCTCCCGGCGGCGAGCGCCGTCAGGACGGGCGCTGCGCCCAGACCGGAGCCGATCACCTCGAGGTCGAAGACGATGGGGGCCGAGTCGTTCCCGCTCGCGTCGCGGAGGACGATCTCGTAGCTCGAGACGCCGAATGGGAGCGCCTTCGTCGGGATCGGTAGCGAGAGCTGGCCGCCCATGCCCGTGAGACCCAGCGCCTCCGGCTTCAACACGAGCGAGCGGCTGCCGAGGACGTTCGAGCGCGTGACGCGAACCGACGCCAGATCTCCGTCCGGATCGGTCCACTCGAACTGCAGCTTGGCCGGTTCGCCCGAGAGAACCGACTGCGGGAACGTCAGGTTGACCCAGCTTGGCGCAGGCGTGGAGTTGGTGTCCGGGTCGGTGGTGGTGTCGGGGTCAGCCGCCGTGTCGGGGTCTGTCGTGGTGTCGGCGTCTGTGCCCACATCGGGGTCCGTGCCGACATCGGGGTCCGTGTCGACATCGGGGTCCGTGCCGACATCGGGGTCCGTGCCGACATCGGGGTCAGTGCCAACATCGGGGTCAGTGCCAACATCCGGGTCCGTTCCAACATCGGGCTCCGTGCCAACATCCGGGTCCGTGCCGACGTCGGGCTCGGGGGTCACTGTCTCGGTGCTCGTGACCTCGGCGTCTGAGCCCACGGAGCCACCGCTCGTTTCGGTGTCGTCCCGCGTCGCGGCAACGGGATCACTGGAGGCGCCGCATCCGATAGTGGACGGCAGGGATGCCGCGAAGAGCGTGAGGCCCAGTCTGGAAAGTCGCATGATTCCCCCTCTGATAGAGCATAGGAGGCTACAGCGCGGGTATCAGGCACGCCAGCCGCGCGCCTGGATACCCTGGATACCACGAGAAGAACGTGCTTCGAGGCCGAGTGCGACGGCATGGTGCGGAGCGTGGCGGCGGCGCCCTGAGCTCAAAGGGAAGAGACAACGATCTTCCACCCGCCGCCCGACCGCTTCAGCTTGACGGGCACGGGTGCCCGTAGCCCGTCCGATTAGGGCTTCGAACGCGCCGGCGGCGCGATCTCGTCAGGTCGGGTCGATGAGCGACGCCCACGGCCACGAGAGCGCCTGGCCCGATTCGAGAAGGCGCTGGCCGAGCGGCGAGAGCCGTTCATGCTGCATCGTACTTTTCTCCAGCTTAGCGGCAGGGTGCTGCGCAAGGGCTTGCTT
>SXOO01000183.1 GCA_005776725.1 Pseudomonadota bacterium | reverse complement strand
GTTCAGCGTCGGCGGCGGCGGCTCGTTCGGCTTCGGCAGCGGCAGCTTCTGGGATCTGTTCGGCGGCTTTGGATCGCCGGTGATCGCGGTGGGTCAGTGGACCCACGTCGGTGTCCGCTTCGACGGCCGGCTGATCGAGCTCTTGATCAACGGCGTTGTGGTCGCGGCGCTGCCGTACACGGGTCTGATCCCGTTCTCCACGCTGGACCCGATCACGCTGGGTCAGTGGGGCCCGACCTACGGCAACTTCATGAAGTTCAAGGGGACGATCGACAACCTGTCGATCCTGGACTTCCCGTTCAGCCCGTCGCAGGTGCTGAACCTGCTGAAGGGCTGGCGCCTGCCGCCCAAGGTGAACCTCTGCCACTTCAAGACGAAGCCCCCGGTTTCATGGCTGAAGTTCCGCGAGGGGATCGGAACGAACCTCGCGAACGCGGCGCTCGGGGGCCTGAACGCGGTGCTCAACGGCACGATCAGCTGGGTCAAGGGTCGCTGGTGCAAGGCGGTTCGGTTTACTGGGGCGGCGGGTCAGTTCATCCGTCTGACGGGCTCGGGCACGCTGACGGCCTGGAAGAGCGCGTTGACGCTGGGCGGCTGGTTCTCGTGGGCTGGGAACTCTGGGGTCAAGTGGCTGATCTCGAAGTCGGGCTCGTTCGGGATCGGGATCGACGGCTCCACGCTGTTCTTCCGTGTGCTGGACAAGGCCACGGGCGTCTACGTGCGGGTGGACGCGTCGGTGTCGATCTCGACGAACGTCTGGTTCCACGTGGCGGGCGTGTTCGACGGCACGTCGATCAAGATCTACGTGGACGGGAAGCTCGCGGGCTCGGTGGCTTGCGGCGCCGAGATCCTGCTGACGGCGGCGGATGTTCTTGTGGGCCAGGAGGGGATCGCGGTCCCGGACGTGGGCGTGTTCTCGGGGTCTGTGGATGAGACTCTGTTCCTGGACTACGCGCTGACGGCGCCAGACGTGCTGGCGGTGATGACGGGCGTGGCGCCGCCCTCGGGCGACATCAAGGACGTGTTCCCGCCGCTTCCGTTCAGCTACCTGAGCTTCGATGACGAGTCGTCGACGTCGGTGGACTTCGGCAACCTGGCGTTCGACGGCAGCGGCGACGGCGGCAACGGCGGCGACGGGATCGACTGGATCAAGGGCTTCGCGAAGGGCTTCGGTACGGCGGTTGCGACGGGTCGTTGGGGCAACGGGTTCTCCTGCGGTCAGAACGGCGCAGTAGGCGCGGCGTTGTCGGACTGCGCGGTGCTGGCTGCGAGCTCTGCGGTGGCGTTCCCTCAGCTGACGGTGAGCGTGTTCGCGAAGTGGCTCGGCAACGGCGAGAGCACGACGCAGTGGCTGGTTTCGAAGGCGGGTCAGTTCGGGCTCGGTCTGCAGGGCGGTATCCCGTTCGTGATGCTGAACGGTGACGCGGCGCTGAAGACGGCGGTGATGGACGCGCTCGCGGCCAACGGCTTCGGTGCGCTGACGGCGGGTGTGTTTGTGCACCTCGCGGCGACGTGGGACGGGACGAACGTCCGGCTCTACATCGACAGCGAGCTGGCGTGCACGGTGGCGTGGTCTGGGACGCTCTCTGGGACGGCGAGCATCGTGCTCGGTCAGTTCTCGGACGCGCTCCCGAACACGAACGTGGGTCAGTTCAATGGCGTGCTCGACGAGGTGGTCGTTCTGCCGAAGCCCTGCACCGACGAGCACATCGTTCAGTACAACAAGGGCCTCGTGGTGAAGCCCTTCGAGGACGTCGGCGTCGCGAAGCGGCAGAACGGCATGCCGTGCGGCACGGGTTCGTTGTCGAACGGGACCTGTGAGTCGAGCTACTGCTCGAACGAGTTCTGCTGCGACGGCCCGGGCGGCGACTGCTGCGCGCACGTGGGGCAGTGCCCCGGCTCGTACACGGTGGCCGCGGCGTGCGACACGCCGGCCGAGTGCCAGGGCGATCGCGGGGATCCGGCGTGCTCAGCGTTCAAGTGCGGGACGAGCACGATTGCGGACGACACGGCGTGTACGAGCGCGACGGTGGCAAACGAGTGCGGTTGTTTCCCGAACCAGTTCTGCACGGGTGCGGCTGACCAGACGGCGCCGTCTTGCGCGGCGACGTGCTCGGTGGAGGGCGACTGCGACTCGAGCTGCACGTGCGACGGCGGTTGCGTGCCGAAGGGCAACCTCGGTTCGGTTTGCGACGAGGCATCGGACTGCGGCAGCGGGTTCTGCGTGGACGGCGTGTGTTGCAACAGCGGCTGCACCGGTCTGTGCAACGCGTGCAACGTGGCGGGCTTGGCGGGGACGTGCTCCGCGGTGTCGAGCGGGCAGGATCCGGCGGACGAGTGCACTGGCACGGGCGCGTGCGGTGGCACGTGCGACGGCGCGGGCGGTTGCATGTTTGCCTCGACGAGCACGAGCTGCGGGGTGTGTCAGCTGTGTAACGGCGTGGGCGGTTGCACGGGCTTCGTGGCGAACAACACGGATCCGTCGGCGAGCTGCGGGTCGTGCCAGGTGTGCAACGGCACGGGCGGTTGCAAGAACGCGGGGGCCGGCACGGACGTGAAGAACAACTGCGCGGAGTCGGCGGCGTCGACGTGTGGCGACAACGGCTACTGCGACGGGCTCGGTCAGTGCGAGAAGTGGATGCTGAGCACGGTCTGCAAGGACCAACGGTGCACCGCGGGGACGGCGTTCGCGAAGTCGGAGTGCGACGGCCTCGGCACGTGCGTGGACGACTTGGGCGTGTCGTGCTCGCCCTATATCTGCGACGGGCCGACCTGCGGCTCCGGGTGCACCACGAACGCGGACTGCGCGGCCGGCTCGGTGTGCGAGAACGGGTCGTGCACCGGCGGTAAGACGAACGGCGCGCCGTGCGTGACCGGCGGCGAGTGCGAGAGCGGCTTCTGTATCGACGGGGTGTGCTGCGACGGGTCGTGCGCGGGCACCTGCAAGCGCTGCGATCTGCTGGGCTCGAAGGGCACGTGCACGAACGTCACGGACAACCAGGACCCCGACAATGAGTGCTCGGGCACGGGTCTTTGCGGTGGCGTGTGCAACGGGAGCGGCGCGTGCCGGTTCCCGGCGGCCACGGTTTCTTGCGCGACGTGTGTGCTCTGCAACGGTCTTGGCTCGTGCTCGAACAACGTGGACGCGGGCCAGGACCCGCACTCGGACTGCACGGCGTGCGGTGTGTGCGACGGTAACGCGGCGTGCACGGCGGCGGTGGAGGGCACGGATCCGAAGAGCGACTGCACGCAGTCCGCGGAGTCGACGTGCGGCCACGACGGCGAGTGTAACGGCGCGTACGCGTGTCGCAGCTGGGTGGTGGGCACCGTGTGCTTGCCCGCGACCTGTACGAACGGTACGGCGCAGTCGGCGCGGACGTGCGACGGCGGCGGGACTTGCAGCTCGGCGGTGCCGACGGCCTGCGACCCGTACATCTGCGGTCCGAACGCGTGCCTCACGGCCTGTGTGACCACGGCGGACTGCGTGGCGGGGAACTACTGCTCGGCCGGGACGTGCGGTCCCACCAAGACGAACGGGACCCCGTGCACCTCGGGCGTCGAGTGCACCTCCGGCCAATGCGCCGACGGGGTGTGCTGCGACAAGGCGTGCGGCGGCACCTGCGAGGCGTGTAACAGCGCGGGCTCCGTGGGTACTTGTACGTTCGCGCCGGACAACTCCGACCCGGACAACGACTGCACCACCTGCAAGGTGTGCAACGGCACGGGCTCGTGCCGCAACGTGCTCGTCGGCGCCGATCCGTTGGACGAGTGTGCGACGACGTCGGCGTCTGGCTGCAAAGACGACGGCGTGTGCAACGGCGCGGGCGTGTGCCGCCAATGGGTGGCGGGCACCGAGTGCACGCCGCAGACGTGCGCGTCGGGTGTTCAGCAGAACCGCGACACCTGCGACGGCACGGGCAACTGCGTCGACGGCGGGGCCACGGCGTGCTCGCCTTACGTGTGCGTTGGCGCCTCGTGCGACACGGACTGCGCGTCGGACGCCGACTGCGCCTCCACGCACTACTGTGAGAACGCCTCGTGCTTGCCGAAGAAGCCGAACGGAGATCTCTGTGGCGGCTCGAACCAGTGCCAGTCGGCGTTCTGCGTGGACGGTGTGTGCTGCGAGTCGGCGTGCACCGGTGCGTGCACGCTGTGCAACCAGCCTGGAGTGTTGGGTCAGTGTCGTTCGCACGCGGCGGGCACGGACATCGAGGCGGGCTGCCAGCTGTACTACTGCGACGGGGCGGGCAGCTGCTCCACGACGTGCTCTGCCGACGCGGACTGCAAGCCGGGCAATTACTGCAACGGCAACGTGTGCGAGCCGAAGAAGCCGAACGGCGACACGTGTGGCGGCAACAACCAGTGCGTGTCCGACAAGTGCATCGACGCGGTGTGCTGTGGCTCTGCGTGCGGTGGGCTCTGCGAGGCGTGCAACGTGGCGGGCTCGCTGGGCACGTGTACGGCGGTGCCGAACCTTTCCGACCCTGCGAACGAGTGTACGGGCACGGGGACTTGCGGCGGCACCTGTAACGGGGCGCGGGCGTGCCTCTTCCCGGCCAACACGGTGGCGTGCGGGACGTGTCAGCGCTGCGACGCGGCCGGCGCGTGCGGGCTCGTGGCGGTGAACACCGACCCGCTCTCGCAGTGCGGTGGCTGCGACGTGTGCAACGGCAACGGCGGCTGCCAGGCGGCGCCGGCGGGTACGGACGTGAAGAACGAGTGTGCGTCGTCGGATCCCACGACCTGCGGTCTCACGGGCAACTGCGACGGCGCGTCCGAGTGCGCGAAGTACGACAACACGACGGCTTGCGGGGCCGAGTCCTGCACGGGCTCGACGCACACGTTCTCCGACAAGTGCAACGGGACGGGCACCTGCACGGACGCCGGCGCCGAGCCGTGCACGCCGTATGTGTGTGGCCCGCTCACGTGCAAGAACAGCTGCACAGTCGATGCCGACTGCGTGTCGGGCTACTACTGCGGCGGCACCACGTGCGTGCCCAAGAAGCCGAACGGCGACGCCTGCGGCGGCACCAACCAGTGTCTGTCGAACTACTGCAACAACGGGTACTGCTGCGGCTCGGGCACCTGCTGCGGCACCACCGCGAACTGCTCTGGGCTCGTGGTCAACGCGAGCTGCACGGACGCGGCCACCTGCGACGGCGAGCGGACCGACGCGACCTGTGACGGTAACTTCCGGTGCGTGACCACCGTGGTCGACGACGACACCGCGTGCGGCGGCGCCACCTGCGTGGCGTCCTCCTGCTCCTCGAGCGGCACGTCCCAGTTCATCGCCGCCAAGACCTGCAACACGGCCGGTCAGTGCAACCAGGGCGGCGGGATCACCGCCTGCACGGACGCGAACGTGTGCACGGACAACGCGTGCGACACCGCGCTCGGGTGCACCACCACGAACAACGGGTACACCGAGGGGTGCTACAGCGGCGCGCCGTCGACCCAGAGTATCGGCGTCTGCAAGGACGGCACGAAGACGTGCTCCGCCGGAGTGCTCGGCTCGTGCGCCGGCGAGGTGCTCCC
This sequence comes from Pseudomonadota bacterium, assembly GCA_005776725.1. Lineage (GTDB taxonomy): Bacteria > Myxococcota_A > UBA9042 > SXOO01. The sequence goes on along the minus strand of SXOO01000183.1, from coordinate 20,535 downwards.
GTCCACCGAGGTGTGCGACGCCGCCGACAAGGACGAGGACTGCGACGGCACGGGCGACGAAGAGGGCGCGCAGGGCTGCACGATCTTCCACCTCGACGTGGACAACGACACCTTCGGCGTGGCGTCGGACTCGAAGTGCCTCTGCGCTGCGACCGGCAACTACCGCGCTGCGCCTGGCCAGCCGGACTGCGATGACTCGAACGCCGCCGTGAAGCCGTCGGCCACCGAGGCGTGCAACAGCATCGACGACGACTGCGACAACCAGATCGACGAAGAGGACGCCACCGGCTGCTCGCTCCACTACAAGTCGGCGGACGGCGACAACTACGGCCTCACCTCGGACTCGAAGTGCCTGTGCGCGCCGACGGGGCTCTACAGCACCACCAACAAGGACGACTGCGACGACACGAAGAACACCGTCTACCCGACGGCCTCCGAGGCCTGTAACGGCGTCGACGAGGACTGCGACTCGCAGACCGACGAGACCTTCGCGCTCAACGTGGCCTGCGACGGCACCTCCGACGCCGACAGCTGCACCGAGGGGCTCACGATCTGCAACGCCACGGGCACCGGCACGATCTGCGCCGACGACGGCGCGGCGCTGGTGGTCACGGGCGACCGGATCGACACCACGGGGGCGCCGATCATCGTGAACGAGGCGCAGGCCTCGCTGAACGGCACGTGGTCCACGGCCGTTGGCAACACGGTGGCGCAGGTCACGGGCAAGACGGGCAAGGGCTTCGACTTCAGCGGCGGCGGTCAGGTGACCATGCCGCACCACGCGTCGATGAACTACGGCAACCGCGGCGGCTCGGCGGCCTTCTGGATCCGGATGGACAGCGTCCCGAGCGGCAACCGCACCTCGGTGCTCGCCAAGGGGATCGACAGCTCGCGCATGATCGAGTTCCGGCTCTACGGGTCGGGCGATCCGTCCTCCGGGAAGCTGCGCCCATATCACCAGATCAACGGGACGGGCCTCTACTGCCACGAGATCAGCCTCAGCACGGGGACCTGGGCGCACGTGGCGGTGGTTGCGTCGGTGAACGCGGCCGGGACCGAGACGACGCTGACGCTCTTCAAGGACGGCACGCAGGTCGGTGCCCCGTGCGTCTACACGGGCTCGATGAACACGAACACGTCGCAGGTGACGATCGGTCGGGCGGTGCTGAGCGCCTCCGCGGACCACGTGACGTTCCCGGGTCTCATGGACGAGGTGGCTCTGTATCCGTACGCGCTGAGCGGGACGCAGCTGAACGCGCTGGTGTCGAGCGGGATCCCGGCGCTGACGCGGAACTACGAGATCTGCGACGGTCTGAACAACGACTGCGCGGGGGCTGCTGACGACACGTTCACCGACAAGGGCCAGGCGTGCAGCCAGGGCTCTGGCGGTTGCGCGAACTCGGGCGTGAAGCAGTGCGCGGCAGCGGGCCTCACGACGGAGTGCTCGGTCACAGGCAAGCCGGCCGGGACGGTGTGTAACGACTCGGACCTGTGCACGTTCGGTGAGACCTGTACGGGCGGGGCGACGAGCGCGTGCACGGGCACGCCGTACACCTGCTCGGGCACCTGTCGCTCCTGCGACGGCACGGGCAAGTGCACGGTGGCTTCGGGCACGTGCTTCATCGCCGGGTGCGACGCGACGCAGCCGGGCTGCGGCGACGCGACGATGTGTTACTCGAACGGCGTCTCGAAGGGCGCAACGGGCAACGATCGCTGCCTCGAGTGCGCTTCGTCGACGAGCCAGCAGACGTGGACGGCCGCGGCGGCGACCACGGTGTGCAACGCCGCGAAGTGTACGTCGACCACGACGCACGCTCCGGCGGACTTCTGCGGCGGCGGCGTGCAGAGCGGCACATGCGTCGACGCGGGGACCACGGCGTGCACCGACTCGAACCTCTGTACGGACCACACTTGCTCGGACGCGACGGGCTGCGGGATCGTGAACAACAGCTTTGCGCGGTCCTGCTACACGGGCATCCCGGCGTCCACGCTGGGGATCGGGACGTGCTCCTCGGGTACGGAGACGTGCTCGGGCGGCGCGTTCGGGTCGTGTGTTGGCGAGGTGAAGCCGGTGACGGAGCTGTGCGCGGTGTCGAACGCCGCGGACTCTCTCGACAACGACTGCGACGGCCTCACGGACAACGCGTCGGACTTCACCACCTGGTACAAGGACAACGACTCGGACAACCACGGTAAGTCGGCGGACGGCACCACGCTGAAGTGCAGCCAGCCGTTGGGCTATGCGGGTGTGGACGACGACTGCGACAACGCGGATCCGGCGAACTACCCCGGCAACACCGAGGTCTGTGACAACCAGGACAACAACTGCTCGAGCACGATCGACGAGAACTTCCCGACGAAGGGTCAGGCGTGTGACGAGTCGACGGACGCTGACCTCTGTACGGAGGGCGAGCTGGTCTGCAACGCCGCGAAGACGGGCGTGACGTGCACGTACGACGGTCCGCTGTCGGCGTTCAGCTTCGACCGGGGTCGCACGAACGTGTCGGCTTCGACGACGGGCACTGTGGAGGACGAGGCGGACGGCACGGGCGACGCCACGGCTCGTAATACGACCATCGTGACCGGGGCGAGCGGCTCGGCGTCCGCGCTCCAAACGGCTGGCGGCACGACCACGAGCTACGTCCGGATCCCGAGCGCGGGCTTCTCGGGCAGCGCGTGGACGGTGTCGATGTGGTTCAAGCCGACGACGGTGCCCACGACGCAGTACGCGCTGTCGTTCATCGTGGGCGCGTCCGAGGACGGGTTGGCGCTGCGTCAGGACGGCACGGTGTTCGTGCGTGCGGTGAACCGCGGCAACCTGTTCAGCTTCGCGGCGGGCACCTGGTACCACGTGGCGTTCACGTACGACGGCGTCACGGGGACGTTCCGGGCGTACAAGAACGGCGCGCAGGTCCAGTCGGTGAACGTGGGGACCACGGCGTTCGCGTGGTCGAGCGACCTGTGGCTCGGCCAAGAGCAGGACTCGGCCAACGGGTCGCTGGATTCGTCGCAGGCTGGCGCGGGCACCTTCGACGAGGTGGCCTGGTACAACTACACGCTCACTGCGGCGCAGCTCGCGGCCCAGAACACGGCGAAGTCGCTCCGCTCCGTGGAGCGGAACTTCGAGGTGTGTGACGGCGCGAACAACAACTGCACGGGCGGCACGGACGAGCCCTACACCGACCTCAGCGCGGCCTGCACGGCGGGCTCGGACGCGCAGTGCCAGCTCTCGGGCACCAAGGTCTGTGAGTCGGTCGAGCAGCTGAGCACGGTGTGCAGCGTCACCAGCGGCAAGGCGCTGGGCGTGGCGTGCAACGACGGCAACGCGTGCTCCTTCGGCGACAACTGCTCGGGCGGCGCGACCAGCGCGTGTACGGTCACCACGCCCTACACCTGCTCGGGCACCTGCCGCGCCTGCGACGGCTCGGGCGGCTGCACCGTCAACGGCGGCAACTGCTTCGTGACCGGGTGCAGCCCCACCGACCGCAACTGCGCCGGCACCTGCTACTCGCAGAACCAGGACCTGTCCGGTGGCACGAACACCACCACCAACGACTCCAACTCCTGCAAGTACTGCGACCCCGGGAGCTCGATCACGCAGCTGACGAACCGCCCGGGCAGCTGGGCGTGCCTCAACCCGTCGTGTGTGTCGACCACGTCTCACGATCCGCAGCACTTCTGCAGCGGCGGCACGTGCGTGGACCCGGCCAATACGAACTGCGACGACAGCAACGTGTGCACGACGGACACGTGCAGCGCGGTCTCCGGGTGCCAGCACTCGAACAACACGGCCGTCTACGACTCGGCTTGCTACACGGGCGCGCCGGCTACGAACAACGTGGGTCTGTGCAAGCCGGGCACGGAGCTGTGCGCGAACGGCGGCCGCTCGAACGTGTGCAACGGCCAGGTGTTGCCGGTGGCTGAGGTGTGTGACGGCAAGGACAACGACTGCAACGGCGCGACCGACAACGGCGTCCTCATCACCTACTACCAGGACCTCGACGCCGACGGCTACGGCAACTCGAGCGTGACCGTGCAGGCGTGTTCGCCGCCGCCGGGCTACGTGGCCGCCGCGGGCGACTGCGTGGACTCGGGCAGCTCCAAGAACGTCGATGGCTACACCGGGATCACCGTCCCGGCCGCCCAGATCAACCCGGGCGCGACCGAGAAGTGCAACGACGTGGACGACAACTGCAGCGGGCAGGCGGACGAGTCGTTCGCCGACAAGGGCCAGGCCTGCGACAGCACGGACCTCGACGCGTGCGCGGACGGCATCAAGGTCTGCCGCCTCGACGCCACGGCCACGTTCTGCGCGCACAAGCTCGTCTGGGGCACGTACGGCATGAACTCGGACCAGACCACCGAGCTCGACGTCTCCGGCTTCGACAACCACGCCACCGATAACGCCACGCGCGTGACCACGAGCCTGCCGTCCCAGACGGTGCCGGTGGGCGCCGCGCTCGGCGGCACCCGGCCGTACCCGAGCGTCGGCGGCTACGCCGGGGCCCAGAACCTCACCGTGGCGCACGCCGCGGGCAAGCCGTACGACATCACCTCGCCGCAGGTCACCATGACCGGCTGGGTGCGGTGGAACGGCACCTCGGGGGGGCTCATCATCATGAACAAGGAGAGCAGCTACGAGATCGGCGTGAACAGCGGCGTGTTCCAGTGCGCGGTACAGACCGACGCGGGGAGCTGGGCGTGGTTCGGCGGTCAGGCGCTGGTGGCCAACACGTGGACCCACGTGGCGTGTACGTACTCGAAGGCGAGCTGCCTCATCCAGACGTACACGAACGGCGTCCTCCGCTCGACCGATACGAACACCAGCTGCGGCAACGTGGTGTCTCGCGCGGACGCGCTGTACGTGGGCTACCGCCCGGGCAGCTCGTACTTCCAGGGTCAGATCGGCGCGGTGGGCGTGTACGACGTGAAGCTGACGGCGGCGGAGATCACCACGCTGTCGACGGGTCTGTTCCTGCCGAGCGACGCGAACTACGAGTACTGCGACGGGCTGGACAACGACTGTGACGGGACCACGGACGAGCTGAACGGCGACATCAGCGCGGCGTGCACGGCGGGTACTGGGACGTGCCAGAACTCGAGCACGCGGGTTTGCGACGTGAACCAGCTGGCGCACGACTCGAACCAGACCTGGGCGCGCTCGACCCTTTGCGGCGTGACCGGCAAGCCGTCGGGCACGTCGTGCAACGACGGTGCGGCGTGCACGCACACGGACGTCTGCGACGGCGCGGGCGACACCTCGGCGTGCGGCGGCCAGCTGTACTCGTGCAGCGGCGCTTGCCGGTCGTGTGACGGCCTCGGCACGTGCACCCTGGCGGCGGGGAACTGCTTCATCGCTGGGACGCCGTGCAGCCCGGCGACGCCGGGCTGCGCCGGGACGTGCTACGCGACCAACTCGGACCCGACCGGGACCGTGAACAGCACGAGCAACGGCAACAACTCGTGCCTCCACTGCGCTCCGGCGACGAGCACGAACAGCTGGACGAAGCGGGCCACGGGCTACCAGTGCCAGGCCACGTCGTGCTCGTCACTGCAGTACACCGTGGCGGACACCTGCGACGGGGCGACCGGCGTGTGCGTCGACAAGGGGACGCAGAACTGCGACGACGGAAACTTCTGCACCAACGACAGCTGCGGGACCACCACCGGCTGCGCGAACGTGAACAACACCGCCTCGCAGTCGTGCTACTCGGGCGTGGGGACGCCTGTCGGCGACTGCCACGCGGGCACGAAGACCTGCTCGGGCGGCGTGCTCGGGGCGTGCGTCGGTGAGCAGCTGCCGCTGGCGAACGAGGTGTGCGACACCACGCCGTTCAACGACGAGGACTGTGACAATCAGGTCAACGAGTCTGGCGCCACCGGGTGCACCACGTACTACGTCGACGCCGACGGCGACACCTACGGCACCAGCACCAGCCTCTGCCTGTGCGAGAAGCAGACGGCCTCGCCCTGGTACCGCGCCACGCTCCTCCTCGACTGCGACGACGGCAACGCGAACAAGGCGCCGAACAAGGCCGAGCTCTGCTCGACGTCCTTCGACGACGACTGCGACGGGCTGATCAACGAAGAGGGCGCGAGCGGCTGCACGCAGTACTACAAGGACGCGGACGGCGACGGCGTGGGCGTGACCTCTGACGTCCGCTGCCTCTGCGCGGCCGACACGGCCAACAAGTACACGGCCACCAGCAACGGCGACTGCGCCGACAACGACGCGTCGGTGAAGCCCGGCAACGTCGAGCTCTGCAACACCAAGGACGACAACTGCGTCAACGGCAACAACGAGGGCTACGACGTGGGCGCCGCCTGCTCGGCGGGCACCGGCACCTGCCAGAACACCGGCAACAAGGTCTGCACCGCGGCCGCCACCGGGACCGAGTGCAATGTGGTCGCCAAGCCCGTGGGCACGGCCTGCTTCGACGGCAACATCTGCACCGGCGGCGACGTCTGCAATGCCTCCGGCTCCTGCGTCGGCACCAACACGCCGTGCGATGACGGCCAGAGCTGCACCGCGAACAACTGCACCCCCGACGACCGCGACACCGGCGCTGGCGCCTGTCTCTACCCGGTCAACGCGGGCACCTGCCTCATCGCCGGCACCTGCTACAACTCCGGCGACGGTCAGGCGGCCAGCGGAAACGGCGCCTGTCTCCGGTGTACGCCCGCGAACTCACAGACGGCCTGGACGAACGCCCCGTCCAGCCAGGTGTGCAATGCCTCCACGTGTGGGACCGGTGTCTTCAACCCCACCGACTTCTGCGGCAACGGCACCGGAGCGTGCATCGACAGCGGGACCACCAACTGCAACCTCGGCAACCCGTGCCAGACCTACTCCTGCAACGCCTCGACGGGGTGCACCGCCGGAAACCAGCCGAACGGCTTCCCGTGCGGCGGCCTCACGTGCTCCGTAGACCTCTGGAACCTGCAGGACGTCTGTGACAACGGAAACTGCAAGGACCTCGGGCAGCAGAACTGCAACGCCACGGACGGGCCGTGCACGAACGGCCGCTGCGTTACGTCGACCGGATGCGTCACCGACAAATCACCGTCCGGCACTGCGTGCGGCGACAACCGGTGCTCGGGCGACACGCACCTGAAGCAGGACCTCTGCGATGCCAACGGCGTGTGCGTGGACGGGGGCTCGACCGACTGCAACAGCTTCGACAACCAGTGCCGTAACGGCGCGTGCTCTGGGCCGGTCGGCGCGGCCGGCTGCGGGATCACGAACTACGGGACCACGACGAACTGCAGCAACGGGCTGTCGGCTCAGTGCTCGGGCACCACCTTCTACCACCAGGACAAGTGCGACGGCGGAGGTGGCTGCTCCGACAACGGCTCCACGAACTGCAACGGCCTCGCCACGAACTCGGGCTGCCAGTCGTGGAGCTGCACCACCTCGGGCTGCGCCGTCGGGTACGCGGGCAGCGGCACGGCCTGCGGCTCCAAGACGTGCTCCGGCTGCACGGCGGTGTCCGCGCCCACCTGCAACGGCTCCGGCACGTGCAACGCCGGCAGCGGCGCCAGCTGCGGCGGGAAGAAGTGCAGCGGCGGCGACTGCGTCACGACCTGCGGCGCCAACGGCGAGTGCTGCGACACCGGCACCGACTACACCTGCATCTCGAGCTCCTGCGCTGCCAGACAGCCCTGCTCGGGTAGCTGCGACGCCGGTGACAACGCGGACTGCGCTGCAGGAACCTGCGCCAACTGCGGCTCGGACCGCTGCGAAGGCAAGTCCAGCGGGCACTACTGCTTCAACCGGTTCGAGAACTCGAGCGGCTGCGGCTGCGCCACCTACGACGCCTACAACAACTGCACCGGCTACTACAACTGCTGGCGCTGCTAGTCGTTAGCCGCGGGAACACTCCTGCGGGCTAGCGAGTAGTACTCGCGCCTGAAGTCGACGCGGGGTGCCCGCGAGTCGGCCGTGAGGGCAGTGCTCGTTTGCCTCGGAGTGCGCTAATGAAAGTCCTGCTAGTCAATCCGTCGCTCAATCGCAAGCGGCTGGGCTCGTACTGGCGATTCACGACCGCCGTTCCGCCGACTGGGCTCACCTATCTCGGCGCCGTGCTCGAGCGGGATGGCTTCGAGGTTCGCATCTACGACCAGCACGCGGTGCATGGGTCCAACGAGGACCTGATGGCCATCGTGGAGCTCTTCCAGCCGGAGGTGGTGGGCTTCTCCGCTCTGACCTTCGTGATGGAGACGGTGGAGGATGCCGCCAGGCAGCTCCGGGCGAAGCACCCGAAGGTCCGCATCCTCGCGGGCAACATCCACGCCACGTACTTCCCGAAGGAGATGGTGGAGTCTGGCATCGCAGACTTCGTGATTCGGGAGGAAGGCGAGGAGGCGATCCTGGCCGTATGCCGGGCGCTTCGGGATGGTCGCGAACCAACCGACGTGAACGGTACCACCTGCATGGAGGGGGGTAAGGTTCGGCACAACCCCACGCCCGCCATGATCGACCTGGACCGGCTGCCATACCCGGCCTGGCATCTCCTCGACGGCTACGCATACGTGCCGGATCCGCTGAACCTCGCCCCGCTGCAGTCCAAGGCCCAGCCGCTGGCCATTCAGGCGTCGCGCGGCTGCCCATTCGCTTGCACGTTCTGCTCGCAGGACACCATGTACAAGCGGGTCAGGGTTCGGTCGCCCGAGTCAGTGGTCAACGAGCTCGAGTATGTGCACCACACCTACGGGACCACCGTCTTCGGCTTCATCGACGCGATCTTCCCGCTCAGCCCGAAGCAAGGGCATGCGTTCGCAGACGAGATGATACGCCGAGGCCTACACCGGAAGGTCACCTGGTTTACGGAGACGCGCGTCGACCTCGTTACTCCCGACTTGTTGAAGCACCTGAAAGAGGCTGGGCTGCGATTCATCCAGTACGGAATCGAGAGCGGCGACGACATGGTGCTGAGCAAGCTGATGCGCAAGAAGGCCGGTGTGAATCAAGCCCGGCAGGCGTTGAAGTGGACGCGCGACCTGAACATCCTGAGCTTCGGGCTGTTCGTCGTTGGCATGCCGGGCGAGACCCGGGAGCAGATCCTGAAGACCATCGAGTTCGCGAAGGAGCTCGATCCGGACATCGTGAAGTTCAATGTCGCGATTCCGTTCCCGGGCAGCGAGCTGTGGGAGCGGTTCAAGCACCGTGTCGACGGTCAGCCCACGTGGAAGTACTCCGGCTGGTACAACGCGAGCATCAACGACGCGGACAACATCCTGGCGGGCGAGACGCTGCCCACGCGGGAGCTCATGTATCTCCAGCGGCGGGCGATGTTCGAGTTCTACACGCAGCCCAAGGTGATGCACCGGTACTTCGTGCAGGGGCTGGTGCCGATCGACGTATTGGCCGAGGGCTTCTACGTGATGATGAGTGAGCTGGTTCGCTCGGCCTTCCCGTACGCGCGGGCGCAGGTCAGCGCCATGGCGGCCTAAAGGCGGGCTGGGCTGGGTGTGTGAGGGTCGAGCCCCCGGGTCGGCCCTCGACGACCCGGGAACCCGAGCGGGCACCGCGCCCGCCACATGCCCGTTCCAGGATCCTCCCCTCCGTCGTTGAAGTTTCTTCACTCCGCGTTCGGCCGCTTGGCGGAAAGCTCGCTCCACACCGGCGCGGAGGGGATACTGCGTCCATGCTTCGCCTCCTCGTCGTCTCGTTGCTGCTGTCCGGCTGGGCGACGGCACGCCCGCTCCTCGTCACTCTCGAGGGCGGCCCGGCGGTAGAGGCGGTCAAGGGTGGCGACCCAACCGGCATGTGGCTCAAGGCGCTGACGCGGTTCAAGGTGCCCGCCGTCTTGTTCGTGCGAACGGAGCGCCTGGAGGGCGGACCCGGCGCCCTCGGGCGGTGGGTGGCGTCAGGGCACGAGATCGGGACGATGGGTCACAAAGGCGTGCCGCTGGTGCGGGAGCCGCTCACGGAATGGCGCCGTGACCTGCAGCAATCCCAGGGGGCGCTCGCAGACTTGTTGGCGAGGCGGGGCGCAAAGCCCGTCCGGACGCGTTGGTACCGGTTTCCTGACCTCGCCGAGGGGTCGCGGCTCGAGCACGTGCTGGCTACGCGTGAGGGGCTTCGCGAGCTGCAGCTACGGCACCTCGATGCCACGGTGGACCGACCGGACGACACCTTCGAGCGCGGCTACCGGGCTGCGCTCGCCAAGGGAGACAAGCGGGCGGCGGCAGAGTACGGCGCCGATTGGCTTGCCGCCATGCGGGCGTTCGTGCGCCGCGCCGAGACTCAGGGTGACCGCCTCGCGGAGGGCGGTGAGGCCCCGCAGATCTTGCGGCTCGACCTGGACGCCGTCGGTGGCGCCAACGTCGAGGCGCTGCTGGCTTGGCTGGTACGGCGGGGCTACCGCTTCGTCGGACCCGACGAGATCCTGAAGCACCCTCTCTTCGACCGCGCGCACGAGTACGTCGCCCGGCGGGGCGTGAGTCTGTTCTGGCGGTTGCGCGTCTCTGCCGACACGAAGGCGGCCGTGAAGGAAGTGTCAGAGGCGCTGTTCGCGGCGAGTGAGGCATGGAGCCGGGGCGATATGGACGGGTACCTGTCGCTCTATGCCGAGAACGCGCGTTTGGTTAGCGGTCGAACCCTGGTGGAGGGCCGGCGGGCCATCGGCGAGAAGTACCGGACGCGCTACCCGAGTCAGGCGTTGATGGGCCGCCTGGGACTCACGGTTGTGCGGCTGGAGGTGCACACCGCGGATCGAGTGTCTCTATTCGGGCAGGTGGAGCCGTTGCCGCCGCGGTTCGCGATAGCGACCGTGGAGTGGACGCTGCTTCCGAAGGGCGAGCGTGGCCGCGCAGGGCAGGCGACGCTGGTCTTCATCAAGGGCGCGAAGGGCTGGCGCCTCATCGAGGATCACTCCTCGACCGGCGTCTACTTGGGGAGCGAGAAGGCGCGGCCTCGCCCAAAGCCGAAGGGCGGCAAGCCGCCGACGAAGTGACCTTCGAGGGGGTCACTGGCGTGGGGATGGAAAGGCCCATCGAGGTTGCCCTGCGGGCGCTTGTCCGGGCGTAGCAGTCGGTTCAGCGCGGCGGTCGTTGCAGCGGTAGCAAGGTGGCGGAGTCGAGGTCGTCGAAGCGCAGCAGGTCGCGCTCGGCGAGCTCTGAGAGCGCCGAGCCGTGCGCGCGGTAGCAGTCGAGGCGGTCGGCGAGGAGCGCGCGACTGAAGGGGGGCCAGGGCTCCAGCGCCGCGAAGGTCTCCACGCATGTCGCCCGGAAGTCTACTCGGTGACTGAGGCGCACACGCGCCACGAGGCGGGCTTCGTCAGCCAGATGGACAGCGAAGGGGGTCGACAGCGCCTCCCAGAGCGCCCGCGCCCTCGGGGCTGCGCACTCGAGGCGGCTGGCGATCGGGATCGCCCGCTGGAGCATATCGAGGGCGATCCAAGGGTCGGACCGCGCGCTCACGAAGGCCGCGGCATACTCATCGGCCGCCGCGGTGACCTCGCCGCGTTGGACAGCGAGGCGGCCGCGGACGAGGTGCGCCTCTGCGCGCTGGCCCGCGACTTCCAGTGCAGCGGCAACCGCGGTGGCCCGAGCGTCCCCAATGCTCGCGAGCCCTTCACCGGCCACTAGGAGATCCACCGGAGCGATCGGAGGCGACGTTTGGGCGGCCCATGAACGGCCAGCGTTCTCCACGTCACCCGCGGTCCATGCGGCTCTCGCGCGTCGCCTGAGGAGCGACTCTCCCTCGCCAGCGACCGCGGTGTCGCGCTGCCCGATCGCCGCGAGGCGAGCGCTTCGCTGCTCCTCGACCGCAGCGCTATCGATCGCCACCGGCAGCGCGGTCGCGCCCGCGGTTCGTGCGGCCTCGAAGACATCCCTCACATCGAAGTCACGGCGCCCCAGCCCTCGGGCGAACCCGAACTCCAGGATTGGCCAGTCGTCCGAGGAGATGTGTTCGTCGGAGCCAGGGAGCGCCATGACGGCGCGAACGAAGGCGTCCTGGGCCACGAACGCCGAGTAGACCCCGGCGGCCCCGGAGACGCCCCAGGTGCGTGCCAGCGCGGTTCGGTAGGGCTCCGCGGCGGCCCGGGTCTCCATTCGGGTTACGTCGTGGCGGATGGGTTCGAGGCTGGCCGCGAGGAGGAGGTCGCCCGAACATCCACGCCAGGTCTCGATGTACGGGAAGACGCTCCCGAGGGTGGTGAGCACGGTGCGCACGGTGCCGGCGTCGATCTCGTAGGTCTGTAACCACTGGACGAAGACCCCTCCAGGGTTCATGTGGTCTACGACGCCTTCGTAGAAGTCCCGGCTGAAGAGGCTCGCAATCCCCGCCCGATAGGGATTGGACGGCTCGGAGAACACGATGTCCCACCGCTCGTGGGAAGAGAGCAGGAGCTCACGGCCGTCCGTGATCGAGAGCCGAACCTTCGGCTGGTCGAGGACGTCGAGGTTGGCGAGGGCGGCGTCACGTGCCACCTGGAGGATGGCTGGCTCGAGCTCGGCGACGTTTACGCGCTCGATCTGCGGCACGGCCGCAAGCCACCCCGCCGTGCTGCCGGTGCCCAGGCCCACCACCAACGCGGTGCGAGGCGTCTCGACCAGCAGCGCGCCCAGGAGCCCGCTCATCACCTGGGTACACGCGTCCATGCGGACGTGCCCATCGCTCTTCCCGTTGACGTAGAACGCCTGCCCAGTCGTCCGGCTGACCGCGACGCTGCTCTCCAGGCCGTCCACCTCCCAGAGGGGGGCAAAGCGGGCGGCTCGCTCGGCGCGCTCCATGGCGAGCGGCCCGTGGGCGAGCTCGGCCCGCCCGAAGCCGATCGGGCTGTGTCGCCAGAAGGCGGTTGGCCCCTCGCCGGTGGCGGTGACGCACGCGAGGAGCACGAAGAGGCACGCGACCAGCCTGGGTGAGCGGGTCCGCTCGGGGGCCGACGATCCTGGGGAGTGGGGTTCGGACGTCTTGCTATCCGCCAGCACGCAGAAGAGGGCCATACCCGCGAGCACGCCAACGATGACCCGCCACAAGGTCACGGCGCCGAGGTGTGGGAGCAGAAGGAAGCCGGCCCCGAGGGACCCGGCGATGGCACCGGCGGTGTTCCAGAGCGTGACCGCGCCCAGCTGGCGCGCGACCCCCTCGCTCCCCCGGCCCAGCAGCGCCGCGATCTGCGGGAATTGGTATCCCGAGACGATGGCCGCCGGCAGAACGGCGAGCGCCGCGATGACCGTCCACACGGCGACCGAGTTGCTGAAGCCTAGGCGCGCGAGGGGCTGCAGGCCCAGCGCGAAGCGCGCGAAGTCGTCTCCGAGCCAGAGCGGTACGCCGATGAGAGTGGCCTCCAGCGCGCAGGTCGTAGCCAGATCCGCCAGGCTCGGGCGGCGGGTCGCGGCGCCGCGTCCATACAAGAGGCTGCCACTGCCGATGCCCAGCAGCGCCACAGCCAGGATCAGGCCGAAGCTGTAAGTGGAGCCCCCGAGGAGCGGACCCAACATCCGATACCAGACGAGCTCCATGGCTAGGAACGCGAAGCCGGCACAAGCTGCGAGCGGTAGGATGAGCAGAGACGGTGCTTGTCCTGGAGGAGCGCCCACCGCCTGCGTCGGGGCCGGGACCGGGGTCTGCATCCCCGCAGACAGTCGCAGCGCCACGAGAGCAGCGAGCAGGTTCAGGCCCGCGGCCGCGAAGAGCGTGCCACGGACACCGAGCGCCTCGAAGACGAGGAAGCCCGTGACGAGCACGCCGAGCACGGCGCCGATCGTGTTCGCCCCATAGACCGTTCCAAGGCTGCGCCTGCCGTCGTCACCGCTGGACGCGACGGCCTTCGCCATCGCAGGGAGCGTCCCTCCCATGAGGAACGTTGGTGCGCCAATGACCACGGCGGCGAGGCCAAGGCGCACGGCGACGCTGGCGCCGGGCCCGAGCGCTTCGCTCCCCCCGAGCGAGTAGTAGCTGAGCCGTGCGACCTCCAACAGCCAGGGCGAAGCGCACGCAGCGGCCGTGATCGCGAGCTCCAGCAGTGCGTAGAGGCGGAGCGGATTCCGGCTGGCCTCGGCGCGACGGCCGAAGAAGAGGCCCCCTAGGCCCAGGCCCGCCATGAAGAGCGCGAGAACGGCCGCCGAGGCGCTGGTGCTGGCGCCGAAGAGGAGGCGAAACGAGCGCAACCACACGGACTGGTAGGCGAGTGCGGCGAAGCCCGAAGTGAAGACGAGGAGCGAGGCGGAGAGGAGCGGGGTCACCGGGGTTCCAGTCAGGTCGGGCTGTGTAGGGGGGAGCCGCGTGCAATGCTCGTGCAGTGACTCGACTCTTGACCGCAGAGGGCAGTGGGGTCAAGCGCCATGGGTCGTTGCGGGTGGTGGTCCCTACACGTGACTTTCTAGACGCTGTCTGGTACCCCTTTTCCGGTGCGCTTTGGCGACTACACCCTGGTCCAGCAGATCGGCCGTGGCGGCATGGCGGAGATCTACCTGGCCAAGCGCGTCGGCGTACGCGGCTTCGAAAAGCCGCTTGCCGTCAAGAAGATCCTGACGCGGCATACCACGCGAAGCAGCTTCGTCGAGATGTTCGTGGAGGAGGCAAAGTTAACCAGCCGCCTCTCGCATCAAAACATCGTACAGATATACGAGCTCGGCTCCGTAGACGGCGAGTACTTCATCGCCATGGAGTACGTGGCGGGGTGGGACATCCTCCGCATCCTGCAGAGGGCCGCAAACCAGAAGAAGCCCGTGCCAGCCGGTATCGTGCTGCGGGTCATGGCCGACGCGCTACGCGGGCTGGACTACGCCCACAACGCCACTGACGACCAAGGCCAACCCCTTCGGATAGTCCACTTCGACGTCTCGCCTTCGAACATCATTGTTAGCGTCACCGGTTCGGTGAAGGTCTCCGACTTCGGCGTGGCGCGCGCTGCCATGGGACTTGGAGAGGGCTCCGCCAACGATCGTTTCCGCGGAAAGATCGCCTACATGTCGCCGGAGCAGCTCGAGGAGTCGACGGCGATCGACCATCGCAGCGACGTGTTCAGCGCGGGCATCTGCCTCTACGAAGCGCTCACGCTGAAGCGGCTGTTCCGAGCTCAGGCCGACCAGCAGACCATGGACAACGTAAGGGCAGCGGCGGTCGAGTCGAAGCTCGAGCGGCACCCGGAGCTCCCCGTACCCGTCAAGGACATCCTGCGGCGCGCCCTCTCGAAGGAGCCGTCGGCCCGTTATCTCTCGGCGGGCGCCATGGCCGACGACATCGAGACCTTCCTGTTCGACAATCGGGTCCGGGTCACGTCTCGAGACGTGGCCGAGTACCTGAACGACCTCTTCCACGGTGAGCCCACTCCCGGAGTGGCGGCGCTCGCGAGCAGCTCCAAGCAGCCGGCGGGAACCGGCGCGTCCTTCCAGGGCGTTTCGGGTGTGAGCCAGGCGCTCTCCGAGGCCCAGCGAGGCCCAGCGTCCGAGGGCGGGTTCTTCGACGCGGACCGCGCGGCCGGTCTGGTCGCGCGACTTTGCATCACGCGTGCGTCAGGGGTCCTGGTGCTCACGCGTACGCCGGTCCGCAAGGAGCTCTTCTTCTCGCGCGGCCAGTTGACCTACTCGCGCTCGAACCTGGACGACGAGCATCTCCCCGTGGTGCTGCTGGCCGAGAAGTTGGTCGACGAGAACAAGTTGCGCGCGCTAGCGGAACATGCTCGAGAGCACGGCATCGGCCTCGAGGCGGCGGCCATGAAGCTCGGGGTCGTCGACTCGAACGGCATCGTGCGCGCCATGACCGTGCAGCTCGAGCGGCGTGTGGTCGAACTATTCCGCTGGAAGAACGGCCACTACGGCTTCTACCCGGGAGTCGAGCCCCCGCCCACGGCCCTAAGGCTCGACATCGACGCGATCGGTTTGCTGTCGCGTGGCGTCTCGGCACACCTGGCGGTCTCTGGGCTCGGGGCCTACTTCACGCGGCTGGGTAATCCGGTCATGGCCCGAGCCGTGCCCGAACCGTTCCCCATCGAGCGGCTCCGCCTGGCGCCGCGTGATCTGAGATACGCGAACCTCCTCTACCTGCGCCCTGCGCGCGTCCGCGACTTCCTCCGCGAGCACTGCAAGACCGAAGACGGCCCCGAGCAAGCGCTTCGCGTGATGTTCCTGCTTTATCAGACGGGGCACGTCATGGCCGACGGCGTGCTTCACGCAACTCGCGTGGGCGGCAGCTCCGGGGAGTCCGGAGGCCGGCCGGGCTGGGACGGCGGCCGCAGTACACCCTGACAGGCGGTTGATCGGATCTGGCGGCGCAGCAACCAACGGTGTGAAGGCGCCAGTGCGCCGGAGGTTGCCCGTGGACGTCACCATCGATCGTCGGGTTTCTGAAGTCCCGCCCGTGGCCCAACCACAGGGGTGGGTCCAGGTGTGGGATGGACCCTCAGACGGCCTGTCGGCATCGGCAAGTCCCACCCCAGCAACGCCCGTCCGGTCCCGGCAGCACGACTGGGCGGCGCTGATCCTGCCCGCGAGCGCCCTCTTGGCAGCGGGGTTTACCTGGCTGCAGCACCGACTCATCCTCGGGGAGCCTGCCGTACCCGGCCTCGCTTACCTGCTGCCCAGCGCGGTCGGTCTCGCGGTGGGTGCATTGACGACCTGGCTCGTGGTGGCCCGGCGTTCTGCCGAGTCGAGGGCCTCCATCGATTCGCTCACACGAATCCGAAACCGGGCTGCCACCGAGCTGGCCCTGGCCTCTGAAGTGGAGCGCGCCGCTCGTTACGGCGGGCCGTTCAGCGTCGTCGTGTTCGACGTGGACCGCTTCAAGGGCATCAACGACACCTACGGGCACGCCGCCGGTGACGGCGTACTGCTCCATCTTGCAGAGACCGTCAGCGGCATCATCCGCAAGACCGATGCCTTCGGTCGCTGGGGTGGTGACGAGTTCGTCCTGGTGGCGCCGGGCATTCCCGTGTCCGGGGGGAGGTCGCTGGCCGAGAAGATCCGCGAGGCCGTGGCAGCCACGCCGGCCCCCGGGGGGATCCCCGTCACGATCAGCGTCGGTGTCTCGCACTTCGTCGTAGGAGACTCGGTGCAGAGCGTTCTCCGGCGCGCCGATGAAGCGCTGTACGAGGCGAAGCGCGCCGGGCGCAACAGGGCGGCCACCAATCGATGTCTCAGGACCAGCGGCTCACACCGGGTGGTCACCGTCGAGCCCTAGGCGCCCGTCCCCTTAGCCATTCACCGTGGGCGGCCAGGCGCCGTCGCGATAGGCTCAGCGTCGTGGAGCTCACCGCGCTTACCGCCATGAGAGACGAGGTGGGGCGCGTACGAGCGACCCCGGAGGACCTTGCCCACGCCGTGGACACCGTGCTCCGGCGGCTCAGCGATCCCGACGCGGTCCTGCTGGCGCTCGGTGGTTACGGCCGCCGTGAGCTGGCGCCCCACAGCGATCTCGATCTTCAGCTGCTCACGTCCGAGCACTCCCGTGCGAGCCTCGACGGGATCCTGGAGCCCCTGTGGCGGCACGGATGGCGGGTGGGCTACGCCACCCGCACGGCCGACGAGACCGTCGGGTTGGCGCGCGCGGACCTACGGACCGCAATGTCGCTCCTGGACGGGCGCTGCGTGGCAGGCGACCCCGCTCGGTGGTACGCCCTCAAGGCGCGCCTCTGGTCTGACGTCTTCGAGCCGAACGCTGGGGCGCTGGTCGAAGGCCTGCGCGCGGACCGCGCCCAGCGACACGAGCGCCTGGCCGATGGCCTGCACGCGCTCGAGCCGGAGCTGAAGAGCGGGGCAGGGGGGCTGAGAGACGCCCAAGCCGCGCGGTGGGCCGCCAGGCTCTTGGGGCACCACGCAGACAACCATGAACCTCGACTCGCGGGCTTCGGTCTCACGCCCGACGAGGCGGAGCGCTTGGACGCCGCGGTGAACGAGCTCTTCCGGATTCGCTGCGCGCTTCACGGCGCCTCGGGCCGACGCGGGGACCGCTTGTTCTTCGCGTACCACGACGCCGTTGCCGCCCGACTCGGCATGCCCTCCGCGGAGGCTTTGATGCAGCGGTATTGGCGGGCCGCGGCTCGGGTGAAGGCGTCGTCTCGACGGGTGCTCGACCACGCGTCCGTGGAGCTCGGCGTCGTGAGCGGTCCTTGGCTCTCGGTGTCACCTGCGCTCTTGGAGGGGCTCCCGGCGCGCCTGTTGGCTCCGTTCGTCGCGTCAGCGGCCTCTGGGCAGGCGCTGCATCCCGCGGATCTCACGCGTGTAGCAGCTTCCCTGCCGTCCGTAGGCGATGGCACGCGCCGCGACGCCGCCACGGCACATGACCTCCTCGAGTTGCTCACCGCACCCGATGACGGCGCCGCGCTCTTCGCGGCGCACGACGTCGGCGCCATCGCCGCGCTGCTCCCCGAGTTTCGGGCGGTCTCCGGGCGTTATCAGCGAAACGCGCTGCACAGCTATCCCGTGGACGTGCACTCGCTCCATGCCGTGACGGTGCTGAAGCGCCTCTTTCGCGAGCCGGAATCGCGCGAAGGCGCTGTGGCGGCGCGCCTACCGCGGGAGGACCGCGTGGTGCTCTCGCTCGCCGCCCTGTTTCACGACATCGACAAAGGGGGCTGCGATCCCGCGCTGGTTTACGGCGCGGCCGAGCGCCTGGGCCTGCCGCCTGCCGACGCGGCGCTGGCCGTCGAGCTCGTGCGCGAGCACCTGACGCTGGCCTTGGTCGCACAGACGCGGGACGTGGCGGACGCGTCAACCCTACGGCTCGTCGCCCGGGAGGTGGGGGATCGCCGTACCTTGCGCTTGCTCTACCTCCTGACCCACGCCGACATGGCCTCCACGCGGCCGGAGTTCTACACCGACTGGAAGCGCGGGCTCCTCCACGACCTCTATCGAAACGTCGACACGCTGCTCGGCGAAGGGCTCGGGCTCTTCGCCGACCAGGGACAGGTCGCCCGTCGGCGGCGGCGCGAGGTGTTGGCGCAGCTCGGCCTGGACGCGGGGACTCCGGACGCTTCAACGCGGGCGGTGGACGCCTTTCTCTCGGGTCTGCCCACGCGCTACTTCCTGGCGACTCCGGTCGAACAAGTCGTTCGACACTGGCGAGTCCGGGAGGCTGGCACGGGGACCTCGAAACCCGTCGTGCGGGAGACGGCTCCGCCTGGGCTCGCGCGGTGGTCCGTGGTCGCCGTGAGCACGCCGTGGCTCCTCCCGCGGCTGGCCGGCGTTCCCGCAGCGCGCGGTCTCTCAATCGTGAGCGCCAACGCGTTTCGGTCCACGGACGGCTGGGCCGTGGTGGACCTCCTCATCGCGTCGCCCGACGAGCGCGCCTCGGAGCTAGACGGTATCGAGAGCTCGCTGGCGTTGGTGGTGTCCGGCGCCGAGGACCCGGAAGAGGCCCTTCGCAAGAGGGAGCGGCCCGGGGTTCTGGACCGGCCGCTCCCGATGCCCGACGTGGCGGTGAGCTACGATCTGTGGTCTTCGGACTGTTACACGATCTTCGATGTAGAGGCTCCCGACAGGGCCGGCCTCTTCTATCGAACCTCGCGCGTGCTGGCGGAGCTTGGCGTGGACGTGGAGCTTGCGCGGGTGGGCACGGACGGGCCCGCGGCCCACATCGGGTTCCACGTACATCGACGCGGCGACAAGCTGAGCCTCGACGAGGCACACGAGGCTTGGCGCGCGCTCCAGGAGGCCGCGCGGGGGTTCTGAGCCCTACCGCTTCCGCGACTTCTTGCGGGCCTCTTTCTCCTGCTTCTTCTTGGCCTTCGCCTTGTCCTTCTCCGCCCCGGTGGGCGCCTTGCGCACGCCGACACCCGGAGGTGGACGGCGCGGGTCGCCCTGCATCATGGGGACGGGCGCGGGCATGCCGCCCGGCAGACCGGGAATGCCGACTCCACCCATCGGGCCGCCGCGGCCCATACCGGGGAGGCCGCCGCCGCCCATGGCGCCCGCCAGGTCGTCGCCCACGAGGCGCGACATGTCGAGCCCCTGGATGTTCTTCAGCGCCGAGAGCTGCTTGAACATGGGGATCTTGCCGAGGAGGCCCGGGTTCTGCCCCACGGCGCCCATGAGGTTGCGCATGAACATGAAGCGCTGGAGCAGCTCTGCTACGTCCCGCGGCTTGGTGCCCGAGCCCTTCGCGATACGTGTGACGCGCTTCTCGTGAAGGATCAGCGCCGGCTTGCCCTGGTGCATCTGCGACTTGGCCAGGAGGTCGGGGTTGGTCCGCTCCTGGTGGGTCATGGACGAGATGACCGCTTCGACCTTCTTCAGCTGCTTGTCGTCGAGGTTGAGCCCCCCGGGCATGTCCTGGCCGATCGGCAGCTTCTCGAAGACCTCTTTGATGGGCCCGAGCTTCTGGATCGTCTTGATCTGCTCGAGGAACTGCATGAGGTCGAAGTTGCCCGAGAGGATGCGCTTCGCGTCTTCTTCGGCCTTCTTCTCGTCGACGACCTTCTCGAACTCGTTCATGAGCCCGACGACGTCGCCGAGGCCCAGGATACGGGTGGCGATGCCTTCCGGTCGGAACGGCTCCAGCCGATCCATGCCCTCGCCCATACCCGCGAACTTGATGGGCTTTCCCGTGACCGCGCGAACGGACAGCGCCGCGCCGCCGCGGGCGTC
>SXOO01000025.1 GCA_005776725.1 Pseudomonadota bacterium | reverse complement strand
GCCGGCGCCGCAGCGGCGGGCGGGCGAGCCGGCTCGGGCGCAGCGACCAGGACAGCGGGTGCTGGGGCCGGCGCCGCAGCGGCTGGGGGACGCGCCGGCTCGGCAGGAGCAACAGCGGGGGCGACAGGGACGGCGGGCGCAGGCACCTGCGCGGCAACCGCCGGGGGGCGCGCCGGTTCAGCGGGGACAACAGGGGGAGCGACAGGGAGAGCGGGCGCAGGCACCGGCGCCGCAACCGACGCCGGGCGCGCTGGCTCGGCACCCGGGACGACCAGCGACACCCGGGCCGCAGGATCGGCCGTGGCCCGTCCGAGGAGGGCTTCAACGCCCGCCCGAAGCCCGGTCTGGGGCTCCCCTGCGTCGAACGGCACCTGCACGGGCTCACTCGCGCAGCCGCGGTCGAGCGACAGGACCTGGAGGGTCAGGGTCTGCGACGTCCCTCGTCCCGCGACGGCGCCCTGCAGCACCGAGCGGGGGGACAGCGCCTCATCGAGGCCGCAGACGCGATCCACGATGTGACCGCGCCGAGTGTCGTTCGGCCGGCGCGGTGTCCCGGTCAGCACCGTGAACTTGTCGCGCTTGATGAGCTCGCTGCGGGTCATGACCGTGAGCACGGGCTCGAGGCGCCCACCCGCCTTGACCTCCACCTCCACGACCGGCCGCTGCCCGCGGTCGGCCTCGGCGGCTGCCTCGACTGCGGCGACGTCGAGGCCGCTCACGAGGCGCGTACCTCGCCAGGTCCACAGGTAAGTTCCGGAGCCCCCCTTCACGCCGAGCCGCTCCGCTGCACCGCCGTCGCGGTCGCAGATGACGACGTCCGGCATCCATGGGAGCCGCGCGCACTGCCCGTCTTCACCCGGCGGGACCACGACGACCACTCGCAATCCGGAGCTGCCGAACCGCATCTGAACGCGCCGCCAGGCGCTCGCGAGCTCTTCGCTGGGGGGCTCGCGCAGCACCTCGAGCGCGAGCAGGCGGATGCTCGGTCTCCCGAGAAGCGCGTCGAGGTCGTTGGCCCTCTCCTGAGCGGACGCGGCGCCCGCAAGGAACAGCGGCAACAGCGCGAGGAGCGCGCGCGACGTGACTGGTCTCAAGAATCCCTCCAACAGCACAGCGTAAGCGCTCCGCCGCCTCAACAAACGGAGACGGCGTGCGACCCAGGATAGAGGCTCTCACCGCCATTCAAAGGGCCAAAGCGCCAGTTGCGATCGAACGCCGCTTCCAGGCTCACCTCTAGGACCTAGGGGCGTGAGACCGCCACGCGCGCGGCCGTGCTCGCCTCGTCACGCCCCCGCGGGCCGGGAGCGCGTGCCCTTTCGGGTTGGCCGCGGGGCGGGGGGCCGAGGCGGGGCGTCGAGGTCGCGGAAGCCCTGCTCGATCGCCAGCATGTCCGCCGCGGTCGCCGCGCGGAAAGTGACCCAGCGGCGGTCCGCCAGCTTGGTGGCCGTGTACTCGTACAACCGGCGCTGAGTCGTCGCGTGACGGGTCCGCAGCTCTTCCACCCTGAGGCTACGGGCATCGCGAGGCGACCCGCCCGCCGCGGCGGCACTGGCCAGTAGCTCGACGAACCGGTCGGACCAGCCCCTGAGCTGCGCCTTCATGGCGTCGAGTTCGGCGTCCTCCAGGCTCTGCTTCGGTGGGCTCGTCATCGCTTCTCCTTCGTCGGTCGACGGCAGCTGCCGCGGGTCACGCTGCCGGCACGGCTTCGGGCTCGAGTCGGCTCCAGCACCCGCCGCAACGGCTCGCCGCGGCCATCCCGGTCTGTCCGCAGTGCGGGCAGGCCCGCATCACGGGCTCTGCGCCCAACGCCAGCAGCGATACGAGCTCGCGCCACGCATGGACCACCTGAGGCAGCTCGCTGGCAGCCCCTGCCTCGACGCCGGCACTCGACCGGTCGAGCGCCGCCTGAACGGTGCCCACGGCGACGCGGAGCTTCGACCGCTCCGGACCGATCCACCAGGGGATCATCGGGCCATCGGCTTGTGGGCTACTCATGGGCGGTGTCCACGGAGAGGGCCGAGTGTTGGTGCCGCAGCGTCGCGGCCAGCGCCCGGATGGCCAGCGCGACGGTCGTGGTGGCACTCTGCCCGGACTCCTTGGCTGCATCGAAGACGGCGGCGACGACATCGCCGAATTCAGCGAAGCGCGGGAGCGCGGAGGTGAACCGGGCCGGGGAGCTCTGCTGCCCCGGCCCCAGCGCGACTTCACCGGAGCGCGGGAGCGCGGAGGTGAACCGGGCCGGGGAGCTCTGCTGCCCCGGCCCCAGCGCGAATTGCGCCGTCTGCGGGCGTCTCTTGTGAGTGTTCATGGTTTTCTCCCGCACCCTCGGGTGCTTTGCTTGCCATCGGCGTCGAACCGCCTCCGCTGGAGGATGCCTCCTGCGAGAACTCGCGCCGCTCGATGAGCTCCGCCCATCGCGGGTCCGGTGACCCTCCGCCGGTGACCCTGCTTTCCAAAGCACCAAGTGTGCCACCTCGCATACGCTCGCGCCCGGCGCCTCGGTCCCTGCCAGGACTGCAACGGCAGGGTGACGGTGGCGGTGCCTGCTCCCACTGGCCCGTCAATTCGAGGGTCGGGGACGGTCCGGGGCAGTCATTCTGACGCGATCCCGGTGGCGTGGTCAGTCGCCGTCGAGCGGCCAGCGTCTTGCAACGCGTCGCCACATTCCGCGCCGTTCGTCCAGACGAAGGGGCGTCAGAGCGGTCTCCACCGGGGCCAAGGAGCGAGCAGCATGGACGACGGTACGACGGGCCGTATACGGCACCGGCGAGTGGCGATCGTGGGTAACCACCTACCCCGGCACTGTGGCATCGCCACGTTCACGACCGACCTCGTGGATGCTCTCTCTCGCGAGGTGCCGACTCTCGAGTGTCTGGTAGTAGCAATGAACGCAGGGGGCGAGCGTCCCGACTATCCCGCACGGGTCAGGCTGGAGATCGACCAGGACGACCTCGGGGCGTATCGGAGGGCGGCGAGGGCTCTGAACGACGCCGGGGTGGACGCCGTGTCCCTCCAGCACGAGTTCGGGATCTACGGCGGCCCCGCTGGGTCCTACGTGCTCGAGCTGCTGCGGGGGCTCGAGGTGCCCGTGGTGACCACCTTCCACACGGTGCTCCCCATGCCCGACGAGGGGCAGCGCGCGGTTCTCGAAGGGATCGCCCGGCTCTCGGACCGCGTTGTGGTCATGAGCCAGGGCAGCGCTTCCCTGCTCCAGGACGTCTACGGGATCGCTCGGCACAAGATCGACGTCATCCCTCACGGGAGCCCCACGCTCCCCGAGCGCGCGTCCGCGGAGCGGCTCGGGCTTCAGGGAAGGTCCGTGCTGCTCACGTTCGGGCTCCTCTCCCCCGACAAAGGCATCGAGTATGCGATCGACGCCATGCCCGCGATCGTGGCGCGGCAGCCGCAGGCAATCTACGTGGTGCTCGGAGTGACCCACCCGCAGGTCCGCGCGGAGCACGGAGAGACGTATCGCCGGATGCTCGAGTCGCGCGCCGAGGGCCTGGAGATGAGTGGGCACGTGAGGTTCGTGGACCGCTTCGTCTCCCAGAGCGAGCTCGTGGAGTACATCGCCGTGGCGGATATCTACACCACGCCATACCTCAACGCGCAGCAGAGCACCTCCGGAACACTTGCTTACGCCGTGGGCTGCGGCAAGGCCGTGGTCTCCACGCCGTACCAGTATGCGCAGGAGCTCCTCTCCGACGGCCGCGGGCTGCTGGTGTCCGCCAGGGACGGCGCCGCCATCGCCACTGCGGTGGTGGGGCTCTTCGACGCCCCCGAAGAGTGCAGCGCCATGAAGGCGCGGGCAGCCGCCTACGGCGCGCGAATGGGGTGGCCCGCCGTCGCACGGCGCTACCTCGAGACCTTGAACAGCGCGAGCCGCACCGCCGAGCTGCGCCCGGCGGGCCCGTCCATCCGCGTGGGGCGCTTGTCCGACACGTCGCTCCCGCGCCTCGACCTCACACATCTGAGGGCGATGACCGACGACACCGGGCTGCTGCAGCACGCGACGTTCAACATCCCGTGTTACTCCGAAGGCTACTGCCTCGACGACAACGCACGGGCGCTGTTGCTCATGGTCCAGCTCGAGGCCGACGAGCGCCTGTTCCCTCAGCTCACTCGAACGCTGGCCGCGCGTTACCTCGCGTTTGTGCAGCACGCGTTCGATGCACAAACAGGGCACTTCCGGAACTTCCTGTCCTACTCCCGCACGTGGGCGGCAGGGCCCGGGTCGGACGACAGCCATGGGCGTGCGCTCTGGGCGCTCGGGGCCGTGGTCGGCCGCTCCGTAGACCCTGGCCACGTCGGCCTCGCGCAGCGCCTCTTTCACGCGGCGCTCCCGGCCGCCTCGAAGGCGACCAGCCCTCGAGCGTGGGCCTACACGCTGCTGGGCCTCGACGAGCTCTCTCGCCGCCTACCCCGCGACGCGCGGGTCGAGGCCGTACGCTCCGACCTCGCGGGGCGCCTTGTGGCGCGTTTCTCCGAGACCGCCACTGACGCCTGGCCGTGGTTCGAGGACCGCCTCACGTACTGCAACGCCCGGCTCGCGCAGGCCCTCCTGGTCTCAGCGAGCCACCTCCAGGACGACCACATGCGTGGCATTGGGCTGCGCGCGCTCGAGTGGCTGGTGGCACAGCACGTGGGGCCTGCCGGAGAGTTCGCTCCTGTGGGCACCAATGGCTTCTTCGTACGGGCGGAGGTCCGAGCCCAGTACGATCAACAGCCGGTCGAAGCGTCCTGCATGGTCTCCGCGTGCCTCTCTGCGGCCGCAGCCGTGGAGCGCGCACCGAAGAGCGGCGGAAGGGACGTGTTCCTCGCAGCCCCGGGGCCGGTGGGCGCGTCTCTCGGCCACTCGCGACCCGAGCACTGGCGGGAGATCGCGGTCCGGGCGTTCGAGTGGTTCCTGGGCGGCAACTCCCGACGCCAGGGGCTGTACGATCGCACCACCGGCGGCTGCCGCGATGGGATCCACATCGACCGCCTCAACGAGAATCAGGGCGCCGAGTCCACCTTGGCGTTCCTGATGGCGCTGACCGAGATGCAGGGAGTGGTCAGCGCTCGAGCGGGCGTCTCGCCGTCGAGCGCCCGCCCCCAGACGCCCACGCGGCAGCTCGCGAACGTGGCGCTACATGCCTAACGGAGAGTCACAGGCCCTGTTCACGAGGCACCCGAAGAACCCAATCCTCACGGCCAGCGACTGGCCCTACCGGGTCCATACCGTCTTCAATCCGGGCGCGACCTTGCTGCGCGACGGGACCACGCTGCTCCTCTGCCGCGTCGAGGACCACACCGGGCTGTCACACCTCTGTGCGGCGCGCTCTGAGAACGGCGTGGACGGGTGGCGGATCGACCCGGCGCCAACCTTCGCACCGGATCCGATGCAACACCCCGAGGAGCTCTGGGGCGTGGAGGACCCCCGCATCACCTGGGTGGAGGAGCTGAAGCGCTACGCCGTGGCCTATACGGCGTTCTCGGTCAGTGGCCCCGGTGTCGCTTTGGCGCTCACGGAGGACTTCGTCACCTACGAGCGGTATGGCCTCATCATGCAGCCCGACGACAAGGACGCGGCGCTGCTCCCGCGTCGGATCGACGGCAACTTCGCGCTGGTGCACCGCCCGGTTACGGACCACACCGCCAACATCTGGTTGTCGTTCTCGCCCGACCTCCGCACCTGGGGACACCACAAGCCCATGCTGTACGCCCGCGAGGGCGGCTGGTGGGACGCTCGGAAGATCGGGCTCTCCCCCCCGCTCATCGAGACCGACCGCGGCTGGCTCATGATCTACCACGGGGTTCGACACACGGCGGCAGGCGCGCTGTATCGGGTGGGGCTGGCCCTCTTTCATCTCGACTGCCCAACCCGATGTCTGCTCCGCGCCGACTCCTGGGTCTTCGGGCCCGAGGCTCCGTACGAGGTGGTGGGTGACGTGGGGTACGTGGTGTTTCCTTGCGGTGCCACGCTGCGCCCCGACGGCGACACGCTGTATCTCTACTACGGGGCGGCCGACACTTGCATTGGGCTGGTCACGACCAGCGTCAGCGCGTGCCTGCGGCTACTCGAAGCCGAGGGCCGCCCCTCCCCACTGCACTCGACGTGAGGCGGTCAGCCGTCGTCGTGCGTGGGACCGTCGCTGGACGCGGGGCCACCATTCGGCGCCCTCGCCGCCGCGCGAGGGTTTGTCCAGCCGTAAGCCTTGAGCTTGCGATAGAGCGTGGCCGTGCCTATGTCGAGCTGCTCCGCAGTCTGCACCTGGTTGCCGGCGTTCCGCTCGAGCACCGCGAGAATGTACTCACGCTCGATGGTCTCGAGGGCCTTCACGGGTCCCACCGGGAGCGGCGCGGGGGGCGCGGCGCGGACCGCGGCGGGGAGCTCGTCGAGATCGGTGCGCCCAACCTCCGCCAGGACCACGGCACGCTCCATGGCGTTCTGAAGCTCACGCACGTTCCCCGGCCAGTCGTAGTACATGAGCTGGTCTACCGCCCGCGCAGAGAGGGTAGGAACCGGACGGCCCAGCCGGGCAGCGGACTCTGCGAGGAGCAGACGCGAGAGCGGCAGGATGTCGTCGGGTCGCTCGCGAAGCGCGGGCATGTGGAGCCGCACCACGTTGAGCCGGTAGTAGAGGTC
The DNA here is from genome assembly GCA_005776725.1 of Pseudomonadota bacterium. GTDB lineage: Bacteria > Myxococcota_A > UBA9042 > SXOO01. The sequence goes on along the minus strand of SXOO01000025.1, from coordinate 129 downwards.
CACCCGGAACTCGCCGGCCGCGATCCGCGCTTCGAGATCCCTGTTGGTGGCTGCGATGACCCTCACGTTCACGGGGCGCGTGCGGTTCTCACCGACGCGTCGGATCTCGCGCTCCTGCAGCACGCGGAT
>SXOO01000182.1 GCA_005776725.1 Pseudomonadota bacterium | reverse complement strand
CCTCGACTCGGATCCTTGGTTATCCCGCCCCGCGCTCGAGCTGGTCGTGGCCCTGGAGCGCCGCGAGATCAGCGCCGAGGAGCTGACGCGCCGTGTGCTCGAGCGCATCGACCGCCTGAACCCGCGGCTCCAAGCGTTCGTGCGCACTATGCCCCGCCAGGCGCTCGACGCCGCGCGGCGCGCCGACAAGAACCGAGGGGACCGCCGGTCGAAGGGGTTCTTCCACGGCATCCCGATGGGCGTGAAGGACCTCAACTTCCTGCGCGGCGCGTTCGCCAGCATGGGGACGCCGCAGTATCGGTACCTCCCCTCACCCATCGACGACTCCTTCGTGAAGGCGATGCGCCGCGCGGGCTTCGTGTTCGTGGGGAAGACCGCCACGAGCGAGCTCGGCATCATGCCCGTCACCGAGACGCTGCTCGGCCCGCCCACCCGCAACCCTTGGGACGAGTCGAAGAGCGCGGGAGGCTCCAGCGGTGGCGCGGGCGCCGCGGTCGCCGGCGGGCTCTTGCCGATGGCGCACGCCAGCGACGGCGCAGGGTCCATCCGCATCCCGGCGGCCTTCGGCGGCCTCTTCGGCCACAAGGCCTCGGTTGACCTCCTGCCGAACCCCTACGGTCGCAACGACCCGTTCAATATGACGGCCAACGGCGCCGTCACCCTCACTCTGCGCGACACCGCGGCGTTCCTCGACGCGATCCTCGGCCGGTGGCCTGGCGACCCGGGGACCTTCCTCGCGAGCTGCGAGGAGACTCCAGCGCCGGTGCGGATCGGCTTCGTCACCGTGCCGCCGATCGGCGAGACGGATCCGCGGGTCGCTGCCCACGTCTTGCGCATCGCGGGCGCACTGGAGGGCCTAGGCCACCACGTGACCGAGGGACCGGTCTCCCGCGGGTCGCTCGAGGAGTTCCTGCCGGTCTACCAGCGAATCGCGGCCAAGGCGCCGCTCCTCACGGAGCAGACGATCCAGCCCGTGACCCGGTGGCTGCGGGGCGTGGGCCGTGGGATCAGCGACAGCTCCGCGCGGGCCTCCTACGACGCCATGAGCCAGCGTATCCAAGGCGCGCTCGGCGACGTCGAGGTGGTGCTCATGCCCACAGTGCCCATCCTCCCCCCGCGGGTCGGCGCCTTCGACCACAGCGACGGGGAGACCGCCTTCGCCCAGGCCGCGGTGCTCGGGGCGTTCACCTCGCTCGCGAACGTGACGGGGCGACCCGCCCTGACGGTGCCCGCGGGTACGGTCGACGGGCTCCCAGTCGGGGTGATGCTGATGGGCCGACGGGGCGAAGACGCGCTCCTCCTCCAGCTCGCCCGTCAGCTGGAGGCCTGCGGCGCGCTACGCCACGCGAAGGGCGTTGAGTGACGACCGGGACGTCCGCGTAGACCGCGGCGAGTGCGTCGGTCGCCGGGAAGGCACCGCGAGCGAGCCATCAGCCCGTCGACGCGGCTAGCCGCCGAACAGCGTGGTGGATAGGTAGCGATCGCCGCGATCGCAGAGGATGCACACCACGACGCCGGCTTCGAGCCCCTGGGCCACCTGGATCGCCGCGCGCGTGGCGCCTCCAGAGCTCATCCCGACGGTGAGCCCCACCTCGCGCGCGAGTCGGCGCGACATGTCCACGGCGGCCTCCTCCGAAACGTCGACGTAGCGGTCGACGCGCGCCGGCTCGAAGATCTTCGGGAGGTACGCCTCGGGCCAGCGCCGGATCCCCGGGATCTTGGAGCCTTCGGTGGGCCGAACTCCCACGATCTCAACGGCGGCGCTCTGCGACTTCAGGAACCGCGAGACGCCCATGATGGTGCCAGTGGTGCCCATCGCCGAGACGAAGTGGGTGACGAGGCCCGCGGTGTCGCGCCAGATCTCCGGTCCGGTCGTGGTCTCATGAGCCCACCAGTTATCGGGGTTCGAGAACTGGTCGAGCATGGTGTAGCCGCCCTCGGCGACCCGGGCGCGCGCGTAGTCGATGCTGCCCTCCATGCCCGCCGCAGCCGGCGTGAGGGTGACGCGCGCGCCGTACGCCTCCATGGAGCGGACGCGCTCCCTGGTGGCGTCTTCGGGCATGACCAGCTCGAGCGAGAGCCGCTTCATGGCCGCGATCATCGCGAGCCCGATCCCGGTGTTGCCGCTGGTCGGCTCGATGAGGCGAACGCCGGGCCCAATGACGCCTCGGGCCTCGGCGCGCTCGATCATCGCTCGCGCCGGCCGGTCCTTGACGCTGCCGCCCGGGTTGTTGCCCTCGAGCTTGCCGTAGAGGTGCACGCCGGGTCGCCCCACGAGCGGGCTGAGATCCACGAGCGGGGTATTGCCGATGAGATCGAGGGGGCCGCGGACCGACATGAGGGTCACGCTAACGAGGGGCGGCGGGTTTCACAAGGTGCGGGAGCGGCAACGGTGGTGACCCGGCTCCCCTCAGCCGCGGGACGCCGCCGCAAGCGCCCAGAATGGGAAGACCTGCCGGTAGAGCTCGTAATGGAGCCCCGCGGTGTCGAAGAAGACGCCGGCGATCTCCTCGCGCGGCCAGGTCCCGTCCTGTCGCTGCCGCGCCAGCAAGAGCTGGACGCCTCGCTCAACGGCGTCCGCTACCTCGGCGCGCCGTCCCGACGCCACCAGCGCCAGCACCGCCCACGCCGTCATGATCACCTGGCTCTCCCGGGTGGGCGTGTACTCGTGTGTCCAGGCGCTCGACAGGGCCTCACCCCACCCACCGTCCTCGAGCTGGTGCGCGAGGAGCCACTCGACGGCGCGGCGCACGACCGGATCGTGGCTCGGCCGCCCGGCGGCCCGCAGCCCGGTGACGGCGAACCAGGCGCCGTAGGTGAAGTTGACGCCCCACACCGCCTCGAACGAGCCGTCGGGCCGCGCGCAGCGGCTCAGGTAGTCGGCGCCACGCGCTATGGCCCGAGACGCGTCGCGCGCGAGCTCAGCCGGCAGCGCGGCGCCGTGTGTCCCGAGCACGTGCGCGAGCCCCTGCACGCAGCTCGAGGTGCACTCGAGGTAGCTGTATTCGCCCATGCAGCTCCCGAAGAGCTCGGACGGGTTCACGTGCTCGAGGAGGCGTCCGCCGCGCGCCGGCTCGTAGCTCGAGAAGCCGCCGTCCGCGTTCTGCCGCGCCAGCACGAAACTCACCGCGCCGGCGAGGCGCTCGGCGTCGAAGCGCCCCGGCACCCGGCCGTGGTGCTCCATGAGGGTGAGCGCCGACAGCGCCTCCGCTGTGCAGTCGCTCACGGGCCAGCGATGCTTGCCCTCGCCGAAGCACCAGCCGAAGCGGATCGGCACGCGATCGGTGCTCTCCAGCTCCGCGAGCTCCACGTCCACCTGGTTCTCTTGGAAGTAGGCGTGCATCCGCGCGAGCACCGGCGCCGCGCGACGCCCGAGCGGCTCCGGCAACGTGAGCAGCGCCTGGGCCGCGAACGCCGTGTCCCAGCTGTTGGAGGCCGCGCCCGCATAGCGCCGCCCTCCCCCGTCCTCCACGGCCCAGTGGTCCACCCCGGCCCAGCTGCTCTGGGTCTCCTCGTCGTTGGGGCCGCGCCCGTGGCACAGCGCCACACTGAACAGAAGGCCGTTCACCGGGCTGATCCCCAGGAACTGACTGTTCCGGTGCTCTACGCGGATTCGGCGGAGCGCCTCGGCGAGCGCGCGCCCCCGGAGGCTTCGCGACACACGAGGCTCGATCGCGCCCAGGAGCGCGTAGCTGCCCTCGAGCGCCGGGTCCTTGGGAACGTAACGGTCGGTGGCGGCTACCTCCGAGCGGTAGAGCCGGAAGTCGACCGTGTCGTACCTGCCCCCGTACAGCTCGGCCCGCAGCGCGTCCCGCAGGCCGCCGGGCAGCCGCCCCACGAACCGGACGCCGTAGAGGTACGAGAAGCCGAGGTAGATGAGCCGCGTGTGACAGTAGAACCGCCGCGGATGGACCGGCGCCGCCTTGGGCAGGAGCCACATCTCCGGCGGGATCGGGTGCAGGCCATCCCACTCGTACAGGCCCGCGACGGCGAGCCACGCCTTGCCCCACGTGGGGATCGTCGCCACGTTGTGGCCGGAGAGCCAACGGAGCGTCCGCACGCATGCCGAGTGATCGGGGCCGCACCCGAGGAGCCGCAGCGCGACGTGGCCGAGCGTCGTGAGGAAGAGCGTGCTCGGGCCCCCCTCATAGAGCGGGAAGCCGCCGTCCTCGTTCTGTTGGTGCTCGAGGTAGCGCTGAATCGCTTCGCGGCGCTCTGGGGCCAGCGGGAGACCGGTCACGGCGGACGTGATCACCACCTGCGCGGTGATCATGATGCACCAGGTGGTCTCGCCGGCGACGCTGCCGTCGGGGCGCTGGATCGCGGCGAGGTGGTCCATGGCCCGGGCGATCGCAGCCTCGATGCTGGACGAGGCGGCGCACGCGTCTCCGGCGGGGTTGGCCTCCGAATCACCCGGCGGTCGAGCGGGGGCGACGTCGATGGGGCCTGGTGCGGGCAACGAGTTGACGGTGCGCAGCACCGGGCTCGAGGGCACCGGGAGGCGTTGATTGACGGAGGCGCGCGCGGGTCGGGTCATGGGCGCGGGACGCTACGAGCCGCCGCGCGGCCCCGCAACCCCGAGAAACGCGTTCCTTCGCGGGTCGCCAAGCGTCGCCCAACCGCCACTGGTCGAACCCTCGCGGGCCCTAGCCCTCGCGTTGTAGCCTGCGCGCATGGAGGGCCGCACGTCGTGACCGCGCACGAAATCCGAGAGTTTCTTTCCAGGCAGCACCACGGCGTCCTCGCTACCGTCGAGGCGGACGGGAGCCCCCACGCCGCGGTGGTGGGCCTCGCCACACGCGAGGACGGGTCGCTCGTCTTCGACACGCTCGACACGACTCGAAAAGCCGCGAACCTCCGGCGCGACGCCCGCGCCGCAGTGACGGTCTACGAAGGGGCGCGGACCGTGCAGCTCCACGCCACGGTGCTGGAGCCCGTGGGCGCGCTGCGCGACGACGCCGTCGCGGCTTATCTCCAGGTCTTCCCGGACGGCCACCAACGCCTCGAGTGGCCTGGACTCACGCACTTCGTCCTCTGCCCCACCTGGGTGCGGTACAGCGACTTCGACCAGCAACCGCCGTTGGTGATCGAGCTGCCCCACGGCTTCTCGCCCGACCCCGGCCGGCCCTAGTCGCCCAGGAGACTTGCCGGACGGCCGCCCGTACGCGAGGGTTGGGGCGATGGGTCCACTCTTCCTGCTCGCCGCGTCCGGCACGGCTGCGCTAGCGGCCAAGGCGCTGCGAGTTGTGTTGAGAGAGCGTCGCGGCGGCGTGGTGGCGCTCCTCTACCACCGGGTGCGCACACCCGAGTCGTACGAACAGCTCCGCGGGCCCGAACGAAACTTCTCGGTGCGCGCGGACCGCTTCGAAGAGCAGATCCGGTGGCTGGTGGAGCGAGGGAGCACGTTCGTCACGCTGGACCGGCTGCACCGCATCGTCACGGGCCTCGAGCCCGCACCGCCGCGCTGTGTTGCCGTCACCTTCGACGACGGGTCGGCCTCTGTGGCCGAGCTCGCCGCGCCGATCCTGGCCCGCTACGGCGTGCCCGCCACGGTGTTCGTGACAGCGGATCCAGCGGCCTGGGTGTTCGAGGACCAACCGCGGCTCACCACCGACGCGCTCCGCTCCCTGCGGGACGCCGGCTGGTCGATCGGGGCCCACGGGCTCTCGCACCACGGGCTGAACGAGTGCCACGACGAGGGCCTCGCCCGCGAGCTGTCCGAGAGCCGGGCATTGCTCGAGGCGGAGCTCGAGGCGCCGGTGCGAGACATGGCGGTGCCGCTCAACTTCTACGACGAGCGCGTGCTGGCGGCGGCGCGGCGCGCCGGATACCGGATGGTCTTCACCGCCAACCCGGGGAGCCTGTTGCCCGGTGACCGGGACCACGAGCTGCGGCGGATCGCGGTGGAGGGCGGCCAGACACTGCGCGACCTGGAGGGCTCGCTCCGCCCCATGGCGCTCGCGCGCCGCCGCCTCGTGCACGCGGCGAAGCGGCTGCCCCCACGGCTCCTCGGCGAGGCCCGGTGGATGCCGCTGCGTCGTGCGATCTTCCACTCGCCCCTGGGCCCCTGGCTCACGGCGCGCCACCTGGGCAACGCCCTCACCGGGCTCGCGGTGGTCTGGTGCGGCGTGCTCGTGGTGTTGGCCCTCTCGCCGCTCTGATGCAAACAGCTGTACGGGGCTATGCGGGCCATGCCGGGCCAGCAGGAGGACGCACGTGACAAGCGAGTGAACTGAGCCCAAAGTCGTCGCTGCAGTCGCTGTCAGGCGAAGGGGCCAACCGCATGCGCTCATTGCTCCTGGTGATCGGTTTGCTCGCGGGGTGCGGCGCGCTCGACGAACCAGCTGACGGGTGCGACCACGACGAAGCTGCCATCGCAGAGATCGAGCGCCTCGCCAACATCGAGGGCGCGCTCTCCTCCATCAGCTGCACCACCAAGACCGCCACTGGCTACAACAAGGGCACCCCCTTCACGATCACCGTGGTCACGGTGGACGGGAAGCCCGTGGAGCTCAAGACGGCGAACGCCTACTACGTGATGGCGAAGGCCGCCGCGGCGGACGGGGTCACGCTGAAGGTGGTGAGCGGGTTCCGGACCATGGCGGAGCAGCAGTACTTCTACAACTGCAAGCAGTGCTGCTGCTGCAACTCCTGCAACGACGCGGCGCCGCCGGGCTACTCGAACCACCAGAGCGGCCACGCGTTGGATCTCAATACATCCTCGTCGGGCGTCTACAGCTGGCTCTCGGCGCACGGCGGGAGCTACGGCTTCAAGCGGACGGTGCCGAGCGAGAAGTGGCATTGGGAGTGGTGGGGTGGCGGTCCCGGGGGCGGCCCTTGCGGCTCGGACCAGGACGGAGACGGGGTGAAGGACAGCTCGGACAACTGCCCGACGACCAAGAACGCTGACCAGAAGAACACCGACGGAGACAGCAAGGGCGACGCCTGCGACACCGACGACGACAACGACGGCAAGCTCGACGGCAGCGACAACTGCCCCACCGTCAAGAACGCGGACCAGAAGAACACCGACGCCGACAGCAAGGGCGACGCCTGCGACACCGATGACGACGGCGACGGTGACCTCGACACCAAGGACAACTGCCCCACCACGAAGAACGCCGACCAGAAGGACACCGACGGGGACAAGACGGGCGACGCCTGCGACACCGACGACGACGCTGACGGGGTCCCCGACACCCAGGACGTGTGCCCGCTCACGAACGACCCGGCGCAGACGGACACGGACGGCGATGGCAAGGGTAACGCCTGCGACACCGACGACGACAACGACGCCGTCCCCGACGGGTCGGACAACTGTCCCACGAACAAGAACCCGACCCAGCTCGACACCGACGGCGACAACAATGGCGGCGACGCCTGCGACGAGGACGACGACGCCGACGGCGTGCCGGACAAGGACGACGTCTGCCCGGTGGTCCCGAACCCGGGCCAGCTCGACACCGACGGGGACGGCAAGGGCGACGTGTGCGAGGACGACGACGACGCGGACGGGGTCCCCGACCCGCTCGATAACTGCCCGGTCACGCCCGACAGCACCCAAGCGGACACCGACGGCGACGGCGACGGCGACGCCTGCGACGAGGACGATGACGCGGACGGGGTGAAGGACCTCTTCGACAACTGCGACCTCGAGCCCAACAGCGGGCAAAGCAACACGGACAAGGACGCCGACGGCGACGCGTGCGATAGCGACGACGACGGCGACGGCGCGCTGGACCCGGTGGACAACTGCCCACTCACCTCGAACGCCGACCAGTCGAACCTCGACGACGACAGCGGCGGGGACGCCTGCGACGCCGACGACGACGGAGATGGCGAGGGAGACCTGTCAGACAACTGCGCCACCACGCCGAACTACCTCCAGGAGGACGGCGACACGGATGGCCAAGGAGACGCGTGCGACCACGACGATGACGACGATCTGCTCGTGGACGGCGCCGACAACTGCCCCGACCTGAAGAACCCAGAGCAGGCGGACGGCGACGCTGACGGGGCCGGGGACCCGTGTGACGAGGACGACGACGGCGACGGTGTCGACGATGGGGAAGACGGCTGCCCGGCGCATGCCGACTCGGCGCAGGCGGACTGGGACGGCGATGGGATCGGTGACGTCTGCGACCCGGACGACGACCGCGACGGCACCCCAGACGTGTCCGACGTGTGCCCGCTGGACCCGGACGACCAGCTCGACTCGGACGCCGACGGCGTGGGCGACGCGTGCGACGACGATGACGACGGCGATGGCGCGCCGGACGCGGTGGACGTCTGTCCGGAGACGCCGGACGACCAGCGCGATCTCGATGGTGATGCGCAAGGGGACGCCTGCGATCCGGACGATGACGACGACGGGGTGCCAGATCCCGAAGACCTCTGCCCGACCACGCCGGACGCCGAGCAGCCCGACACCGACGGTGACGGCGATGGAGACGCCTGCGACCCTGACGACGACGGCGATGGCGTCCTCGACGCAGCGGACACGTGCGCTGCCGGCGGCGCCACCGATACGGACGCGGACGGTGTGCCCGACGCCTGCGACGCCAACGACGACGGCGACGGCCACCTGGACGCGTTCGACAATTGCCCGCTGCTCCCGAACGACCAGGCCGACGCCGACAGCGACGGGATCGGCGATGCGTGCGATCCCGAGCCGGGGGCCGGCGCACCGCCATGCGGCGTTGGCTGCGCGGACGAGGCGCCCCAGCCCTCCACCAGGCCAGCCGCTGACGCCTGCGGGGCCGGGCCAAGCGGGGAGGCGCCGTGGGGCCTCTTGCTGTTCCTCGTTCTCCTCCTCCGGCGTCGGGCCCGGCCCCTGACTCTGGCCGACAACCGCGATGGAACGCGTTATATAATCCCCCCGCCGCGCGGATGGGACGCCGGCGCAGAGAGCTGGAGAAGAGCCATGGCCACGTTCCCGAAGCGCGTCAAAGTGGTCGAGGTCGGGCCCCGGGATGGCCTCCAGAACGAAAAGGCGCTGATCGCCACCGCCGACAAGGTGCGCTTCATCGATGCCCTCACACGCGCCGGGCTGCCGTGCATCGAAGCCACCAGCTTCGTCTCGCCCCGGTGGGTGCCGCAGCTCGCCGACGCGGTGGAGGTGTACCGCGCGATCACCAAGGGCCCCGCCACGCGATACCCCGTTCTGGTGCCCAACCTCGTGGGTCTCGACCGGGCGATCGAGGCCGGCGTCAGCGACATCGCGGTGTTCTCGGCGGCGAGCGAGACGTTCAACCGAAAGAACATCAACGCCACCATCGCCGAGAGCCTCGAGCGCATCGAGGCCGTCACGTCGCGCGCCCGTGACCTCGGTCTCCGTGTTCGCGGCTACGTCTCCACGAGCTTCGGGTGCCCCTACGAGGGCGCGGTGCCTGCCTCGGCTGTTCGCGACGTCACGCAGCGTCTCCTCGACCTGGGCGCCGAGGAGGTCGCGCTGGGCGACACACACGGCGCCGCGAACCCGACGCTCGTGCACCAGGTGCTCGATTGTGTGATGGCCGCCATTCCCGCCGAGCGGCTGGCCGTGCACTTCCACGACACCCATGGTCGCGCGCTCGCCAACGTGTACGTGGCCCTCACGTACGGCATCGCCACCGTGGACGCGAGCGCTGGCGGCCTCGGCGGTTGCCCGTACGCCCCGGGCGCCAGTGGAAACCTGGCCACCGAGGACCTGCTGTTCATGCTCTCCGAGATGGGGATCGAGACCGGGGTGGATCTGGAGGGGGTCCTCGACGTGAGCTTCGACATGGAGCGGCTCCTGGGACGGCTGCTGCCCTCGCGTCACCTGCAGGTCGCGCGCTCAAACAGAATCGCGGATGGCCGCCTCCCTCCCCGCTCGGAGTGAAGACCCTTGACATCGCGGAGCCGGGAGGTGTACAGGGTCGCCCCCGCGTCGCCGTGCGTCCTCCACCAGGTCGCCGAGCGGACGCAGAAACAGACGCGGCACGGCCGCAACCGCACGGGGCGAGTCCCGGCGGCTCTTAGGAGTTAAGAACGTGGCGAACCACAAGTCGGCCGACAAGCGGCACCGTCAGTCCCTGAAGCGTCGCTCCCGCAACCGGCACCTCCGGGGCGAGATCAAGGACGCCGTCAAGGCGTTCCGCGAGGCCCTCGAGACCAAGGCCCCCGCAGACAAGCTCACGGCGCTGTACCGCGAGGCCGCCAGTACCCTTCAGCACATCGCGTCGAAGGGCGTCATCAAGAAGGAGAACGCGTCGCGCCGGATCAGCCGTCTCGCGGTCGCCGTTCACAAGGCCGGCGGTCAGAGCTGAGCGCTCCCGCGGGCCGCCCGGTGCAGCTCGAACATCTGATCGTCACAGGCGCCGGGCGAGGCCTCGGTCACGCGGTCGTGCGCGAAGCGTTGAGGCGCGGCGTGCGCGTCAGCGCGTCCGTGCGCTCGCAGTCGGCCCGCGAGCAGCTCGTGCGCCTCGGCTGCGCAGCGACGGTGCTCGATGTGCGCGACGCCGCGGCTGTCGAGGCTTGGTTCGAAGCAATCGGCCCCCACGACGCGCTCCTGAACAACGCGGCGGTGCTTGGCCCGAGGCGCTCGCTTCTCGAGACCACGCCAGAGGACGTCCGCGAGGTCCTCCACACCAACGTGGTCGGCGCCTTCACGGTGGCGCGCGCTGCGCTGCGGCACCTCGTGCCCGGCGGGCGGATGTTCCACGTGTCGAGTTATCTCGGGCGTCATGCGTTGCCGGATTACGGAGCCTACTGCCTCTCCAAGTTCGCACTCGAGGGCCTCGCTAGGGTGGTCGCGTGTGAGAACCCCGCGCTGCTCTCTGTGGCCCTAGACCCGGGCATGGTCCAGACCGACATGCTCCGCGACGCGCGGCTCGGCGGGCCCATCGACGACGCCACCACGGCCGAAGCGGCTGCAGTCCGCGTCCTCGACCTGTTCGCCACGCTCCCCCTCGAAACGTCGGGGACCACCGTCAGCCTCTGAGCGCGAGCTCGTGGTCCGGACACGGACGCGTGCCCCGGAAGCGCCGCGCGACCGGGCCGTGGCAGCTCAGTTCGGGGCGGGCGTCATCGCCGCCCGGACCTCAGTGATGCGATTGCCTCCCTCGAACCGAGCGTCGGCGAGGGCGCGCAGCCCTCGGCTCAGCACGGTGTTGGGATTGAGCTCGCCGAGCTCCACCGGAGACATGGCGAACGTAACCGTGGAGCTCAAGTTGGACCCGTCGAACTCCACCCGCACCTGCGCCAAGGCGGTGAGTAGGTTCTGGGCCACATGGAGCCCGCCGGAAAGCGCCGTGGCCTGGAGGATGATGACCATGGTGTCATCCTCCAGGCGGATGATCGTGTCCGTCCCCCGGCTCGTCGACCGAAGCGCCTTGAGCACCGCCTGCACATAGTGCTCGACTGCGGGGGGGCCGTTCTGGACCCGGAGCCCCGCGAGGGTGTCGATCTGGAGGCACAAGATGGTCGCCGGAGAGTTCGTGCGGCTGGCCATCTGCAGCGCGCGACGCAGCTCCACCAGTCCGAAAGAGACGCCGGCGCTCTCCTGCGCGGCCCAGTGGAGGGCCACTGCCTCGAGGCGGTGAAGGAGGCAGTCCAGCCCCACCGAGATCGCGGCGACCACCTCGCTCGAGAGACGGCGGTCCGTCCGGAAACCCAAGGCGAGCTGACCGTCCGTAGCTGATCGCGCGGCGCCCAGCCACAGGCCACCGGCGAAGCGCTCCATCGGCCCGAGCGGCAGCTCGCGGAGGATCTCGTGCGGGATGACTGCCCCTTCCGCAGCTCTGACGCACCACGTCGTGTTGCACTCCGGCTCCGCGAGGGGCCCGTAGTTGTAGGTCGCCAAGAACGCGGCCTCCGCGCCGACCAGACTGGACACAGCACGGAGCACCGTCTCAGCGAGGTCGGCCGGCGACGCACCCGCTGGCAGCGCTGCGAGGCTCGAGATGAAGGTCGTCAGGTCGTCAGGCGCGGAGCGGGGAGCGGCGTACACGGGGAGCCTCCGAGGGTCACCGTGTTTCTTCGGGCCGTTTTCGCCGGAGGTTAGGCGGAACCTCGAACAGGCATAACTCGTTGCCTTCCGGGTCGAACACCATGGCGAAGCGTCCCTCAGGGGCCTCCCACTGCTCCCGGAGCAACGGCGACCCCCGGAGCGGCTCCAGCGCGCGCACCAGTGACGGCACGCGAATCGTCAGCCCCACGGCCCGTAGAGCGGTGGTCTGCGGTCGACCCGGGACCACGCGGAGGCGGAGGCCGCCGCGCGCTCCTTCGAAGGAGCCGTCTTGCAGGGCCCGGAGGCGGAACCCCAGGACCTGAGCGTAGAACGAGGCCATCACCTCGGGGACCACCGCGCGCAGGAGGATCCCGACGACGCGGGTCATCGGTTCCACACCACAGTGCCCATGTCCGCGCGCATGGCGAGGTACTCGTCCGTCCAGCGTCCGTCGGGACCGCGCACGACGAACACGTCCCGCTCGGCAACCTGCGTGTCCCAGCCGCAGACAAACAGCGCGATCAGGGGCTCGGCGCTCTCCGGGGACCGGAACACCACGTCGGTTCGGCGGTGGAGGCACAGCCCGGCCGCCGCGATCGCCGCCTCGGGCCGCGGGTCGCGAGACGCGTGACAGAACACGAACTGCCCTCGCGGCGCCAGGAGGTGCGCGGCGGCCCGGCAGTAATCTCCGACGTCGCCGTGGAGCTCGAAGCGGCACGCGGCCTTCTGCGGGTGTGTCGAAGCCACGGCCTGCCCCACAGGCAGATAGGGCGGGCTCCCCGTCACGAGGTCGAAGCCCCCCCGCTCGGCGGCCTCCGGTGGCGGTGCCTCGGCGTCGGCAGAGGCCGTGAAGACCCGGCGGAGGTCGCCGAGACGTGGCTCGACCCGGTTGCCCAGACCGTTCCAGCGCACCGACTTCTCGGCCAACGCGTGGGAACGCTGCTGCACCTCGAGCGAGGTGAGCCGCGCGTCGCGCCCGTCGCGTAACAGTCGCCACAACACCAGCAGCCCCACGGAGCCGATCCCGGCGCCGAGGTCGAAGGCCCTGATGGGCCCGGGGGACTCGAGCGCCACGTTGGCAGCGCGCCAGGCGGTCATGAGATCGTCGGTGGAGAAGCGGTGCCCGCGCTTCAGCTGAAACAGCCGCCAGTCACCGGCGAGGTGATCGAGCGACTCCACCGACTCGACTGGGACATCCCGCATGGGGGGCTGACGTTAGCGCAGGCGTCCTCCGGCGGCACGCGCTATGTTCGCAGCGTGCGTCTGGCGCTGCTCCTCACCCTCTCGGCCCTCACGGCCCACGCCCACCACGATCCGCTCAGCCGCAGCCAGTGGCGGGTCCTGCCGGATGCAGGTGTGGTAGGGGCCACACTGATCTTCCGCGTGGCCGATCTCGCGCCCGCCGTGCTGGGACACCAGCGCCTGCCGGCGCTCGATCGCGAGGCCCAGCTAGAGGGGCTGGACAAGACGCTGCGAGCCCTCGCGCCAGGCTTCATCGAGGTCCGAAACGACGGCTCCGCGTGCAGCGGGCGGCTCCTGAGGATCCAGCACCAGAAGGGCGTGGAGCTGGGCTTCACCTTCGATTGCGGCAGGTCGCTCGGGCGGCTCGAGGTGTCGTTCCCGTTGCTCGGAAAGCTCGCGGCGGACCACCGCAACATGGCCACCCTCGACGTCGGGGGCGCCGTCGAGTCCGCCACGTTCACGCGAGACCAACAGAGCTGGGCCCGGGAGTTCGCGGGAGCGAGAGCGCGCGGCGACGAACACGCAGGGGGCGCACCTCGCCCAGGGAGCGCAGAGGGGGGCGCTACGGTGCCACCGGCGCCCACCGCGGCCGTTGGAGGGCCCCCGCTCGCGACCGTGGCGTGGCTGGGGCTCACGCACGTCCTGGCGGGGTTGGACCACGTGCTGTTCGTCTTGGGGTTGGTGCTCGCTGCTCGCCGACTACGTGACCTCGTGGCCCACACGCTCGTCTTCACGCTGGCGCACTCGATCACGCTGGCCTTGGCGGCGACCGGGCGCGTCGAGGTGAGCCCCGCGCTGGCCGAGCCGCTCATTGCGCTCAGCCTGGTCGCCATCGCCTGGCAGGCCGTGGATCAAGCCGAACACGCCGGCTCCACCGCGGCGATCGTGGCCGTATTCGGCTTGATCCACGGCCTCGGGTTCGCTGGCGGGCTCCTCGAGCTGTCTCTGGAACCGGCGGCGCTTCTCGCTCCGCTGCTCGCGTTCAACTGTGGCGTAGAGGCAGCGCAGCTCCTGGTGGCCGGCCTCGCCTGGGGGGTGGTGGCGGTTCACCGGGAGCGGCAGTGGTACCGGGCGCGGCTTCTGATCCCGAGCAGCGTGGCGATCGCCCTTGCCGGGCTGATCTACGCTGTGGAGCGCGTCACCCACGCTTAGGGGGCCAGAGCACACGCTCGGAGGGGCAGCGACCGCCCCGCGCAGGGCTACTCGTAGACCATCCAGAGCGGCCCCGGGAACACCCAGCTCAGCCCTTCGCGGAGGCGGTCGCGCCAGTTCTCCCAGTTGTGCCCGTCACGCGCCTCGACGTAGCGAACCTCCATGCCCATGTCGCGAAAGAAGGGCGCCATCGAGCGGTTCTCGTAGATGAGCGACTCGTACTGACCGCACGACATGAACACGCGCTGGCTGGGCCGACCGGGCGCCTCGCGGAACGTGTTCATGAACTTCACGACGGGGTCGAAAGCGGGGCCGCGTTTGTGTGCGCCGATATCGGTGAACGCGAACGAACCCGACTGGAGCAGGAGGTTCCCGAAGACACCCGGGTATCGCCACGCTGTGGACAAGGAGGCAACGCCGCCGAAGCTGGCCCCCATGAGACAGCGTGTGGCCGGAGTGCCGTAGAGCGGGTATCGCTTCTCGATCTCGGGCAGGACGTACTCGGCGATGAAGTCCTGATGCGGTCGGTGGTCGGGGTACTCGTTCATCCGATTGCCGGGGTGAGTGAGCGCCACGATCAGCGGCTGAACCTCCAGGCGGTGGATGAGGTTGTCGAGGGCCGTCTGGAGGCGCGTGAACCGCAGGTAATCGCCGCCGTCGTGGACGATGAGCAGCGGATAACGACGGGTGGTGCGGAAACGCGCCGGGAGGTACAGGCTGACCCGCCGCCACTCCTTGAAGGGCGTCCTGCGGAAGATCATCTCCTTGATCTCGCCCTTCCGGGCCTCGCCGTCCGGCTCGATCCAGTCCGGGGGCTTGTAGCCGCTGGCCTGACAGACCGAGTTGGCCCCGAAGGGGTCCGTGGCGTAGTTCGGGTTGAGGGCGTCCATGACCCACTCGCCGTGACCCGCCCGGTTCACCTCGAACTTGTATTCGAGCCGGCTGCGCGCAGGCACCTCGAGGACGAAGTACCAGAGGTCCGTGCCCGCTATCCGCTGGAGCGGCTGCGACGAGGGCAAGCCGAAGACGAAGTGCCGGAGGTTGACCTCTCGCGCCTCGCCGCGCCAGACGAACGTGCAGTGGCGTCCCTCCACGATGGGGAAGGTGTGCCGCTCCATGAACGCGTCGACCGCGGCGACGCTGCGAGGCGCCTCGGCCTCGAAGGTGTGAATGGCTAGGTTCAAAGGAGGTCCACCACGTGGCTGTCGGCGCCGGCCGAGTCGTCGAAGAGGCCCACGCGGAACGTGCTCTTCGCCGTCTCCCCGATGGGCTCGACTTTGCCGTCGAGGCGAAGACGGCGGGCTGACGGCGGGGCCCCGGGTACTCCGTCCGGCCAGCCGAGACGCTCCCCTTCGTCGAGGGCGAGGCAGGTGGACGGATGAAAACGGCGCGCGAGCAAGGACACCCGCGGCGTGTCACCCAGCCGAAGGCGGGTGCGGGCGTGAGGCAGCACCACCACGCCCTGGATGAGGCCGAGGCCCTCGTCGAAGACCTCGGCGTGGCCCATTCCCTGCGGCGGAGCGTCATGAAACAGCACGACGCGATCGGAGAGCGCCATCGCGCCCGCCGACCAGGCGATCACGGGCTTGTCCGCGAGGAGCGACTCGAACCCGAAGAGCTGCAGACGATTCAGGAGCACCGCCACGTGCCCGCCCGCCAGCAGCACCGCGCCGGCGGCGCCCACCAGCTCAGCGAGCTCCTCCACGTGCCGTCGCACGGCGGGGCGCTCGAGCGGGGTCTGGGCGCGATCGAAGGCGCTCCGGATGGCGCGGATCCGGACGAGGTGGTGAGCGTCCACGCGACGAATCGCGTCGATCGCGGCCTCGATCTCAGGCTCGAGCAGCTCCTCGGGAGCGTGGGTCGCGAGCAGCTGCTCCACGACGCTCTTCGCCGAAGTGAGGCGCAGTCGATAGAGCTCTTGTAGCCGGCGGAGCGTGTCTTGACGGGCGCGGTGAGCCGTCGCGAGGTCGGGGTCCTCGCGCATGATCTCTTCCCAGCGGGCGTAGAGATTCAGGTTCTTCACGCGGCCGCCACAGGCCTCCTTGAGTTCGTCGTCTTCGCTCTCGCGCTCCTGCCAACCCGCGGTGATGACAGCGGCATAGGCGTCCGGCTCGTCCAACACGCCGAGGGCGTCGAGCTCCCGACCTGCCAGGGGCAGCAGGCGTTGGGGACCGAGGACGATGCGAGGAGGAGAGGACATGGGGCGGACCTTCTATCGCGAGACGGGCGTGTGTGGTAATCGAAAGGGGCTCCCGGCTCGGGCGCCCAAGGTGTGGACTCGTCTCTGCACCTGAATCTCGACCCTGAGCGGGTGACCGCATATTCGGCCCACCCGGCCCCCGCGCCAACCCTTTTTGCGGGAAGCCGCGGGTGCCACGCATGAAACCCCGGCCGCCCGCGGTCGGACCTCGACGCTGACCCTCGGAGTCGCCCATGCATGTCCTGTTCGTCGCTCCACATTTCCCGCTCAACCAGCGCCTGTTCGTCCGGGCGCTCAAAGCCGCAGGGGCCAAGGTCACCGGGATCGGCGAGCCCGCGGTGGAGCACCTCGACGGTGAGCTGAAGAGCTGGCTGCACGGCTACGAGCAGGTCCGGTCGGTGTGCGACGTCCAGGCCCTCTTCGATGCCGTCCGCCGCGTGCAGCGCCGCGAGTGGGTCGACCGCCTCGAGGCCACGGTGGAGGCCCACGTCTTGGCCGCCGCCGAGGTGCGCAACGCCTGTGGGATCCCCGGGCTCAGCATGGACCAGTCCACGCTGTGCCGCGACAAGCCGCTGATGAAGGAGTTCCTCCGCCGCCACGACATCCCGTGCGCCGCGTCCAGCGGCGCGGACTCGGCCGACGACGTGCGCACCTTCGCCAGGCGAGTCGGATATCCGTTGATCCTGAAGCCGCGCGCCGGCGCGGGCGCTGACGGCACGATCAAGGTCACCTCCGACGACGACCTCGAGGACGCGCTCAAGGCCTACCGCCTCGGGAACGGCCGCAGCATCGCCGTCGAGGAGTACATCGAGGGCCACGAGGGCTTCTACGACACGCTCACGATCAACGGCGAGGTGGTCTACGACTTCGCCGCCCACTACTACCCGAACGTGCTCGAGGCCATGCGGTCGCGCTGGATCTCGCCCGTAATCGTGGTGACCAACCGCATCGACAGCGCCCCCGGCTACAGCGAGCTGAAGGCGATGGGGGCCAAGGTCATCTCGGCGATGAAGCTGGGGACCACCGCCACGCACATGGAGTGGTTCTACGGGCCCAAGGGGCTCAAGTTCTCCGAGATCGGCGCCCGCCCGCCCGGCGTCCGCACGTGGGACCTCTACTGCGCAGCCAACGACATCGATCTCTACGGCGAGTGGGCCAACGCGATCGTGCACGGTCGCGTCATGAGCCGGCTCTCACGGCAGTTCTCGTCCGGAATCGTGGCGCTTCGGCCCGATCGCGACGGTCGGATCGTGGGCTACGAGGGCGTCGAGGCCGTCCAGCGCCGTTATGGCCCGCTGATCATCGACGCGCACATCCCGCCCCCCGGGTCCCCCACCCAGCCGGTCGAGGCGGGCTACCACGCCAACGCGTGGATCCGCATGAAGCACCCCGATTACGACACGCTGCGCAACATCCTCGAAGAGGTCGGCCGCACCGTGAAGGTCCACGCGAGGTAAGCCAATGAAAGTCCTTTGGATATCGCCACACTATCCACCCGAGATGCTCGAGTTCACCCGCGGCCTCGCCGAGGTGGGCGCAACGATCATCGGTGTTTCGGACCAGCCGCAGGCGCAGCTGCCGCAGGCCGTGAAGCACTCCCTCAAGGCCTATATTCAGGCCCCGATCTTTGACGAGGACCGCGCCGTGGACGCCATCGTGCGCGGCCTCGGCCGGGTGGAGGTCGACCGCGTCGAGACCCTGTGGGAGCCCTGCGTGGTGCTCGCCGCCAAGGTCCGCAAGGCGCTCGGGATCCCCGGCATGACCCCGGAGGTCGCGCTGCGATTCCGCGACAAGGGCCTCATGAAGGAGGCCGCCATCGCGGGCGGCGTCCGGGTCCCCAAGGCCGTCCGAATCCGCACGGTCAATGAGGCATGGGCGGCGGCCGAGGTGGTGGGATTCCCGCTCATCATCAAGCCGATCGCGGGCGCGGGCACCGCCGACACGTTCCGCTGCTTCGAACCGAAGATGCTCGAGAACGCGCTGCAGCGTATGGGGCACGTGCCCGTGTGCAGCGTGGAGGAGTACATCGACGGGGACGAGTTCACGTACGACACCGTGTGCATCGACGGCGTGCCGGCGTTCGAGAACGTGGCGCAGTACCATCCGCGCCCCATCGAGGGCCGCACCAACGAGTGGATCAGCCCCGCCCAGCACGTCTTCCGCAACCCGCTGATCCCGGAGCTCATGCCGGGCATCGACCTCGGGCGGCGCACGCTCAAGGCGCTGGGCATGACCACCGGCTTCACGCACATGGAGTGGTACCGGAAGCCCGATGGCGAGGTCGTCCTCGGCGAGATCGCCTGCCGCTCCGGCGGCGGTAAGCTCGTCGACATGATGAACTTATCCAACGACTTCGACGTGTATCGCGAGTGGGCTCGGGCGGTCTGCTGGAAGTCCTTCGAGGCCAAGGCCCACCGGCGGTACTTCGTCGGCATGGTCTTCAAGCGGGCTCAAGGCCGCGGCCGGATCTCTCGGATCGACGGCCTCGACCGGGTCCGCGCGCGCTGCGGGAAGTGGCTCGTGGAGGAGGGGCTGCTCCCGGTGGGGGCCCACCGGCGCGACTGGAAGGCCACGCTGCTCAGCGATGGCCACATCACGGTCCGCCACCCCGAGCTCTCCGAGTGTATGGCCATGATGAAGACCGCGATCATCGACCTTCGGATGTACGCGGAGTAGTCCCATTGTGAGACGGATCGTCCCGCAATGGGACGGTCGCCGCCTCACAAGCCCCTGATTCAGCGTCCACTTTCACTGGCATTCCGCTCGCTCTGCCCCTGCACGTCCCGGTGCTCGGGCCGGGCCTCTGCGAAAGGACCAGTGGACTTCCATGGACGATCTGAAGAAACGCGCCCGCAAGGCGCTCGACAACCTCAAGAAGCTCTTCGGTGACGAATCGGCAACCCTCCTCGGCGACGAGTCGAAGGCGGGCATCGAGGTCATCAGCACCGGCTCGTTGGGCCTCGACCGCGCGCTCGGCGTAGGCGGCGTGCCGCGCGGGCGCATCGTGGAGATCTACGGCCCCGAGGCCTCGGGCAAGACCACGCTCATGCTCAACCTGGTGGCAGCCGCACAGCGCGCCGGGGGCCTCGCGGCCTACATCGACGCCGAGCACGCGCTGGACCGCGCCTACGCCGAGCGCCTCGGCGTGGACGTCGACGCCCTCCTGCTCTCCCAGCCCGACTCCGGCGAGGAGGCTCTCGAGATCGTGGAGCACCTCGTCCGCGAGGCGCGAGTGGAGCTCATCGTGGTGGACTCGGTGGCGGCGCTGGTGCCGCAGGCCGAGATCGACGGCGACCTGGGCGACACTCACGTGGGGCTGCAGGCGCGCCTCATGAGCCAGGCCCTGCGCAAGCTGGCGCCCGTGGTGCACAAGTCGGGCGCGACGTTGTGCTTCGTCAACCAGATCCGGACCAAGATTGGGGTCACCTTCGGCTCGCCCGAGACCACCACCGGCGGACGCGCGCTGCGCTTCTACTCGTCGGTGCGGTTGGACATCCGGCGCATCGGCGGGCTCAAGGAGAAGGAGGAGGTCACCGGCAACCGGGTTCGGGTCCGCGTGGTGAAGAACAAGGTGGCGCCCCCGCACGGCTCCGCGGAGTTCGACATCCTCTTCGGCAGCGGCATCGACCGCGCCGGCGAGCTCATCGACAACGGCCTGGCCGTGGGCCTCGTCCAGAAGTCGGGCGCGTGGTTCTCCATGGGAGAGACGCGCCTCGGCCAGGGTCGTTCCAAGGCTGCGGAGCTGCTCCGGCAGAGCCCCGCGATGGCCGACTCGCTGGAGGCTGCCATCCGTGGTGCGTGGGCCAACGGCGCCCGTCCGTCTTCCGCCTGCGGCAGCGACGACGACGTCCTCGACGAAGCGGCCTGACAACCGCTGACCGTCCCCGATCCGTGTCTCCAACCTGGGGCCCGCGCCCCACAAGACCCCAACCGTAACGAGAAAGGACCCATCCCATGATCCACAGCAACAACCTCGTCATCCTCCGCGGGCGCCTCGGCGCCGATCCCGAAGCCAAGACGCTGCCCAGCGGCGACCGCGTCGCCAACTTCAGCCTGGCCACGAACCACGCCTGGTCGACCAAGGACGGCCAGAAGCAGGAGCGCACCGAGTGGCACTCCGTGGACGCGTGGGGCCAGCCGGGGGACTTCGCGGCGAACTACCTGAAGAAGGGCGACCTCGTGCAGGTGGTGGGCTCCCTCCGCTACTCCCACAAAGAGAGGGACCCGAAGGACGGCAAGGACGGGAAGGACATGAAGTTCCCGCGCATCAAGGTCCACGAGCTCATCGCCCTCGAGCGCCGCCGCAACGAGGAGCGCGGGGCCGGAGCGGGAGCGGAAGCGCCGGCGCCAGAGCGGGACGGCGTGGAGGTCGTGGAGGGGGACTTCCCGTTCTAAGGGACGGGGGCACTCGCGCCTCTGCCGGCGGGTGCCCGGGGGGCTACGGTTCGACCAGCGTGTCGATCTGTAGGCCGCCCGGGTACCCGTAGCTGACCGCGGAGTTGTACCCGTACGCTGAGAGGCCGAAGGGCGCGGTGCTCTCAAACGTAGAAACCCCCACGGAGAGGTCCACGTAGGCGTAGCGCCATGGCGAGCCGGACACGCTCTTGAACTCGCTCTCAGGCACAGCAGTGCCCGCCACGAGCACCGGGGCGTCGGTCTCCTTGACCAGCGTCACCCAGTTCTGGCCGAACGCCGGCTCGAGGAAGCCGCCCTTGAGCGGCGGCGCGGAGAGCACGTAGTAGGTCCGGAACCGCTCCACGGGCACCGCGCCGATGAGGCTCGGGTCCCCGATGAAGTCGTCCGTGTAGCCCTGGCTCACGAGGTACTGCATCACCTGAACGGGCCCGGTCGCGGTGACCTCGAAGGAGGCCGAGGTCTGGATCTCGATGTAGGCGCCCTTCTGCGAGAGGGTGAGGTTGGTCACGAGGTCCCCGTCCACCGTCTTCTGAGGCGGGTTGGTCGACAAGACCACGTTGGCGTCCGCCGCCTGGATGCGCCAGAGGTCGATCTCGGTGCCGCGCGGCTTGGTCTTGATCGCGAGGTAATGGGCCCCGAGGAGGTTCGTGGGCAGCAGCTGCTCCTCGAGGTGATCGGCGCAGCACCCGTTGACGTCCGACGGCGCGTCGGCCGGGCCGATCACCGCCTCTTCGTGTCCTGAGAAGACCGCGATCGGGTAGTTGGCCCACACCCGCGAGCCCGAGAGGTCCGCCGAGCCCGCGTCGAAGAGCGACTCGCCCTCTGTCTCGATGTTGAGCACCTGGCCCTCCGCCATCTCCACCGTGTGGAGCTGCCCGGGCGAGAGCTTCGGGATGATGCCGTTGGCCTTCACGGGCGCCGACACCTGCAGCGTGACCTCGGTGGCGTCTCGCGTGGCCACTACCGTGAAGTAGCCCGTCTGTCCCTCGATGAACGTGGTCGGCGAGCTCAGCCAGGACAGGACCACGTAGTCGGTGCCCAGTACGTTCGCAGGGAGCAGCAGCGAGGCGTCGTTCGAGTACTTGTTGTCCCACGGGTTGAACTGGTGAACGAGCACGGGACGGCTGCTCTCGAGACGGACGCCCAGGTCGAAGAGCCCGGTCTTCTGCACGTTCATGATTGGCAGCACGAAGACCGACGAGCTCTTGGCCTTCACGATGGGATCGGGGACAGCGATGGTCACCCCGTCGGGCGGGTGAAAGCTGACCTCAGCGTCCAGCTCCCCTGGGTTGGACACCACCACCGCGTGCGGCGAGTTCTCGGGCGTGGGGTTGATCGTGGGGTCGGGGTAGTTCGGGAGGTCCACGGTCCAAAACGAACAACCGATATAAGCACCGAGCTTCGGGTCGACCGTGCACTTGGATCCGCACTTGCCCGACGAGCAGTACAGCTCATCCGGACACTGCACGGGCTCGAGGAAGCCTGTCCCGTCTTCGTTACAGGCCTTCACCGCGGTGAGTCCCTGGCAAAACTTCTTGCCGGGCTCACAGACCATGACGAGCGCGCACACCCCCTGGACGCACTCCTCGTTGGCAGCGCACCCCTGGGGACACCCGCCGTCCGAGCCGTCCGAGCCGTCTCCGGACGCGTCGCTCCCCTCGGAGCCGTCGGCCGGCGCGTCCGAGCCGTCCTCGGCGTCGGCAAGCGCGTCACTTCCGTCGGTTCCGTCGGTTCCGTCGGTTCCGTCGGCTGAGTCCGCGCTTCCGTCCGTGCCGTCCGCGGTGCTCGTACCGTCGCCGGTGCCGTCGCTCCCCTCCTGTCCGTCGACGGGGACCTCACCGTCCGTGCCATCGAGGCCGGCGGCGCCGGTGTCCTTTCGCCCCCCCGCGGGATCGCTGCAGCCGACCGCCAGGAACACCAACCACAACGCGCACGCTCTGAACCGCATATCGCCTCCTTTGGCGAGCTTACACCCGAGGCCGGACTCAAGAGTGGGTCCCGCCATCTCTCCTGGGCGATCCGATGCGCGCTCCGCACCCCTCGCAATCCACGAACTGGAGGCGCGTCGAGCACGCTAGCGCACTCCGCACCGCCAGAAAACGCTTGACCCCCGGACTCACCGGCGAGAAAAGCCGCGGCGATTCAGGAGGCTCTATCATGATCGCCACGCTCCGTGCTGCTGCACGGCACTTCATCGTCCTTTCGCCCGCGCTGTTCGTGCTGGCGTGTCACGAAACCACCGAAGACGACCTCGGCACGCCCGGCGAGGACGTGACCGCTCCGGGAGACACCGGCGGCGGTAACACCGACGGCGGCGACACGGGCGAGCCGCGCTTCCAGAATGGCTGCGAGAACGACACCGACTGCGCCGGCGTGGTCTTCGAGGACCTCTCGGTATGCGAGCGAGTGAGCTGCGACCTCGCCACCAAGAAGTGCATCCGTGGGGACGCCGCCGACGGCACCTCGTGCACAGACGGCGACCAGTGCACCACCAACGACCAGTGCAAGGCGGGCGCGTGCTCGGGCGCGGGCAAGACCTGCAACGACGAGAACCCGTGCACCAACGATCTGTGCAACCCCGACACGGGCAAGTGCGAGGCCAACCCCAACTCGGCGCTGTGCGACGACGGCAACCTCTGCACGCTGAACGACCAGTGCGCGAACGGCGCCTGTACGGGCCAGACCAACCCGGCCTGCCAGTGCGAAGTTGACGCCGACTGCGCGAAGTTCGACGACGCCGACCTCTGCAACGGCACGCTCGCGTGCACCGACAAGCAGTGCGTGGTGAAGGAGGGCTCCGAGGTCGGCTGCACCGCCGGGACCGACCCCTGCTCGTCCACCGCCTGCGACCCGGCCGACGGCAAGTGCAAGGAGACCCCTGCCGGCGACGGCTCCGCGTGTGACGACGGCGACAAGTGCACGAAGTCCGACCGCTGCGCGGCCGGCAAGTGCACGGGCAAGGCGCTCACCTGCGACGACAAGAACCCCTGCACCGACGACAGCTGCGACTCCGCCACCGGCTGCACCACGGCCGCCAACACGGGCGCCTGCGACGACGGTGACCTCTGCACCACGGACGACGCGTGCAAGCAGGGCACCTGCACCGGCGCCACCAACCCGGCCTGCCAGTGCACCACCGCGGCGGACTGCGCCACCTTCGAAGACGGCGACCTCTGCAACGGCACCCTGGTGTGCAACAACTCGAAGTGCGAAGTCGACACCGCCACGGTCGTGGACTGCTCGGCCGACGCGGCCGCTGCCCCGGCCTGCCAGACCGTGGTCTGCGAGCCCACGAACGGCAAGTGCGAGACGCGCCCCGCGCTCGACGGCGGAAGCTGCGACGACGGCAGCCTCTGCTCCTCGTCGGACGTCTGCGACGCCGGCGCGTGCAAGGGTACGGCGGTCGTGTGCAACGACGGCAACGCCTGCACCGACGACACCTGCGACCCGGCTGCGGGCTGCAAGACGGCCTTCAACACCGCTTCCTGCGACGACGGGAGTGCCTGCACGTCGAATGACAAGTGCAGCGGCGGCGAGTGCGCGGGCTCGGGCGACTGCGCCTGCGAGACCACGGCGGACTGCGCGTCGGCCGAAGACGGCAACCTCTGCAACGGCACGCTGGCGTGCGTGAACAAGCTCTGCAAGCTGGTGCCGTCCACGGTGGTCACCTGCGACACGAACGGCCTCACCGCCTGCCAGACCGCCGAGTGCATCCCCGACACCGGCAAGTGCATCACGCGCAACCTCAGCTCGGGTGACCTCTGCAACGACGGCGACGCTTGCTCCGAGAACGACGTCTGCACGGACGGCCTCTGCAAGGGCAAGCCGGTCGTTTGCGACGACGGCAACCTCTGCACCTCCGACTCGTGCGAGCTGGCCTCGGGCTGCAAGTACGTGTTCAACAACGTGCCGTGCGACGACGGCGTCAGCTGCACCACGGGCGACACCTGCAACCTCGGCTCGTGCTCCGGCACGCCCAGCCCGGAGTGCACGTGCACGACTGACGCGGACTGCGCGGCCTCGGACGACGCCGACAAGTGCAACGGCACGTTGAAGTGCCAGGTCGTGGCTGGCGCCGGCAAGTGCGTCGTGGATCCCGCCTCCGTAGTGGTCTGCCCGCCCAGCGACTCGCCCTGCAAGATCTCGGCGTGCAACGCCGGGACCGGGGCTTGCGACCTAGGCAACGCCGCCGAGGACAAGCCCTGTGACGACGGAGACGCGTGCACCGCGGGCGAGACCTGCACCGCCGGCGCCTGCGAGGGCGGCACGGCGGCGAAGTGCGACGACGAGAACCCGTGCACCACGGACTCCTGTGACGCCATTCAGGGCTGCCGGTACGAGAACAACACGGCCTCGTGCGACGACGGCGACCCGTGCACGCTCGCCGACGTCTGCGGAGAGGGCGCCTGCCAGCCGGGCGACGCCAACCCGGCCTGCGAGGCCAGCTGCAAGGCCTCTTGGAACCTCGGGTGTGGCAGCTTCGACTCGTGGGACACCGGCAGCTTCGGCGCCACCGACCTCGTAGACTCGTACGCCTGCTCCGAGGACTCCTTCCCCGGCGGCGAATACACGTACCTCTTCCAAGCCAGCTTCGACGCGAAGGTGCGCATCACGCTCTCGAACGAGGACGCGGCCACCGACATCCACGTGCTGGCGCAGTCCGACATCGGCTGCGACCCGAAGGCCTGCATCACCACGGGCTACAGCACGGCCACGGTCGATGTGAAGGCCGGCGAGTCCTACTACTTCGTGGTCGACACCTACGTCTCTGAGTTCTTCGACCTCGAGACCGGCGGCTACACGATCGAGGTGGACTGCGTCCCGGCGACGGAGACCTTCTGCCAAGACGGCGTGGACAACGACGAGGACGACTCCACGGACTGCGAAGACTCGGACTGCGCCACCAACATCGCGTGTACGCCCGACATCTGCGAGTCCTCCTGGACGCTCAGCTGCGGCGGCTCCGACTCGTGGTCGAACTACCAGTTCGGGTCCACCAACAACGTGTCCGAGTACGCGAGCTGCGACAACCCGTTCACGTACCCCGGCCCCGAGTACACGTACGTGTGGGACGCGCCGGCCGATGGGCCCGTCACCGTGACCCTCACGGACGAGTCGTCCTTCGGGACCGACATCATGGTGCTCACGGACGACAACGGCGTGTGCGCCGCAGCCAACTGCGCGGGCTGGGGCCTCGACGACGTCACCTTCGACGCCGTGGCCGGCCAGCGCTACTACTTCGTGGTCGACGGCTGGAACGGCGCCGAGGGTACGTACGACATCTCGGTCACCTGCGGGGCGGCCGGTGAGACCGCCTGCGCCGACGGCCTCGACAACGACGAAGACAGCTCCACGGACTGCGCGGACACTGACTGCGCCGCGCTGCCGGCGTGCCAGGTCAACTGCGACCCGGTCATCGCCACCCCGGTGGCGTGTGACTCGGCCACGGTGCTCAGCACGGGCGTCGCCGCGAGTACCAAGGACGTCATCGACGCCTATAGCTGCAACACCGGCGAGGTCAGCGGCCTCACGGGTCCCGAGGTCGCGGCCACCTTCGTCGCTCCCTACACGGGCCTCGTGCTGTTCGAGATCCTGGAGACCAACCCGAAGACCACGCTCATGGTCATCGAGAACGAGGCAGGCCTCTGCCTCCCCGCGAACTGCCTCGACTCCGGCACGCTCGTGCTCGCCGATGTGGAGAAGGGCAAGTCGTACACCGTGGTGGTGGACGGCACGCTGACCGACAAGTTCACGCTCGAGATCACGTGCGACCAGCCCTCGACCGAGCAGCTGTGCGACGACGGCGTCGACGACGACCTGGACGGCTTCGCGGACTGCGAGGACGAGGACTGCTTCATGCTCTCGGACCTCTGCGACCTCGCTTGCTCTCCGGCCACCGACAGCTTTGCCACGCTCGTTTGCGACGACGACTCGGACTCGTTCTCGAACGACGGCTTCGGGAGCGCGGACGACGTGGTCTATTACAACTGCGTGGAGCGCCTCAACGTCTTCACCTACTCCGGCCCCGAGTACACCTACACCTACGTCGCTGACACGAGCGGCCCGGTCACGGTGACGCTGACGGAGCCGGACTTCGGCAACGACCTCGACCTCATGCTCCTCGTGGACAAGGGCCTCGGCTGCAACCCCGCGAGCTGCCAGGACTGGGACGAGGACACCCTGACGTTCGACGCCGTGGCCGGCACCACCTACCACCTCGTGGTGGATGGCTTCCTGGGCGCGGTCAGCACCTACGAGCTCGCGTTCAGCTGCGGCGCGCAGTAATCGCGCCCCCTGTAGCGCCGCCCCTAAGCGCGGCGCTGCGCGTCCCGAAGAACCCCACGAAGCGGCCAAGCGCCGCACGTGGGGCGGGACCTCTCGTCACGCCCCCAAACGACAAACAGGTGAGTGTGTGGACCGCCGCATGGGCCACACACTGGCGGGTCTCCGGACCCGCGGGGGGACGACTATGTACGCTGCTTCATTCGAGCCGGTGGTTCTCGAGAGCCGGGAGAACAACCGCGTGTCGATGTGCCTCGAGGTCTCCGGCGAGACCGGGCACCAGTTCTTCACGGGCTTCACGGAGAACGTCTCGGCGGGTGGGCTCTTCATCGCCACCTACCAGTGCCTGCCGATTCGCAGCCGCCTCCATGTGTCGTTTCGGGTCCCTGGGCTGAAGCATCAGTTCGAGTGCGACGCCGAGGTGCGCTGGATCCGCGAGTTCAACGAGTCCGCGCCCCACGTGGCGCCTGGCATGGGCGTCAGCTTCCTGAACCTGTCAGCCGAGGAGACGGCGGCGCTCAACATGGTGCTGCACCGCCTCGAGCCGATCTTCTACGACGCCTGAGGCAGGTCGCCGAGGAACTCCAGCACGAGGCGCTCGAACAGCTCCCACTGTTCGAGCTGCGCCGTATGCGTGCCCGCCCGGAGCATCACGGTGCGGGCGTTCGGCAGCTTCTCGCCCATGAGCTCGCTCACCCAGAACGGCGTGAAGCCGTCGCGCTCGCCGCCGATGACCAGCGCCGGCGAGCGAACGTCGCCCAGCCGCTCGGAGGTGGAGTGCTGCGCGGCCTCGTCCAGGGTCTCGAGAAACACGCGCGGGTCAATGCGTGCCATGTGCTCGAGGTAGGCCATCATGTCCGCGCGCGCCAGGAGCTTGCCATCCACCTCGAGCAGCTGTGCCACGCGCCAGGCGAGCTCGGTTGGGAGCACGCTGGACGTGACCGCGCTCGCGACCTCAGGGATCGCCTCGACGAGCCGCCGGATCACAGGGAGCAGGCGCTTCAGGCGGTCGCTGTCGCCGGCGGTGTCGAGCGGCCTTCCGGGGCTGCCACACACGAGGACGAGCCCCTTGACCCGCGACGGCGCCATGAGCGCGGCCTCTAACGCGATCTGCACCCCCATCGAGTGGCCGAAGAAGACGCCTTCGGGAACGCCCGCCTCGTCCATGCACGCAAGCACGTCCGCAGCGAGCACCGGCATGCCATAACCGTCCCCAGCGGCGCGGCGCCAAGAGGCCCGGTCGATGCCACCCGCCATGCTGGAGTTCCCATGTCCGCGATAGTGCGGGTGGAAGACGCGGTGCCGGCTCTCGAGGGCGGGCGCGATGCGCCGCCACGCGAAGCCATCGCATCCAAGCCCATCACACAGGATCACGGGCGCGCCCTCTCGGAGGCCCCCGTCAAACCAGACGAGCTCCGTCCCGTCCTGCCGCACCGTCCTGCCGCTGGGATAACCGTCCACGTCGTTACCTTCTCTAGTTGGCGGAGCCCGCCGCGCGGCGGGCCTCCATCAAGGAATGGGTGCGGGGCGCGCCCCCGTTGGCGCCAACGGTGCCCGCGAGACGCCATTCGAGCGCCACGCGCCCTGGCGGACCTCCTACGAGCAGCTGGACGGACCGCGACGTGGACTTGAGCGCCGTCGCGGGGAACACGACGTCGTACGCAACCCGGAGATTGGTCACGTCCGGATACACGAACTCGAAGCCCTTACGGTCAGCGTGGCGGACCACGCGCAGCGCCTCGCTGCGAACACCGTCCACCAGCAGCCAGACCCGGAACGTGCCGTCCGGCCGCTCGAGGTGATTCCAGGCCCACTCCCGGGTGTGCATGGTCACGAAGAACTCGAGCGCT
>SXOO01000181.1 GCA_005776725.1 Pseudomonadota bacterium | reverse complement strand
TTCCATCGCCGACCGCAAGTCGGCGATGGAAGCTTGTGTGAAGGTGCGTCGGTCAGTGACGCGTGGTAGGGTGGGTGCCCATGCGACTCCGGCTCGCCCTCATGTTTTTTACGGCCGCTTGCGGCCTCGATCCCGACGGCAAGTCAGGCGCCGACGCCCGCCGCGACGTGGCGCAGGTGATCCCGCTCGACGAGTGGGTCACCGACGAGAACGGGGTCAGCTTCGGCGACGGCGACCGCACCGACTGGAAGAAGATCGTCACGCCAAAGTCTGGCGCCCTCAGCGTCCAGATCGCGATCGACAAGACCGACACCGCTATCGTCGCTGCGCTCTACGACCGTTACGGGCAGCGGCTCGGAGAGAAGACCAAGGCCCGGGGCGGCACCGAGCCGATCACGTTCGACGGCGAAGCGAAGAAGGGCCACGTCTTCGTGTCGATCACGGCGAAGGGCAACGGCGACACCTCGGCCTACTCGATCCGTGCGTCCATGGGCGGCGGATACGGAGTGGGCGACATCCCCCCCCCGGAGTAAGGGCCCCCATGCCGCTCGCGCTCGAATTCGCAGCGCTCACGGACGTGGGCCGCATGCGCGACAACAACGAGGACGCCTTCGACGTCGTCTCTGAGCGCGAGCTCTACGTCGTCGCGGACGGGATGGGCGGCCACGCCTCCGGTCAGGTCGCGAGCCGCATCGCGGTGGAGAACATCCGCCGCTACGTCACCGAGCTCTACCGCCGCGGTGGGCAGGACTACACGTACCCGGTCTCGCCCAATGCGACGGAGCCCGAGCGCGTGCTGTCTTGGGCCATCCAGTGGGCCAACGAGCGGGTCTTCATCGAGTCGCTGAAGGAACGCCACCTCGAGGGTATGGGCACCACCGTGGTCGCGGTGATGGGCGTGGGCCGCCACGTCGTGCTCGGGCACGTAGGCGACAGCCGCATCTACCGCTTCCGCGACGGCATGTACGAGCAGCTCACGCGCGATCACAGCCTGCTGAACCACTACATCGAGAAGGGGAAGATCACGACCGAGGAGGAGGCTAGGAACTTCAAGGAGACCAACGTGATCGTCCGGGCCGTGGGGCTCAAGGACTACGTGGAGCCCTCGGTGCAGATGGTGGAGCGCCGCGCCGGCGACGTGTTCCTGCTTTGCTCGGACGGCCTGTCCGACCAGGTGGACGACGTGGCCGTGTCGGAGGTGCTCGCGCGCACGCCGGACCTGCAGCGCGCCTGCAAGATCTTGATCGACATGTCGAACCTGGCGGGAGGCAAAGACAACTGCACGGTGATGCTCGTGCGGGTCGTGGAGGCCGGCGAAGACGAGGACATCCCAAAGACCGTGCGGCGCGAGATCCCAGCGGAGCCGCGAGACGACGACACGAAGCCCTCGATGCCGGTGGTGGTGCCGCCCGACGTTCCGGCGGCGTCGGTCACAGACACCGATCCCGATCTGCCCATGCCCGACCAGGATGAGCGCACCGACCCCAACCTCCAGGCGCCCCCCCTCCCACCGGAAGACGACGAATGACGATCCACCTGGTCGACGGGACCTTCGAGCTCTTCCGGGCGTTCTACGGCGGCGCCCGCGACAAAGCGCCCGGACCCCACGACGCCGTGCTGGGCCTCATCCGCTCGCTCACCCGCCTCGTCACCGCCGACCGCGCCACCCACGTGGCCGTGGCCTTCGACCACATCATCGAGTCGTTCCGAAACGAGCTGTTCGCCGGCTACAAGACCTCCGCCGGGATCGACGTGGTCCTGGCCGCTCAGTTCGGCCTGGCCGAAGAGGCCACCCGAGCCATGGGCTTCGTGGTCTGGCCCATGATCGAGTTCGAGGCCGACGACGCCATCGCCACGGCCGCGGCCCGGTTCGCGGATCAGGGCCACCGCGTCGTGATCGCTTCGCCGGACAAGGACTTCGCTCAGTGCGTCCGAGGCGATCAGGTCACCCTCTGGGATCGCATCCGCGATCGCCGCATCGCCGAGCCGGACGTACTCACGAAGTGGGGGGTCGCCCCGGCGTCCATCCCGGATTGGCTCGCGCTCGTCGGCGACACATCTGACGGCATCCCAGGGCTCCCCGGCTTTGGAGAGAAGACGGCCAGCGCGCTCCTCGGGCGCTTCGGCCACCTCGAGGCGATCCCCAGCGACGCCGGCCAATGGACCGGAATCCGCGGCGCCCCCACCCTGGCGGCCACACTCACGGAACGTGCTGATGACGCGCGCCTCTACCGGACGCTCGCCACCGTGCGGCTCGACGTCCCTCTGGCCGAGAGTGCAGAGGATCTGCAGTGGCGCGGCGCCCACAGGGAGGCGGTCACGCGTCTGGCGGCCGAGCTCGGCGATCCAGGTCTGCCCACGCGCGTGCCAACCTGGCGAGCGTGAAGCGCCCCACGCTGGCCCACGCTCGCTCACGCTCGCACCCCCCCCCCCGATAGGCGCCTCACGGCCCGAAGGAGTCTCGATGTCCCGTTACTCGCGTTCCGAGGCCGAGCTGGCCCGGTCTCTCACGCTGTTCCCCGGCGGCGTCAACAGCCCGGTGCGCGCCCTCGGGAGCGTGGGCGGCGTGCCCTTCTTCGCCACGCACGGCGACGGCCCGCTGATCTTCGACGTCGACGGCAACCGCTACCTCGACTACGTGCTGGGCTACGGCCCGCTAATCCTCGGCCACGGCCATCCAGGCGTCCGAGACGCCATCCGCGGCGCGCTGGATCGCGCCCTCTGCTTCGGCGCTCCGACGCAGGGCGAGTCCCAGCTAGCCGAGCGCGTGCGCGCGCTGGTGCCATCGATGGAGCGGATGCGCTTCGTGTCGTCCGGGACCGAGGCCACCATGAGCGCCCTGCGCCTCGCCCGCGGGGTTACGGGGCGCGAGAAGTTCGTGAAGTTCGACGGCTGCTACCACGGCCACGCAGACGCGCTGCTGGTCTAGGCGGGCAGCGGCGCGCTCACCTTCGGGAACCCGAGCTCCGCCGGCGTGACCCGGGGCGCCGCCCAAGACACGCTCGTGGCCGACTTCAACGACCTCGAGGCCGTCGAGGCGCTCTTCGCGGCCAACCCCGACCAGATCGCGGCGGTGATCGTGGAGCCCGTGCCAGGGAACATGGGCCTCATCCCGCCGCTCCCCGGCTTCCTCGAGGGGCTCCGGCGCCTCACCACGGCGCACGGCGCGCTCCTCATCTTCGACGAGGTGATGAGCGGCTTCCGCGTGGCCCTCGGTGGCGCTCAGGCGCTCTACGGCGTCACCCCCGACCTCACCTGCCTCGGCAAGGTCATCGGGGGCGGGCTGCCGATCGGCGCATATGGCGGCCGCTCCGAGCTGCTCACCCGGGTCGCCCCGGAGGGCCCCGTCTACCAAGCGGGCACCAACTCGGGCAACCCGCTGTCGGTGGCCGCCGGGCTCGCCACGCTGGAGGCCCTGGCCGTCCCCGGGGCGCTCGACGGAGCCATCGCGCGGACGCGCCGCCTCGCGCGGGGCCTCGAGGCCGCGGGCTTCGAGGCGGGCGTCCCGGTCGTGACCCCCGTCGTGGGCACGATGTTCACGCCCTTCCTCCACACGGCCGTGCCCACGCGCCTCGCCGACGTGCAGCGGGGAGACCTCCCCCGCTTCAAGCGCTGGTTCCACGCGCTCCGCGACCGCGGGATCAGCATCCCGCCCAGCCAATACGAGGCGTGGTTCACCTCGCTGGCGCACGACGATGCCACGATCGACGCCACGCTCGAGGCCGCCGGAGATGCGCTCCGCGCCATCGCTTGAGCCCCCGCGTCGCCGTATTGATGCCCGCGCGCAACGCTGCGCGCTGGCTTGGCGGCACGCTCGAGTCCATCGCGGCGCAGAGCTACCCGAGCTACGAGGTCATCCTGGTCGACGACGCCTCGACCGATGGCACGGCCGCGATCGCGCGGGCCTGGAGCGGTCCGCTGCGCCTCGTCAGGGGCCCTGGCCGCGGCATCGTCGCGGCGCTCGAGGCGGGCCGCGCTGCCCTCCTCCCCCAGACCGACCTCATCGCCCGAATGGACGCCGACGACCTCATGGCACCGGAGCGGCTAGCCCTCCAGGTCGCCGCGCTCGAGCGCGAGCCTCGCCTCTCGGTGGTCGCCTCGCGAGTGCAGCTCCTGCGTGACTTCGACGAGGCCGTCGCCGCGCCGCTTGCCCACCCGGGAGCCGCCGCTGGTGACGGAATGGGCCGCTACGTCGACTGGCTCAACACGATCGACTCACCCGAGTCGGTGGCGCGCGAGATGTTCGTGGAGTCGCCGGTTTGTCACCCGGCCGTGATGATCCGACGCACCGCCCTCGATGACGTCGACGGCTACGAGGATCACCCGTGGACCGAGGACTACGACCTCTGGCTGCGGCTGCACCTCGCGGGCCACACGTTCCGGGTCCTGCCCGAGGTGCTCCACGTGTGGCGCGACCATGGCGCGCGAACCACGCGGACGGACCCGCGCTGCGCGCCCGAGCGGTTCTCCGTCCTCAAGGCCTACTACCTCGTGCGGCGCTATGGCCGGGAGCTCCGGATCTGGGGCGCGGGTCGAGACGGGCGGCGACTCGCGCGGGCGCTCCAGGCCGAGGGGGCCTCGATCACGGCCTTCTACGACGTTGACCCGAAGAAGATCGGGCGGCTCTGTCGAGGCGCCCCGGTTCACTCGTACGAGGCGCTGCGTGGCCCCGGTGATGGCCCGCCGATCGTCACGGCCGTAGGCATCCCGGAGGCCCGCGCCTTGATCCGAGAGGCGCTTGACCAGCGCGGCTACGCCGAGGGACGCGACTACGTCTGCGCCGCATAGGCTGCCCGCGAAGGCGTCGTCGCCCAAGGACGGCGAGGGGCCAGCGCGCGCTGCTGAGGCTCCGTAAAGGCAAGTTCGGGGGTTGGAGCGGCTCAGGTTCAGGGCAGCGACTGCGCCGGAGTGGGGGCCGGCGACCGTGCGCGGCCCTGCCTCGGACGCCCCGACCCCTTAGTCCAAGGGGTCGATGAAGTTGTGGATCCCGTCCCCGTCGAAGTCGCCGCCGCTCTCCACGGCATCGAGCTTCCCGTCGCCGTCAGAGTCGTCGTCGAGCCAGGGCGGGACGCCGTCGCCATCCGGATCCCCGCCGTGCAGCGCCGCCGCGGACGCCTCGCTCGAGGTAGGGATGCCGTCGTTGTCGTCGTCGGTGTCGAGGTCGTTCGGGACCTCGTCCCCGTCGGTGTCTTTGCCCGTCTCGTCGGTGTTCGGCACGGTGTCGCAGTCCGCGTCGAGCTCGATGGCCAAGGGCGATAGTCCGGGGGCGCCGTAGCACCGCTTGATCGCGAGCTCGAGGGTCACGCTCACCTCGTCGGACGCCTCGGAGAGGTGCTCGCCGACCCGCGTCACCACGCGATAGCGGTACCCGACGCCGGGCTGAAGCCCCGTGTCCACATAGAGTGGGCTGATTTGCCACTTGCTGGACGTGGCCCCGGCGCGCTCCTCCACCGCCTCGAAGCGGTACTCGACCGGCGCCGCGTCCACGACGGGCTCGGCAGCGCTCATGACCACGAGGTACGCGTTGGCGCCCACCGGCCCGCTCGCAGGGCCAATCCCTACCATGCCGCGGGGGGCCCGCTCGAAGTCGGCCCGAGGCAATTTCACCGGCCGCTGGTTGGCTCGAGTGGCCAGGACCTGCCGCAACCAGGCCACGACCCGCTCGCGCTCCGCCGGGAGCAGCTCGCGCAGCCGATGCGGCGGCATGGCCTTATGGTGCGTCGCCGGCAGCTCGAGCCTGCGGATAGCCTCGGTCACGGTCACGTCGGAGAGCACCGGCAGCTCGAGGCTAAAACGCGCGCGTGTGACGCTCTGGTCCAGCGCCTCGTGGTGGCACTGGGTGCAGGCCTCCACCAGGATCTCCGGGGCCGAGGCGCCGGGATGGACCCCCAGGCCGGCGAGGTGGAGTGACTCCGGGTCGAACACGTCCGTGATGTCCGCCAACTCTGGCGCGGCGCCCGTCCGATGAGCCTTCAGGGCCGCCACGGCCGCCGCGAGGCGCCCCGGCTCGAACGGGTTGTCCGCTTTGGCGGGAGGGGTGATGAGGAGGCCAGCCCGCGCCAGGGTCCGGAGGATGTCGTCGCCCAGGTCGTTCATGCCGTCGCCGCGGCCCTTGTCTCGGTACGCGGAGCGGTCGAAGCCGTTGCCGAAGCCGTTGCCCTCAATGAGATCCTCGAGGCTCATCGGCCGAGACTCGAAGACGTTTGGGCCCGGTATGCCGGAATAGGGCTCGCTGATGGGCTCAGCCTCGGTCTCGTGCGCGGCCACGTAGGTGAAGAGGTTCTCGTGGAAAGGTCCCGGACCCTCCGGGCGCCCCTCCCATCCCGGAAAGTGGCCGTTGTTGTAGAGCCAATGGGGCCACAGCCCGTTGAGCTCGAACATGAGGGGCCCCTTCCGGCGCACCGCGGCGTCCCGATAGCCGTGTTCGTGGCACACGGCGCAGTCGAAGATCGTGTTGCGCAGGTCCGTTTCGTCGTACAGCGTCCAAGAGCTCCAGTTCTGCTCGGTCCGCTCGGTGTGGAGGTCTGTGGGTGTGCACCCCGCCGGTGCGGTGTCGCACGGCTGCTCGAAGCGCAGCAGGAAGAACTCCACGGCATCGAGGGTGGCGTCGTGCACCATGATCTCGACGAAGCGTTCGCCCCGAGTGAAGGCCGTGACCACGAAGCCCGGCTCGGCGTCGAAGCGCGTCCCGGGCTGCGTCATGACGATGGCACGCGGGTTGATCGGGCTGGCCAGCCGGCGGCTCAGCGAGGACGAGTGCGCCGTGAGCGCAAAGCCGGGGTTATCGTTGGGGAAGAGCTGGGCTTGAACACCCACCGGCCCCTTGAACTCGAGCCCGAGCAGCCGGTGCACGTCGGTGATCCCACGAATCACGGGTAGCCCGCTGGCGCAGAAGGCCCGCGCGAGCGCGTGGGACGCCCCGCGGGCTTGGAGCCTCTGGCACACGGCGATGAGCTGCGGCACCCCTGACGGCAGCGCCGCGAAGATCGGCCCTTCGCCCAGCGGCTCTGCGGTCGCCACGGGGCCGTCGTCCTCGCCCTGACAGCCGAGGACGCTCCCCACGAGGGCTGCGCCAAGGGCCATCGCCAACAGCGCCCGTGAGCTAGTGCGCGGCCGACACGGCTCGGGCGTAGAACTCAGGGGCGTCCCCGAGGCTCCCGAGCGGCGGCGGTGGCTGGCTGGACTCACGAGGCCTCGCGAGAGTTGTTGAGACGGGCAGCGGTCCGGCCGCTCAGCGGGCCTCGGCCACCGGATGACGCTATCCACACGTCAAAGTGAGCGCAAGGTGTGGGATGTGCTCGCATCGCTCGATGAGGCGATAGCGGAGGTGCCGGAGCGGCGCGGCAAGCCCGGGCCGCCGCCAACGCCCGGAGCGGCCGCGTCGGGAGTGGGGCCGAGGTCCGCTCCCCCAAGGGCAGCCCACCGACGCGGGCGAGCCGCGTGCCCGCCGCCGATCAGGCGAGGACGGTCCCGGCGTAGCGGTGCAGGTCGCGGAGCGCGCAGATGTCGTCCGCGGACTCCGGGATCCGGAGCGCCTGGTGCCCTAGCGCCTTGTCGAGCCGCGCCAGCTCGCGCGCGTCGCGCGCCGCCAGCACCCCCATCCGTTCGGCCGCATGGCGAAGCGCCGCCAGGACCTCGGGCGTCTCGTCCTCGAGGGGACCCGCGTCGTCCACCGGGAGGCGCGTCCGGTTGACCAGGAAAGACGCGAACGGCATGCGATCGGCCACGAGGCGCTCCCTCAGGAACAACCCTTCGTCGATGCTGGCTCGCTCCGGCCCGGTGATCACCAGGAAGGCGATCTCGTCCGAGCGCATGAAGCGCTTCACCGCCGCGGCGCGGTCGCGGAACCCGGCGTACATGGTCTGAAAGTCCCCGATGAACGAGAGGATGTCGGTGAAGACGTCCGCCCCGAGGAACTTCCCGGCGCCCTTCAGGATCGCGGTGTTGGCTCTGAGGAAGCCGAGGCCGAGGCGTCCGAGAGCCCGCCCGCCCTTCGCCGCGAGCCCGTCGTCTCCGAGGGTCATGAACTCCTCGAGGCGCCCCGGGGCGTCCAGGAAATCGAGCGCGTGGACCGTAGGCGGTGTGTCCAGCACGATGAGGTCGTAGCGGCGCTCCTGGAGCAGCGCGTACAGCTTCTCCATCGCCATGTACTCCTGCGAGCCCGCGAGGCGCGTTGAGGCCTCCTTGTAGAACGGGCTCGCGAGGATGCGGGAGCGCACCTCGGGGTTGGGCGCGTAGCGCTCGACGATGTCGTCGAAGACCCGCTTCGTGTCGAGCATCATCGCGTAGAGGGGCGCCACGTAGGGCACGCCGGCCGCCTCGAAGCGCTCGCGGCTGATCTCCTGCTCGTCGTTGTCGAAGCGGTCCAGCCCGAGCGAGTTGGCGAGCCGGTGCGCCGGATCCACCGTGAGCACCAGGGTCTTGCGCCCGAGCCCGGCGGCCCGCAACGCCAGTGCGGCGCTCGTGGTGGTCTTCCCGACGCCGCCAGGTCCGAGACACACCACCGTCCGGCGGGTCGTGAGCAGGGTCTCGATGGGATGGAGCGTCTCGGTCAATTGCAGGGCCTCAGGCGGGGCGTGAGGGTGACGCGGATCGGCGCGCTTGGGAAGCAGAGACGTGAGCCCGAAGCATGCCGGGACGCCTTAGCCGCAGACCCATCGTAGTGGCAGGTCATAAGCGACGTGCTCGAGCGTGAGGCCGTGGCCGGGGGCGGTCTGCCCCGCCAGCCGGCGATCACGACTGGCCAGGATCTCCGCCGTCGAGGACTCGGCGCGATATCCCCGCCCGATCTCCGTGAGCGTGCCCACGAGGATTCGCACCATGTTCTGGAGGAACGCGTTGCCGTGGAGCTCGAAGAGCACCTCGCCTCCGGCTTCCCCCTCGATCGCGATTCGGGTGAGGCGACGCACCGGACTCTTGGACTGACAGCCCGAAGCGCGGAACGCCGAGAAGTCGTGCTCCCCGATGAGGGCAAGCGCCGCGCGGCGCATGGCCTCGAGGTCGAGCCGCACTGGGACGTGCCAGTGCGTGCGTGTGCGTAGCGCGGAGCGTGGGCGATCGTTCCACACCCGATAGCGGTAGATCTTCCCTGAGGCCGAGGTACGCACGTCGAAGTCGTCGTCGACGCCCGTGGCAGCGATGACGGAGCAGTCCGGCGGCAGCGCGCTGTTCATGGCCCGGATGAGCCCGTGCTGGGGGATCGGAGACTGAGTACGCAGCAGCACCGGCAGCGCGGCGGCGTGAACCCCGGCGTCCGTACGGCTCGAGGCCTTTACGCGGAGTCGCTCACCCGTGACCGCGAGGACGGCGGCCTCCAGGGTGTCCTGCACGGTGCGTTCATCGGCTTGCGCCTGAAACCCCGCGAAGGCCGTGCCCTCGTACTGGACGAGCAGGAGGACGCGACGGCCCGGCCGCTCGGGCGCGTGGGGCGCGTCGTCGCTCAGAAGTCGAAGGCGAGGCCGAACAGCGCGGTGGAGTCTCCGAGCTGCCAGGAGCTGCTGCTCCCGAAGTCGTCGTCCGACGCGTAGTACCACTCGGCAAAGAAGTACGAGTTGTTCACTCCGGCCTCCGCGTCGAACGCGCGCGCCATGCCGGGCGCCAGGAAGTCGAGGAGCAGGCGGGCGCCGAGGGAGACGTGCATCCCCCAGGTGTCGCCGGACGCGTCGCTGCCGCCGAAGGTCGAGGTGTCACCCACGCCGTCCGTGACCCACCAGATCGAGTAGTCGAGGCCGAGCTTGGCGTAGGGCACCACGGGGACGATGTCGGCCCAGGTGTCGAGGTAATATCCCGCGACCAGCGAGAAAGGCACCATGTTGAGGGCCGTCTCGTCGGCGGCCGAAGCGCCGGAGTCCGGGTCGATCGCGGTGCCGGTGACCGAGCCATAGCCGATCTCGCCGCCGACGCTGACCATACCCCCGACGCCGCGCCAGGCGACCCAGGAGTACTCGAAGCGGAACATGATCATCTCGTCGTCGCCGAAGATCGCGTCGTAGGCCCCGCCGCCGTCGGAGTCGACATCTGGCGTATAGGGTCCGAGCTTGAACTCGACGGTCTGAGTGAGGGGCGACTCGGACAACGCGTCGTAGAGCTGAGCCGAGGCCAGCGAAGGGAGCAGCGCGAGCAAGAGGACGAGGCGCGTCATTTCGGGGCTCCCCCGCGGCGAAGACGAAGACCCAAGGCTGCGGCCAGCCCCAGAGCGAGGGGCCCCCAGGCCGGCATCAGCAGGAGCGCCATGGCCAGCCCGACCAGGGGCCAGAGCAGCGCGCGAGAGAGGCCGCGGAGCGCCTCGTTCTCGCTGATGAGCTGCGCAGCCGCAGGACCGACCTTGCCGTAGAGCGTGACCAGCGCCTGGCCGCCCGTGCTGCCCAGCATGACCTGATCGCGGAAGGCGCGAAGCCAGTCGATCGGGGGCGCCACGGGGCTCCCCCACGCGGCGGTTGCGACGAAGCAGAAGGTGAAGCCCCCCTCCTCCTGGCCGCCCTGTCGCTTGTAGTACTCGTAGAAGTCGTCGAGCGGCACCGGCGTCGCCGTGAGGAGCACGGAGGTGCTGCACAGCTCGGACTCGTTCCCCGACTCATCGATCGCCGTG
Organism: Pseudomonadota bacterium; assembly: GCA_005776725.1. Lineage (GTDB taxonomy): Bacteria > Myxococcota_A > UBA9042 > SXOO01. The sequence goes on along the minus strand of SXOO01000181.1, from coordinate 32,018 downwards.
ACACCGATGTAGTAGGTGACGGCGTTCGTGATGCCGGTGATCTGGTACTTGCCCTCGGTGGTGGTGAGGTCGCCGCTGGAGTCGATGTCGTCGCGCTCGGCCGCGATGTCCACCGAGGTGAACGGCTCCGGCGACCAGTAGACCTTGTGTTCGAGATCGTCGGCCGAGTCGGTGTCCGTCCAGGTGACCTTGATGTTCTCTTCCCCCGGTGTGGCATCGTCCGCCGTGGGGGCCTTGGGAGGCGAGTAGTCGAACTGGAAGGTGAGCGCCTGCACGTCTACGGCGGTGGTGGACCGGGCGTAGATGTAGAGCTTCCGCGACGCGGTGCTCGAGCAGTCGTCACCGAACACCTGGGCGTAGGTGAGCGTGAGCGTCACGCTCGACCAGTCGCTCTGGGTCTTGAAGTCCTTCACCACCTCGCACGACTCGCCCTCCGTCGGCGCGCTCGACTCGCTACAGGCGGTCCCAACGGCTACCGCGAGCTCGGTGTACTCGGCCAGCACCCCAGTGGTGCTGGTGGTGGCGACGGTCTCGGACGCCTTGAAGGTGATCGTGACCTCAGCGGATGCCCCGGTATCGGCCTTGCCTGGGGCCGATCCGCCGCTGCCGTCGGTCGCGTCGGTCGCGTCGGTCGCGTCGGTCGCGTCGGTCGCGTCGGTCGCGTCGGTCGCGTCGGTCGCGTCGGTCGCGTCGGTCGCGTCGGTCGCGTCGGTGTCGGTGGTGTCGAGCTCGGTCGCGTCGGTGTCGGTCGCGTCGGTGTCGGTCGAGTCCGTGGCCGCCGTCGCGTCGGCGTCGTCCCGGCCACCCACTTCGGCGGTGTCTTCGACGTCGGCCGTGGTCTCGACGTCCGTTTGGGTCACGACATCGCTGGTGGCGTCGGTCCCGTCGGTAGAGTCGCTGGTGCCCGACGCGCAGACATCCGCCGTGACTTTGAGGAAGTACCGGCAGTCGGCAAGGCTGAGCTTGAACGGGCCCTTGGGCTCGTCCCCGAAGCGGTCCGCGGCATCCGAGGGCGAGAGGCTACGCACCTCGAAGCCGTTGATCTCGGCCGCCGACGCCGCTGGGGCGGCCGCCAAGACGAGGAGCACGAGAAGGCGCGGCGCGTAGGGGACAGTGTCGGGGATTCTCAATCGGGCTCCGGGCGCTCGGGGGCGCTGCGCAGTCTACCGCCGCGGGGGGGCGGGTCAAACTTCGGGGACCGGGACTAGGCTGGAGCGGCCGCGTGGAGCGCGACAGCGGCGGCGATCAGCGCCTCCCCGAGGAGCCGCGCCTCGTCCGCAACGAGGATCAAGCGCACCCGCGCGCCCTCCACGGCCACCAAGGTGCAGCGCATCGCAGACTCGCCCACCACCGACGCCGGATCGACCGCCTCGTGGACCTCGACGCCCGCGTCCTCCAGCGCGTCCACGAGCTCCTCTCGCGGCAGCGCCGCGGGCAGCTCGAGCTCGACCGACGCCGTCGTCCCCGCCATGACGGGGACGAGGAGGTGGGTGAGGGCCACCGGACACCCCGCCACCTCGGCGGCGCCGCGCGCGCTTCCCCTGCCGGGCAGCACGTTGAAGGAGAGCCGAGCCCCGAAGATCTCCGTGGGGATCACCCGCTGCCCAAAGAGCGCCGTGGTCTGTTCATAGAGCTCGGTGAGCGCCTTCGCGCCCAGCTCGCCAGCGGGCTCGAGCACGGTGCCCACGGCCCGCCGCGCCGACAGTGCTCGCGCAACACGTGCGACCAGCAACGCGCCAGCGCGCGGCACCAGCAACGACCCGCGATGGGCGGGCAGTGGACCGGCGAGCGGGTCGGTGACGACGCCGGGCGCATCGTCCGAAGCGACGTTCACCTCGATGAGACCGGCGTCAGCGCCGCCGAGCAAGCCGACCCTGGCGTCGCCGAGTCGCTCCGCGGACCGTGGCGCCACGTCGAGCCGCGCCCCTTTGAACCGGACGAAGTCGCGGGCGTTGTCCACGAGGATGAGGCGCCCGAGCGGATCGCCTTCCGTGTCCTCCAGCAGGCTGACGATCTCGCGCGCCAGAACGCCCTGAGCCTTGAATATTGCGGTGCGGTGTAACGCGGTCATGAGGGCCTCCGGGGCGCGTTGTAGTTTCTCGCGCCGGCCGCCGCAAGCCGACACGCGTTCCCGCTAACCTTAGCCACCCTCTGGGTCGCCTCGCGAGCAGTGACCACCGCTGACGCCGACTGGGTCTCCTGCTACGGTCCTCCGGGCGTGACGCAGTGCCCCCTCAGCGTTTTGATCGACCGCGCAGCCGGCGCGGGGCCGCGAGACGAGGCGTTCGTACGCGCGTTCGCTGCCTGGCTCACCACCCGCGGCGCGTTGCTGGAGCTGCCCGTAGTGGAGCGGCTGGGCCTCACGGACGTGGTCGTGACCTTCGTCATGAAGCGCCGGGTCCGCCTCCTGATCACGGGGGCCGCGCCAGACCACCCGGGCGAAGTGACCCTGGCCATCGACGAAGGCGACTTCCCGTTCACGCCCGTGATCGAGCGAGACACGGTGCGCTCCGCCCCGTACACGTTCTGCACGCTCGACCACTCGCTCGCGGGGCGCCCCGTGAACACCCCGCGCGGGCCGGGACGCCTCGTGGTCTCAGCCACCATCGACGGGCGCGTCGAGCACCGCGTCCTCGTGGGTGACCACACGCTCACGATGCCTGCCGCCGACGTCGAGCTCGCGTGATCGCCGCCCTCGCGGCCCTGCTCTCGGCCGCGGACCCGGGCCTCGAGTGGTTCAGCCTCGAGAGCGCCAACGTCCACGTTCACTTTCACACGGGAGGCGAGCGCTTCGCCCGGCGGGTGTCGGCGTTCGCGGAGGAGGCGCTGTCGGCGCTGGGACCGGTCCTGGACTCTGCGCCCTACGACACCCCCGTACACATCGTCTGCACCGACCTGGTCGATGGCGCCAACGGCCTCGCCGCCACCCTACCCTACGACCAGATCACGCTGTTCGCCTTCGCCCCTGAGGCAGACACCGACCTCGCGCGCGCCGACGACTGGCTCCGCCTCCTGGTCTTCCACGAGCTCACGCACATCCTCCACCTCGACCAGCTGAGCGGGATCTGGGAGGGGGTGAACACGGCCCTGGGGAAGAACCTCCTGCCCAACCACGTGCTCCCGCAGTGGTTCATCGAGGGCCTCGCGGTGTACGCCGAGTCCCGCCTCGCCGGCGAGCGCGGCGGTCGCGTCGGCAGCGCCGCCTTCGAGCAGTATCTGCGCACGGCGGCGCTCGAGGGCACCCTGCCCACGTCCATCGGTGGGTTCACCAGCAGCCCTCTGACGCCCCCCGGGGGCACCTGGGCCTACGCTTTCGGCGGCGACTTCGTCACCTGGCTGGCGGCGCGATCTGGCGCGGCCTCGCTCGCGGCCTTCATCCAGCGTTATGGGCGGATGCTCCCGCTCGGGCTCAACACAGCGGCGCGGGAAGCGTTCGGGAGCGACCTGCCTACGCTCTATCGGGAGTGGCGCGCGGGGCGGGTCGCGGCCGCCCAGGCGTTCGCAGCCTCTCGGCCAGCGCTGACTGGCGCTCGCCTCACCTCGTCGGGCCACACCCACCACGCCCCGGTCTTCGCGCGCGACGGCTCGCTGGTGGTGTCCGAGACCGACGGTCACGGACCGGAGCGCCTCGTGCGGTACGCCTCGGCCACAGCCACCGAGGGGCTCGGCCCGGCGACGGTGCTGGGGACGTGCGACGGCGGCTGCGGTCATCGAGTGGTCCTGCCCGAAGGCCGGGGCCTCGTGATGTCGTCGAACGACTGGGCAGACCCACACCGGTTCTTCCGCGATCTGTTCCAGCTGCCCCAGGCGCCCAGTGGCCGCTCGCTCGCCTCCTCGCGGCGGCGCCTCACGCGGGGCCTACGCGCTCGCGAGCCGGACGTCGACGCGGCCGGGCGGCGCGTGGCGTTCGTCGCCGCGAGGTGGGGCGAGACCGCGCTGCTCACTCTGGACCTCACCACGCAGCGGCTCGAGACCCTGATCCCGTTCGAGCGGGGCGCCGTCCTCAACCAGCCGCGGTGGGTGGGCGAGGACGTCGTGGTGTCGGCCCAGCGCCCTGGCGGTCTCCGGGATCTCTGGCGGGTTCCCGGCGGGGCTCAGGAGCCGCGGCGCCTCACGAGCACGCGCGAGCGGGAGGTGGCCCTGGCGACCCACGCGGGGCGCCTCGTGGCCGCCGTGGACGTGGACGACGTCTTCGACCTGTGGGAGCTCGCGCCCGACCGCGGCGCGCGTCGGCGGCTCACGCGGGTCCATGGGGGCGCCATGAACCCCACGGTGTCGCCAGACGGTCTCACGGTGGTCTACCAGGGGTGGACCGCGGCGGGCTGGGATCTCTACGCCGTGCCCCTCGAGAACGCGGAGCCGTGGGAGACGCCCGCAAGCGCTGAAGACACGGCGCCTCACACCGCCGGCGCGCCCCCCAGCCCCGCGCGCCAAGGCGACCCACCGCCCGTGCTTCGCCCGTACAACGCGCTGCGGACGCTCTGGCCGCGTAGCTGGGCGCCAACGCTCCGCCAGACCCCCAACGCGTTGCTCCTGAACCTGGTGCTATTCGCCAAGGACCCCGCGGAGCGCCACCTCGCGACGCTGGCGCTCGACTGGAACATGACCGACCAGACCCTGGGCGCTGGGCTCACCTACGCGTTCTTGGGGCTGCGACCGCGCCTCACCGTGTCGTTCGCGCGGTGGCCGGGTGTGGGCCTTCGGTATGTGGCGGACACGCTCTCCGAGTTTCACATGGAGAACCTCTTCACGAGCGCCGCGATCGATCTGGCGCTCCCAGACGTCGTCGTGCCGTTCGACCTCGGCTTCGACATCTCGGCGTGGTGGTCGTTCGCGCCCGATCGCCCGTCCTTCGCTGAGGGCCACGACCCCGGCTCCGACGTCCCGTTCCAGACCGAGGACGACCGCTCGCTGAGCCTGCGTTTCCGGTGGTCGTTCAACCGCGTGGAGCGGTATCCGTACTCGATCTCGTCGGAGCTGGGAGTGCGCGCCGGCATGGGCTTCGAGGTCTCGCCGGCGCCGCTCGGGAACCGCTCCACCACGTGGGCCCTGACCTGGAGCGCCGAGGGCTACGTCCCCCTTGGGTTGCCAGGGTTCGTGGGGGCCCTCTCGCTTCAAGGAGGGGTGCGCGGAGGCGCAGCGGAGCACCGCGGGCGCTTCTCGGTGGGCGGCTTCCCCCAGCAGAACCTGGTGCAGGACGTGCTGAACCGCGCCGGGCTCCACGGCGCGTTCCTGCGAGGCTTCGTCCCCGGCGCCCTGGCGGGCGAGGTCTACGTGCAGTCGTCCACGGAGCTCCGCTTCCCCGTGGTCGACCTCTTCCGAGGTCCCGGCACCCTGCCCTTCGCGGCCGAGCGACTGTTCGCGGCCGTTTGGTGTGACGCCGCCCTCGCCTACGACGCCGAGCCACTCCCCGAGAACGTCGGGGCAAGCGCCGGGGCCGAGCTGTCGCTGACCGCACAGCTCCTCTACGGCCTGCCCACCACCTTCCGGCTCGGCTGGGCCGCCGTGGTCACGGCGCCGTTCGGCGGTGGTCCGTACTTCGTCATGGGCGCTGCGTTCTGAGCCAACCCCCGGCGGCCGTCCGGGAGCCGCACTGCCCAGTCTCGACACCGACGACGGCGCGTAGCACAGTGGTCATAGCGACTCTTCGACCCTCGCAAAGCGCCCTCTCGGAGACCCATGCTCTCATCTCTCGCGCTGATGCTCACCCTCGCGCCACCCGACCTGCTCACGTTCCAGGGCCGCCTGTCATCAGCCGGCGGGTTGCCGGTGGACGGCACCTACGGCATGCGGATCCGGCTCCTGGACGCCGAGGTGCAGGGCAACGTAGTCCGTGAGAAGGAGCTCTCGGCGGTCGTGGTCAGCGAGGGGCTGTTCACGGTGGTGCTCGACACCGTCGACGCAGCGCTCGGGGAAGGTCCGCGCTGGGCCGAAGTGTCGGTGGCCGGCGAGCCGCCGCTACCGCTCTCACTCCTCGCGCCCGTCCCCTACGCCACCGTCGCGCGCCGCGCGCTGGCGCTCTCCTGCACCGGCTGTGTCGCCAACGCGGCGTTGGCCGACGGCAGCGTCACGGCGGCAAAGCTGGGCGAGCCCTGCCCCGAGGGCGGCGTCCTCATGATGGTTGGCGGCACATGGGGCTGCGGAGCCACGTTCTGGCGCGCGACCACGGGCGGGGTCGCCACGCTCGGCAACCGAGTTGGCGTGGGCACGGAGACCCCCGCCGTAGCGCTCGACGTGGCCGGCGCGGTGCGCCTCGGGACGCACGGGCCCTGCACGGCCGTCGAGGAGGGCGCCATGCGCTACAACGCCACCGACAAGGCCGTGGAGTTCTGCGATGGCAAGCGCTGGGCGCCCGTGGGGGCTCCCGAGGCCGACGGCCAGACGAAGCTCGCGGCGTCTCCGTCGTGTCGCGCCCTTCGCGACGGCGGCTACGGCGTGGGCGACGGTCTCTACTGGCTCGATCCCACGGGCGGTCAGAAGGACGACGCGTTCCAGACATGGTGCGACATGACCACCGATGGCGGCGGCTGGACGCTGCTGGGCACGATCTCCGGCGCCGACGCGAACGCGTGGAACACCCAGGCGGGGCTCTGGGCGAACACCGCGCTCCACGGGAGCGCCGCCAACGTGTTCGGCGCCGACTACAAGTCCGGCGCCTGGTCCAACCTCGAGCTCACCGAGGTTCTGTATCAGCGCCGCTACGACGGCACCCTGCGCGCTGCCGCGCGCTTCTCCAACGCCTGTCTCTTCGGCCGCAGCACATTCCACGCGCTCTTCGTGAACGACGACACCAGCCTCCGCTGCTCCATCAGCGACATCACGGTGGTGAAGCCGCCGTCGAACGCCGACGGACTCGCCTCCTCGGATTACCTGGAGGGGACCAACGCTGGGCTCGGCGGCACCAACACGAACGGCTGGTGCTGGAACGGCGGCGACAACGACACGAACATCTTCCGAGGCCACGCAGGGTGGAATCAGCTGGGCTACACCACCTGCGTCGCGGCGGGTCACCTGGGCTACATCGGGATCTGGAGCAACTCGAACTCCCAGTTCAACAACTGGGACATCGACACCACGAACTGGCTCTACGGCACCAACACCACGCGTACGGCGGTCTCGTTCTTCGGCCGCTGAGGCGGTTACCGGCGCACTCTGTCGCTCAGCGGGCTCCCGGGGCGACGCACACGTTCGCGGCGCTGCAGATGTAGCCCTCGGCGCACTCGGTCGTTCCAGTAGCGCAGATCGGCTCGCACTCGTTCACGTCCAAGTCGCACAGGAAGCCGTCGCAGACCGGGTCTTCGCGGGTAGTGCAGCGCGGCACGCACACGTTGCTGTCGCCCCGGCAGTAGAAGCCCTCGGCGCAGCCGCTCTGCGAACAGTTGTGGGCACACACGCCGACCTCGCACGCATACGCGCCGCACCTCTCGCGAGCGTTGTCCTCTGTGCAGTCGCGTCCGGTGCAGGTACCACCCGCGCAGAAGTGGCTCTCGATGCAGTGCGCGCCTTCGGAGCAGCGAGTGCGGCACGCGTCCATGTGCGAGTCGCAGGTGTAGGGCGCACAGAGGTGGATGCCGCAATTCGGGGAGGCCCCATCAGCCCTGGGGGCGCCGTCTGAAGGGCCGCCCTCGACGGGCTGTGGGGCCATCGGGGACGGCGCTCCGGCGTCACAGCCCGCGCAGCTGCACCACAGGGCCGCCGCGAGGACGGAGGCACACGGGCGACCGCGAGGCGAGCTCAGAAGTTACCGTCACAGAGCGCGGTAGTCTCCAGAGACTGTTGGATGCCGTCGCCGCAGCAGTAGCGCTTTGAAGGCTGGCCGCCCGTCACACCGGGGCAGTCCGAGAGGCAGTTGGTGCAGTCCTCGTTACCTTCGCAGAGGCTGTCAGCGTCGCAAACGCCCGCGCACGCCGGGTTGCCGACGCAGTCGCTGTCCGCGCAATCGATCAGGCCGTCGCAGTCGTTGCTGACCCCATCGGTGCAGCTGGACTCGGTGGAGGGCGCGGCGCCACAGTCACCGGGGCAGGTGCACTGAGTCTCTGTGCCGTTGCAGCTGGCGTCGCCGCACACCGGGCTCGAACCTCCTAGAGAGTAGTACTCCGAGAACGCGGTGCTCGGGTAGGTGGGTGGAGCGACGCCGCCAAAGACGTCTGCCCAGCCCATGGCGCCCTGATCTTCGTGCTCTAGGACGTGGCAGTGGAAGATGGTGCGCCCCTCGAACACCTTCGCGGTGGCCGCGTTGAGGTCGAAGCGAACATCACAGCCTCGTGACACCACGTCGTAGTACTCGCCGCTCTCGAAGTCGCCGCCGCAGTTCTGCGTCTGCAGGTGGTAGATGTGCAGGTGGAACGGGTGCTGCTGGGAGCCGCTGAGCGACCAGTGCTGCACTTTGTTGGCGTTGAGCGTGAGGTTCGGTACGTCGTGGTTGAACTTCACGCCGTTGATCGCGCGCGCACCCATCTGGATCGACGCGTTGTTCAGGTTGGTCTCGCTGCGCAGGTCGCGCAGGTAGGTGGGGCGTAGCGCCGACCAGGTGCCGCCGGTGGAGCCGCCGCTGAACGGACCGACAGTGGTGTTACCGGCGCCGTTCACGTAGAGGTTGGCCACCGTGGTCCCGCCGATCGTGATGTTCGAGTCGTTGCTGCAGCGCACCGCGAGATCCACGCGTGATGCGCCGGGGATCGACAGCGAGCGCGTGGACAGCAACTTCGGCGCGGTGGTGCGCCACACGCCGTCGCGCGCGAGCAGTTGCACTTCGCAGTTCGCCCCCACCGCCAGCGTTCGCTCGGTCGGGACCGGGTGGGCCACCAAGATACGGAAGTGCTGCCACTCGTTCTGGGGCATGCACAACCCGCCGCCGACCAGCCCATTGGCGGTCCAGGTTGCAGTGAGCGAGCCCGACATCAGCGTGTCGCCCCCGGTGCCGGCCACCGACGGATCGAGGTAGGCGATCAGGAGTTGGCGCTCTGTCATCGCAGCGACGTTGGCTGGGATGCCGTCGTTCGAGTCGTCGATGATGACCTGACCGAACATGCCGCCGGCCACCTGAAGCTCGGTGGAGCCGTGGTGATGTGCGTGGTACCAGAACGTGCCTCCCATGTGATCCGCCGGGATGTCGTAGACGAAGTCTCCGCCGCGCTGGCCCTCGAAGGAGCGCGTCACGTCGTCGCCGGGCGACTCGCCCGAGACGTGCAGCCCGTGAGTGTGCAGGTTGACGACGTTCGGGTCCTTCTGCACGTTCATCGACGTGCTCTTGGGCGCGTAAGGCAGCGTGTTGTGCAGCCGCATGACGTACTTTCGGCCCCGCTTCATCTTGAGGGTGGGGCCGGGGACCGAGTAGCTGCTGCCGGCCTGACGGTAAGCTCGCGTCGTCAGCGTCTTGGCGTTGATCGCAAGGGTCGCCTGACCCACCTCCATGGTGCCGACGCAGTAGGGGTCCACGGACTCGCTGCACGGCTTCGTCTCATCCGTCGGGCTCTTCCATACGAACTGCGGTGGGTCGACGATCACGTTGCTGGCCGGGCAAACGGTGAGGCTGCCCAGATTTCCGCCACTGAGCGCGCCTTCCTCCGCGTCTACGACCTCCACCGCGCAGCCGACCAGGGCAAGGGCTGCGCCCGCGGTGACAAAGCAGACGTTCGGGGCTCGGGTGTGCATCAGCTCGTCCTCGTGCGGGGGGCCCGGGCGGGAAGTAACTACGCTCGGGGCTCAAAGGCAAGCCCTCCGCAGGGGCACCGTGGCGTGCGCACCAGCTCACCAGCAGGGGCCTGCAGCTCCGCTTCGGCATGTGGTCTTCGAGTCCGACGCCACGCCCTCGAGCACTGCGTCCGTGAACGTCGCAGCGGTGAGGTCCGCCCCCTGCAGCGACGCACCGGTCAAGTCAGCGCTCGTGAAGTCAGCCCCCGCGAGCTTCGCGCCCTCGAGCACCGTGCCGGTGAGCCGCGCGCGAACCAGCCTGGAGTTGAACAGGTCGGCGTTCTTCAGGCTCGCCCCGCTGAGGTCGGAATCGCTCAGGTCAGCGCGCCGAAAGTTCGCTCCATCGAGGTTCTCGCCTGCGAGATCGCATGCGCGCAGGTCGGTGCCCAGCTCGCGCCAGGTCTTGCCATTGCACGGCTCCGCTTCCACGTCGCGAACGTGGTGTGTCTGGCCGCCGTCGTCGAGCGCGAAGGCGTCGTCGACGTGCTCCCCGAGCCCATGAGGGTCTCCAGCAACGCCAGACCCGTCGAAACCGTGCTCGACGCGTCCGTGGCTGGCCGAGTCGCTACACGCCGATACCGCGAGCCACGCGGCCAGCGTGAATGCCCATGGGGAAGACTCAGTCACTGCCGGCTTCTCTCTCGGCGCCATGTGGGAGACGCGGTCGAGCCGCGGCCCGGGAGGGAGCTGCCGCGCCGGGAGCCCGCACTCAACCCTCTTGCCAGCATTGCCGAGGTGAGCTTCAACGCCGCAGATCGGTCGCCGATGGGGATGTCGTTCTTGCGCACCACGCCTGAGTACTTCAAGCCCCCCGGTGAATCAACGCGGGTGAACCCCACCCGACGGCTCGGCCCTTCGGAGCTGGGTTCGGGGTGCGCTGGGCCTCGGGCCCTCCCGTCGGTTCGCGCAATGGGTTGGTCGCATGCTTCGTCGTGGAGTGTCTGAACCCTTGGGCCCGCGCGATCGCCAACACGTAGCGCCCCGGCGCCCACCGGTGAGGGAGGGGCCGGGGGCCACGTCGAGCGTCATTGGCAGGTCATGGCGCTCCGCTCCGCGAAGTCGTAGATAACGTCGCGGCACGCTGCGTCCTCGTCGGCCGAGATCGCCGTGAACGTGTCCTCGAACTCAGACTCGTTCCAAACGCCCAGTTCGCTGTCGTAGTCATTGCGCCGGTGGAATCGGGAGCAATAGGCCTGACCCGACTCGTCGTAGTCGATGGAGTAGTACTGCGTGGTCTCATTTGCCGAGGCGTTGCCGTACCGCTCGCCGTACCAGGCGATGTGGGTCTGGTTGTAGTTCCCCGACACCACGTTGTCGGTGCACGTCGCCGTCCCGTAGCTCCAGGCCTCTGCCTGCCACTCTGCGTGGATGGCGTCGAGCTCTGCTCCCGTGAAGCACTGACAGTTGGCTCCCGTAGAGCACCCCTCGTCTATCTCGAGGTTGCAGTTCTGGTCCACTCCGTCCCCGCAGGTCTCTGCGACCTCAGGGTTCACTGCGCCGTCGCTGTCGTTGCAGTCCAGGTCGTTGTCGACGTACCCGGCGGCCGGGCACTTGCGCGACTGGCTGCTCGGATCGCCGCAGGCGTCGTTGTCTGCGTCGACGTACCACGCTGAGGCGTACTGCGCACCAGGGTGGTTCGCCACTATCCATGTGGCTGCCACCTTTGGCACCTTGATGACGTGGTAGCCCTGGCTCCACGGCAACTGGAGGCAAACCTCGATCTTGCTCTTCGGCTTGTGCTGTTTGGACTTGGCCACAGCGACGCCGGTGAGAGAAAACGAAACCAGTAATGCAGCGTTGAACAATCGTGTCATGCGACCTCCGTAGTGCGAGCTTCTCCGCGCCAGCGCCTCGCCCCGTCTCCCGAGTCCGAATCGCCGATGCGGCGGGGGATCGGCCCCCGACCGGATTGATTTGTCCTGTTACCGTAGTAGGCTTACGACCTCTCTTAGCCGCTCGCTACCCGCGGAGGACGTTCGCCGCCAGCTCCCGAACGGGAGCGCCTAGGCGGCGTGTCTGTTGACCTCGTCGTGACCTACGGCAGCGCAGGTTAACCCGCTTGGCATAAGACGCGGTGCGTGGCTCCTCCCGGCGATCGGGTGTCAACCTCGCCTGACAAGTGCCATCTCCGGCTGTGGGGCTGGTTTGACCCACGCTGCGCCAAAGCGCCCCTGGCAAGGCGCTCGTCGCGTTGCGAGGCTCTGGCACGTCGGCTGCTCTTCTAGAAAACGCCGGCCCGGCGGGTCGGCTCTTTGAAGACAACTATTCGAGCCACCTCGAGTCCGGAGATCGAACATGAAGCCAACGCGTCATCTCATGGCACTACCCCATCTCGTTGCCCTGTCTCTCACCACGACCGCGCTGGCCGCGTCGGCGCCAGCCGGATCCGCCGGCATTGCGGGAGAGACCGGCGCCTTATCGGGCGGCGTGTCGTCGATCTCACGACCTTGCACGATCACATACCAGAACGGCAGCCGACAGTCGGTGCTCTCGTGTTCGACCAACGCGGGTGAGCTCTGCTGCGGCTACGACGAGTGGGAGTCCGGCGCCAACTGCAAGACCTCTTGCTCGTGCCAGCGAACGGGCGAGCGCGAGGTCACGGTCGTAGACGAGTCCTACCCGACCTTGCTGCGTGGCGTACCCGTCCTGTTCCAATACGACACAAAGCCGACGCGCTCCGCCTACGCTCCCGTGGGCTGCGGGGCAGTCGCGGTGGCAGAGTTGATGCTCTGGTACCACGGGCTCGGGTGGACCGACCTCGCCGGAGACTACGAGGTTTCCGGGCTCATCGACTGGGAGGCGCTCGCCGGCGACCTCTCCAGCGGCGCCTACCTCTCCACGTGGATCCGAAACAACGCCTCGCCCACCTTCACGAGCCAGGTCCAGCGCGGGATCGAGGACTTCGTGAACGACCGAGGCTACGACGTCGAGGTGGCACACTATGAGGTCAAGGACGAGGCATCCGGCGACGCCATCAGCGCCGTGTCCGCGATGGGCCACATCGTCAATGCGGTCTCGAACGGTCGGCCTGTCGTCATCGGCTACGACGTCGACTACGACGCCGGTGGTGGCATCGGTGGCGGCGGCGACGACCTCGGCTTCATCGACCACTATGGGCTGGTCGTCGGCTTCGATGAGTCCACCGACCCGCCGCAGATCATCATCAACGTCGGCTGGGGCGCCACCGGCTCGTCTGGGCATGGCTACACGGAGACTTACGACTTCGTCATCGGTTCCGGGAAGATCCACCTCTGGACGGTGAGGCTCGAGGCGGCGGAGAAGGACCTCGGCTCGGGCGTCTGCCCCGCGGACAGCTGGGACGGGCTCTATGATCCGCTGTCCGAAGTCCTGCAGACGTCGACCGATACATATACGGCGTACGTCGGGGTCACCTTTGCTTCGAGCGGCTACGACGACTACCCGGTGGCTCAGCGCTTCATGGCCGGGGAGCGATGTGACGCCATCGGCGGCGAGGTCAGCCACGTCGAGACGGAGACCTACAGCTACACCGAGTCGGCGTCGTGCAGCACCCTCTACGCAGCGTACCAGTCGATGAAGGACGGCACCTTCGGCGACGATGTGGACCTCGGCCTCGATGACGGAGAGATCCCCGACCCCATCTACCCGTAACCAGCCCCCTTGGGCGAGAGTGACCCGAGGTCGCGTCGACCGTGACGTCAGTACGGAAGTGCGACGGCTCCGAGCGCGAGCGCTGGGATCGACCCATGCTGCTGCCGCCCCCCTCGACCCATCTTGATGCGACCGCCTTACAGAAACGCCCGATCTTCAGGCACCCGTGCTACACCCGGTACCAGAGTCGTAACCACGCGGAGCTCCTCAATGATGGTCAGTCGCAAGCAATCAAGTGCCTCTCCTTCGCCCCTCCTCGCAGCCTTGGTGTGCACCCTCGTGGTGGTCGCCAGCCCCTCCGCGGGGGCCAGCCAGATCGGCGCAGGCCGCGACTTCGGCCTCGGAGTCACGCTCGGCGCGCCCAGCGGGGTCTCCATGAAGATCTTCCTGGCGGGCCAGCATGCGCTCGATATCGCAGTTGGCGTGGGGTTCTTTGGCGGCGCGTCATTTGACGCGCACGTGGACTACCACTTCTACACGAAGCCCCTCTTACGACACTCGCACTTCGACTTGCCTCTGTACGTTGGCGTGGGAGGGCGCTTCAACTTCTGGTTCGAGGACGGAGACCGCCACTACTGGGGTGGTAAATCGAAGTCTGGCCGGGTGGGTGTCGGCGTCCGGGTGCCAGTGGGCGTCGCCTTTCACTTCAACAAGGTCCCGGTCGACTTCTTCCTCGAGATCGTCCCTGGGCTCGGGGTCGTCCCGGGTGTGGGCGTGCATCTCGATGGTGCCATTGGAGCCCGATACTTCTTCTGAAGCACACGAACCGGCCGCCCGAGGCTCGAGCAGCTCACGCTCACGGGAACGAATGGCCCGCTCAACCTCGCGCCGCTCAGGGCGCTCCGGAGGCTTCAATCCTCTCGCTTCACCGCCGCCGAGGCGCTCTTGTATCAGCGAGAGATCAACGCGGACTGCAGCGAAGAGTGAGGCGGGGCTAACGCCGGCCTGGACTCGGCGTCCTAGACCGCCTGAGCCCTTGGCCCGGTCACTGGGCCCACGACGTAGAGAGCGTGTAGGGAATCTGCCCGAAGTCGACCTCCGGATCCTTGCCCCGCACCTCGATGATGAACGTCTTGCCCACGGACGTGAGCTGACAGTTGTTGGTGGGGTGGCATGTGACGGCCTCGGCCGCGCTGCCGGCGGCCGTCGACGACAGCGTGTCGATGTACGTGCCGTCGGTTCGGAACTGGTGCACGTAGAGATCGTAGTCGCGCCCGCCGCCGGACAACGTGACGGCGATGATCCCTCCCGAGAGCGAGTAATAGTCCCGATCGCCGGCGTGGCCCACGAGGGCTCGCAGCCGGTGGGTCCACCCCCCTCCCGACTGGAAGACGTCTCGTAGCCCACTGATTCGGAAGGCGCGCGAGTCCACGAGGGGCTGAGTCGACGTGGGCGCGTTGAACTCCCCGCGGTCGTTTGGCTCGAAGGGGTCGCGGCTGCCCGTGTAGTTGTGTCCACGACCGATGCCGTCCACGGTGCCGTAGTTCAGGATCTTCTGGTCGTCGTAGCTGCCTTCGCCCAGCGTGTAGCAGTTCACCGAGTTGTTGGACCCCGAGTGAAACAGGATGTCCATGCGAGAGTCCCGATCGAGGTCGGCGATGATGGACGGTCCGGGTGACAGCTTGATCGGGAACCCGTCGAGCACGGCGCCGGCCTTCCGAATGCCGAAGCCACCGGGCACGCCACCGATGACCTCGTAGACGCCGTCGCCGTCGACGTCTGCCACCGGTCCGCCCACGACGGCGAGCGCTCCCATGGGCGCCAGACTACCGTCCGGGAGCAGCGGCGCGGTCACGGGGAACGAAGAGCTCCAAGCCACCCCGCTCATCACATGCTCACTCCCGTCGGCGCTCCAGACGAAGCTCTTCGAGGCGCCCGTGTAGTTCGAGAAGTAGAGTGAGAGCTCCTCAACACCGTCGCCATCGAGGTCGAGGAAGACGGGCCACGTCCCTTCAGCCGCGGTAGAGGTTGGGTAGCTCGTGACCTGGAACCAGGGCATGGAGGGGTTCGTCCAGGTCGGGTCGTTCACGTAGGCGCCCGTCTTGTCGTAGATGTAGAGACGCCCCATGCAGCTCGTGGGGTTCGACTGGCAGCTCCAAGTGCCGGAGCCGATGGCGATCTCCGGTGTGCCGTCCTGATTGAGGTCGGCAAGCGCCGGTGTCGCGAGCATGAAGGGCTCGCCCAGCGTGGGGAGGCTCACCATCTGCTTCACGGTGAGGTCTGCGTTGAGGAGGACGAGCTTATAGGGCGCGCCGCCGGTGGGGATGATGTCGAAGATGCCGTCACCATCGACGTCGAAGACCACCGAGCCGTAGTAGCCGTAGTTGGTGCCGGTGCTGATGGCGGAGAGCGTCGCCCCGGTTTGCCCATTCAAGATGTGCAATGTCCCGCCGTGGGCGCCAACCACCACATCCACGGTGCCGTCGTGGTTCAGGTCAGCCACGACGGGATAGCTGTACGAGACCCCGAGCGCGACAGACCACTTGGTGCTCCCATCGTGCTCGAACGCCCGGACCTGCCCCTCGTTGTAGGCCACCACCTCGAGCTCGTTGTCGCCGTCGAGCTGGGCGACGACGGAGTATCCCGCGCTGCCCCCGACATTGACCGGCCAGCTTCCAGCGCACTTCTGGGGACAGGTCACGTCCGCGACGGCGCCGTCGCAGTTGTTCAGGATCCCATCACAGAGCTCGGGCGCCTTCACGTACACGGTCGCGTTGGAGTCGTTGCAGTCCGTGTTGTCGGTGGCGTAGCCGAGCGGCGCCTGACCGCCTTCGTAGAGGCACTTCTTCTTGGCGATCGACTGCTTGGCGCCATGACCATCGCCGTCGAGATCGGTGTACAGGTCCACGAGCGACTGCCCGTCATCGGTCTTCCCATCGCAGTCGTCGTCGATGTCGTTGCACTGCTCGGAGGCACCCGGGTAGATGTCGCCATTGAAGTCGTTGCAGTCTCCAGATGGCGCTGCGTAGCCGTCCGGTGCGGCGCACGCGCTGATCGGCGTGATACCGCCGTAGCCGTCGCCGTCCTCGTCCTTGAAGAACGTCTTCGTGACCCCTTCGTCCACCTGGCCGTTACAGTTGTCGTCCTTGACGTTGCAGCTCTCCGCGTTGCCAGGGAACTTGCCGTTGTCGAGATCGTCGCAGTCGCCCGGCTCAGCAGCGCTGTAGAGCCCGAGTGCCAGGCACTGGCACTTCCACTTCGCGGACACCCCGAAGCCGTCGACGTCCTGATCGAAGTACCACTGGGCGCAGCCGAAGGAGCCCTCCTCGTCCTCCAGCGTGTCGCAGTCGTCGTCCTTGCCGTTGCATAGCTCAAGCGCGGCCGGCTTCACCGCTGGATCTGCGTCGTTACAGTCCCCAGCAAAGCCCGTGTAACCCGCGGGAGAGCCGCAGAGACAGGCAACGGCCCCAGCTCCGTATCCGTCCTTGTCACCGTCGGTATAGACAGAGGCGCAGCCGAGTGAGCCCGCTTCATCGACGACGCCGTTGCAGTCATCATCCTTGCCGTTACACGCCTCCGTCGCCCCCGGGAACACCTGCGCGTTCTTGTCGTCGCAGTCACCAGCCACCTTGGTGGTGTAGGGGGACACCGGCCCACAGAGACACTGCTTCAGCAGGTCTTGTCCGAAGCCGTCGCTGTCTCCGTTGTAGTAATAGTCCTCGCAGCCCGTGGCCCCCGCTTCGTCCAGCTGACCATTGCAGTTGTCGTCCTTCCCGTTGCAGGACTCGGTGGCGCCGACGTAGATGGCGGCGTCGAGAGGGGCACAGTCGGCAGCATCGGCCGTGCCGTCCCCATCGTCGTCGTCATCGCACGCATCGCCGAGCTCGTCCCCGTCGAGGTCTGCCTGCCCCGGGTTCACGAAGAGCGGGCAGTTGTCCTCGCCGTCGACCACGCCGTCCCCGTCGTCGTCGTCGTCGATGCAGTTGGAGACGCCGTCTTGGTCGGTGTCGGGGAAGCCCTCGTCGATCACCCCGTTGCAGTTGTCGTCCTGACTGTTGCAGGACTCCGTCGCGCCCCGATGGACCTGCGGATCGTAGGGCGCGCAGTCGGTCGCGTTGGGATCCTTGTCCGCGTCGATGTCGTCCTGACACGCGTCGCCTTTGGCGTCCTGGTTGAAGTCGGCCTGGCTGGGATTCGGCGTCACCGGGCAGTTGTCGTCCCCGTCGAGCGCGCCATCGCCGTCGTCGTCGGGGTCGACGCAATCGGCCACCGTGTCCCCATCGAGGTCCGGGAAGCCCTCATCGATGAAGCCGTTGCAGTTCTGGTCACCGCCGTCGCACGTCTCGGTGGCACCCGGGTGGCGAGCCGCGTCGAGGGGAGCGCAATCGACGGAGTCCGGCGAGAGATCGCCGTCATCATCGAGGTCGCACGCGTCACCGAGCGAGTCGCCATCGGTGTCGACCTGGTCCGGATTGGCGACGAGTGCGCAGTTGTCGTCGGCGTTCGGGACGCCATCACCGTCCCCATCTCCGTCCTGACAGTCTGCGACGCCGTCCTTGTCGGAGTCGGGGAAGCCTTCGTCGATGAACCCATCGCACGAGTCGTCTTTGCCATTGCAGACCTCGTCGGCCTGGGGGTGGACGCTCGGGTCGTACGGGGCGCAGTCGTCCTTATCGGCCCAGAGATCGCCGTCGTCGTCGGGGTCACACGCGTCACCGAAGGCGTCGCCATCGAAGTTGGCCTGATCGGGATCCGGGACCAGCGGGCAGACGTCGGCCACGTTCACGACTCCGTCGCCATCCGCGTCGTCCTCCATGCAGTCTGCGGTCCCGTCCTCGTCAGAGTCCGGGAACGCCTCGTCGGTGGCGCCGTCACAGTCATCGTCCTTGCCATTGCAGGCCTCGGAGGCGCCGGGATAGACCGCCTCGTCGAGCGGCGCACAGTCGTCGGCGTCCGTGGAGAGATCGTTGTCGTCGTCGGTGTCGCAGGCGTCGCCTTGCGAGTCGTTGTCGTAGTTGTCCTGCTCCGGGTTCGGTGTGGTCACACAGTTGTCTTCCGCGTTCGCCATCCCGTCGGCGTCCGCGTCGGCCTCCAGGCAGTCTGCGATCCCGTCCGAGTCCGAGTCCGGGAAGTCCTCGTCGACAGCGCCGTCGCAGTCGTTGTCGAGCCCATCGCACACGTCCAGCGCGGGTACCGCCGCGCTGCATACGAAGGCACCGTCGCTACACGAGCGGGTGCCGGTGCAGGTGCCGAAGTCGTTCTCGACCGAGCAGTCGCCCCCAGCGATGCCGTCATCGACGGCCCCATCACAGTCGTTGTCCAAGCTGTCACAGACTTCGTCCGCAGCCGTAGGCGCATCGCACGCGGAGAGCCCGTTCGGTTCACACTGAACGATCGCGCTACAGGTTCCGGTCTCGTTGGACTTCGTGCAGAGGGTCTTTGCTCCCTCCGCGATCCACTCGGGGCGACAAGAGCACTGCCCATCCTCCGGCACGCATTGCCGCATCCCGCCCGGTGCGTCTTTGCAGGCGTAGCCCTCGGGACAGTCGGCGTTCGCGCAGTCTCCGCCGCAGAACGAGCCTTCGGGTCCGAACGCGATGCACCGATCGTCACCCACGGCCACCATGCCGACGCAGTCCGAGTCGGAAAGACACGGTCGACAGAGCTTGGGGAACTTCGGCACGCAAACGAAGGCCACGTCGGCGCCCGTTTGAGCGATGGCCTTGCACACGGCACCCTCCGGGCACGAGTCCACGCACGTCGACGCACAGAGGTGTTCCACGCAGTAACCCGAAGCGCAATCCGCGTTCTCGTTGCAATAGGATGGCGCTACGCCCGGCCCCGGGGTCGCGTCGGTCGTGCCGAGGTCCGGGAAGGGTGCGAGGTCCGCTCCGGTCTCGATGCCCCCCTGCGTGTCCTCGGGCGGCGTCACGCCAAGGGCATCGGACAACAACGCCCCCGGCGCAGAGTCGGAGCAAGCCGAGAGGACGACGAAGAGCAGGAGGAGGAGCGTTCGCGAGGCGTGGATGTGCTGCATCGCCACAGGGTGGCCGTTAAGTCGGTGGGACTCAAGGCGGCTGAGACCTGCAGACCATTCGGGCAGCACGATTTGACGCTGCGTCGAGGTCTGGACCGGTCCACACAGTGCGCCGGGCGGAGCGACCCTGTGGCGGCGACTTCCACCTGGCAGGCTTGCGGCAAATCGCCGCCGCCGCACCACAGGTGTTGAGGGCGGCGTACTCCCCCCAAGTCGACCAAGTCGACCTCCGGCTGTTGAGCCGGCCGGGACACTCATGGTATGCGCGAACCAACCGATCTGGGGTCGTCATGCTGCGCGTCCTGCTCGTCGTCGGTACGTTAGCGTCCCCCCTCCCTGCCCTCTCTGCGTCGTTCCTGACGTTCGAGATCAACGTCCATGCGCCGTGCCCGAGCCAGACCGACGTGTGCGGTTTCAGCTCCGAGTACGAGTTCGTGAAGGCTTTAGACGCGGCGATCGACGTGGTCAACGCGATCTGGCGCCCCACGGGGAGAGTGTTCAAGAGCGGTCTGGTCACATTCCATTACGGACACGAGCTGGCCACCATCAACGCGTTCGACAGGAGCCTGACGCCAGAGGATGTGGCCGCGAATGGCCGGAAGATCGAGAAGTTCGTCTCCGCGAACCCGCCGTCCCAGTATACGGGCATCCAGCTCGTGATGGTGCCCGCCCTGAGCGGTGGGTTCTCGGCGATCCCGTGCGCCGACGACAATATCCTCGTCCCGTGCCGGCCGGGCCAGAAGAGGTCGTACGACGCCGCGTGGCGGGCGCTGTTCTCGTGCTGCCTCGACGGGCGCCTGCTCGCGCACGAGCTGGCCCACCACTTCCGCGTCTCTCACCCGTTCACGGGCCTCGACGCCGAGGAGGTCACCGACCCCGCGCTCGTGTCGCACGATGGTGACGGCCTCGCGGACACCCCGCCGGATCCCGGACCGGCCGAGGGGATCTTCGAGGACGAGCACCAGGCGCTCAAAGCGGCGGAGCAGGTTGGCTTCGACCGGCTCTTCGCCGGCAAGGCGAAGGACGCGGTGCCCGGCAAGGCCCCCGTCATCGCGTCGAAGCGCGCCGGACATACGTGGTGCGAGTGGCTCGAGACGCCGGCGGACGCCGGAAGCCCCTTCTCGCCGCTCTGCGTCGCCGACTGCCAGGAGACGGACGCAGCCGGTGTGCAGGAGGACACCACCAACGCGCCAAACTTGCAGCTCGCGGTCTCCTACTCAAGGACGTGTGCATCGGGCCCGTGGTGTATGGCGGCGAGCGCTTCGAGGCCTTCACCAAGGGCCAGGTAGCCACCACCCATGGGTGCGTCACCTTCGTGCCCGAGCGCTCCCAGCTCCGAGACGTCTGTGCGGCGAATGGAGGCAACCGGGATGGCGACGCGGTCTGCGACGACAAGGACAAGTGCCCGGACCACGCCGGGCGCTCTGCAGACGACGACTCGAAAGACGGCGACGGGATCGGCAAGGCCTGCGACTCCTGCCCGTACGACAAGAACTCCGGCCTCGACACGGACGGCGACGGCCGCGACAACGCTTGTGACACCGACGACGCCGACGACGACAACGACGGCTGCGACGATTACAACGACCGCGATCGGCTGCACGCGACGATATTCCGGTACGCCGCTGCGGGGGGCTGCGCCGGCCTCGGGCCGCAGTACGTGCCGAAGTGGGAGTTCGCGGGCGACGACCACGACGGGGACAAGATCCGGAGCTGCGCGGACGACGACATGGACGGGGACGGCATAGACAACAACGCCGATCCGTGCCCCTCGACGTGGGCGACTGCCTCGCGAAGCCGGCGGACTGCGCGCTCTCGCCGCCGTGGACGTCGCTCTGCGGTGAGGGCAGCTGCGGCGCGGCCCTGGACCTCCAGGTGGTGGGGCCGGGTGGGCTCGACGAGGTCACGCTGGACGACGTGGAGTTCGCGGACGGCACGCTCTACGTTCCGGTGCCGAGAGACGGGGCAGACTCGTGGCCCCCCGCTTCGCCGAGCCGGAGGTCCCCGTCCCGAACCCAGCGAACGTGGCGGACTTCGTGCGCCGCCAGAGGTGCCGCGGCGCAAACCTCTCGGGCGACGGGATCGTAGACCTCGCCGACGTGGACCGCGTCGCAGAGGCCCTTGGGAGCGCCCCGGGGCCGTCGGGGATCGCTGCGGTGCCGCCACCGCTCGCCGAAGAGCCCGGGACCGACGGCGGCGACGGGACGGGCACGGACGGCGGCGACGGGACGGGCACGGACGGCGGCGACGGGACGGGCACGAACGGCGACGGGGCGGACGCGGACACAGCGGGCGACGTCGACGAGGACACCGCGAAGGTGGTGGACGACCATCTCGGCGCCGGCGGGCCGAACAGCGTGGGCGATCCCGGTGGACCCGAGAGCGGTGGCGGTGGCTGCGCGACGAGCCCTACCGGCACCGGCGCGACGTGTGCGGCGCTGCTCGGGATCGCCGCGCTCGCGTTGCGGCGGAGGCGGCAGGACCGGTCAGCGTCTGAAGCGTGCCGCAAATCCCGCTGCCCGCGCCTGGTCCATTAGCTCTGGGGTCATCCCGGGCATGGCGGCGGCCCGTTGCCACTCGAGAGGCGCGTCCACATCGCTGAGCAGGGTGTTGTCGCAGCAGACCGTGGCTGACAGGCCTCGCTTCAGCCAATCGACGAGAGGATGCTCGCGAAGGCTCGGCACTGCTCCGGTCTGTACGTTGGACGTGGGACACGCCTCGATCGTGATCCCGCGGTCCAGGGCCAGCCGCACGATCCCCTCGTCCTGGAGCAGGGTGCACGCGTGCCCGATTCGCTGCGCATGCAGGGTCTCGATCGCAGTGCGGATCTCTGCGGGCGGGCGCCCCTCGCCGGCGTGCACGGTCCGTCCGATACCTAGCGCGCGCGCCCGCTCGAACGCGGGCGCATAGGACGCCATGGAGTGCGCGTGCGCGGGACTGGGCCCGCCTGCCAGGTCCAGTCCGACCACGCCGGGGCGGTGGCGCGCCAGCTCCACCAGCTGGTCCGCCAGCCCCGGCGACTCGCCGTAGAGCACACACAGGATGAGCCCCGCGCGTCCGTGGATGCCGTCGAGCGCTGCGTCCACGATGTCCGCGATGGCCCCTCCCCGGTGCAGCTGGGGCGCGAAGCGGATCTCGAGGCAGCCAACCCCCTCGCGAACAGCGTCCTCGCAGATCTCCGCTGCCACGCGACGCACCGCGTCTGGGCGCTGGAGCACGCTCAGAGTCACCTCGAAGCGAGCCAGCGCCGCCGCCAGACCCATGCCGTCGAAGAACCGGATGTCCCAGTCCGGGAGACGGACGCCGGCTTCATCGGCCAGCTCGCGAAGGGTCTCCCGACGCAGGGACCCGTCCAGGTGGCGATGAAGCTCGGGGAGGTCGCGCATGGGAGGGCATTGTGACACCCTCTTGCGCCGATGAGGATCGTTCACTGCAGACAGCTGGGGCCTCCGGAGTCGCTGGTTCTGGAGGACGTCGCTCCGCCAGAGCTGGGGCCGGGCCAGGTCCGCATCGGGGTCAAGGCGGCCGGCGTCAACTACCCGGATAACCTGATCATCCAGGGCCTGTACCAGATGCGACCGGCGTTGCCGTTTGCGCCCGGCAGCGAGGTCGCGGGCGTGATCCTGGAGGTGGCGCCCGGCGTCACGCGGCTCTCGGTCGGCGACCGTGTCTGCGCGTTCACCGGCTACGGCGGCTTTGCCGAGCAGGTCTGCGTGGACGCTGCGCGCGTGGTGCCCATCCCTGCCGACATGCCCTGGGACGTGGCCGCCGGCTTCACGGTGGTCTACGCGACCACGTGGTTCGCCCTGAACGAGCGGGCCCGGCTGCAGCCCGGCGAGACCCTGCTCGTCCTCGGCGCCGCCGGGGGCGTTGGGCTGGCCGCCGTTCAGTTGGGCAAGGCGATGGGGGCGCGTGTCATCGCGGCGGCGGGCTCGGACCACAAACTAGAGCTGACCGCCGCGCACGGGGCCGACGAGGGGATCAACTATCGCGCCCACGACCTGGACTCGCGTTTGCGCGCGGTGGCGCCCCACGGGCTGGATGTGGTCTACGACCCCGTCGGCGGCGACAGCACCAACGTCGCGCTGAAGCGCATGGCGTGGAACGGGCGCCTCCTCGTGGTCGGCTTTGCCAGCGGCGAGATCCCTGCGATCAAGGCCAACCTGGTGCTGCTCAAGAACTGCCAGGTCATGGGCGTCCACTGGGGCGTCTCGGTGGATCGCGACCCGAACGGCCACGCCGAGGCGATGGCTGCTCTCTTCGAGCGGTGGACGCAGGGGGCCCTCGCGCCGCTGGTCAGCGAGGCGATGCCCCTCGAGGAAGCGCCAGCCGCCCTGCGCGCACTGCGGGACCGCAGAGCGGTAGGCAAGCTTGTCCTGACCGTCTAGGTGGATATGAGCTACGGACCACATGACAACGACGAACACCGGCGCCCGAAGCGGCTTCACGGCCCCGTCATGAGGCGGGCCGCCAGCACGGCTGCAGGACCGACTACGAACGGAGGCCGGACCTGCCGGCTCCGTCGGTGCCGGGCGAAAGTCAGCTAACGCGCCTCCGCGATCGACCCGATGGCGCGCGTCACCCAGGCACCCGGAGCAACTCATGATCTGGAGATCCGTCTCGCTGGCCCTCGCGCTTCTCGTCACGGGTTGCGGCACCTCCTCCACCGTTAGCGGCAACGACACGGAAACCGCGACGGATGGCGTCGACGCCGCGCCGACCCCAGACACCGGTGACGGGGCGGACAGCGCTGAAACCGACGGCACCACCTCCGCTGATGGCTCGGACGGGGGCGACTCCGCGGCCGGGTCGGACGCGTCCGACGCCGAGGATGCGTCCGAAAGTTCTGGCGAGGGCGACACCACGGATAGCTCGGACGCGACGGACGCGACAGACGCGGCGGACGGCCTGGACACGAGCGACGCCACCGATGACACAGACGCGGCCGACGCCACCGATGACGCAGACGCGGCCGACGGCGACTACCCTGAGCCGCGGGTCCAAGTCGTGGTCTTCACGCACATCGAGGATCAGACACCATCAGGTCCCATCGGTTCCACCCCGAGCAAGACGCAGTACGGCGTCCTCCGCGCGAAGCTCATCGGCCTGGCGGAGCGGTTCAAGGCGCATGGGCTCGTCTGGGTCCTGCAGCCCGACTGGAAGTTCCTCGAGGCCGCTCGGGTCTATGAAGACGCCGCCACGATGGCCAGCACGGGTGGGGCCAACCTCTTCGTCCACCTCCGCGACGAGCTCGGGGTGGCCATCGATCCTCACTCGCATGAGAACGGAGGCTACAACTACACGGACGTTGCCCACCTCCTCGACCTCCTTGGAGTCGGCGGCAGCACCGTCATCGGCGGGCACATCTGGGACCCCGCGCTCCCACAGTTTCAGCACTGGGACCGCTTCCGGGACCCGGTCGCCGGCCAGAAGTACCCGGAGGCGACCTGGCGCGGCGACATCCTCATCGGGAGCGGCACCCCAAACCACGTGAACGACCCTGTCGTCTCGGGCCTCTGGCGCCCGAAGGACAAGGACAACTACTGGACCGACGACCCAGCCGCGAACATCGTCGCCATGGGTGCGTTCCACGACGCCTTGGTCGGCGTCAAGGAGCTCGTTCAGGCCTATGAGAGCGGGACGGTTCCCAAGAGCGCGCTGCTCACCGCCTCCTGGAACCTCAAACCGACCGAGATCCTCGCCGAGGGCGGCCTCGACGACATCGAGGCCACCGTCATCATCCCGCTGGAGGAGATGCAGGCCCAGGGCACGGTGCAGGTCACGGACTTCACCAGCCTGCTCGCGCTCTGGAAATCGACCTACGCCGGCGCCGCATACCTCTATCCCTGACCGACTCGTCCAGCCGTCCACCGGGTCCTGAAGGAGCGTCGGCTCGCGCCGTGCGGCGGTTGCCCTTGGATGGGGCGTGATTTCGCGGGCTGGTTCCGCTCGCTCGCTTTGGGCCATGTCGCGAGTCGTGTCAGACTGTTCGACATGAAAGCGCTCAAGATCACTCTCCTGTCCTTTGTGTGCTTGGTCCTCGGCTCGGCGGCGGCCTCGGCCGACGTACCCCCGCCGCCCGGCTACGTCGAGACCTGCACCATCGAGAAGCAGTGCAAGAAGACAGAGGCGGGCGACCTGTGCTCGGCCTGGCACGGCGAAAGAGACAAGTGCAGCAAGCTGCACGCCAAGACGGGGTTCGTGTTCAAGTGCAAGACTCGGGGCGCCTCGGTCTGGAGCGAGGTTTGGTGTGGCCCGAAGGGGTCGAACCCGACCAATCCGAAGAAGGCTCCCTAGGCCGGGCGGCTGGTTGCGCGGGCGCCGCGGGTCCAGTAGCGATAGCGTGGCGCGTCCGCGCTACCGCCTCCAGTCCGTCTTTGCTTGGCGCAGATGCGGGCGGACTCGTTGGGTTCGCCGTCACCGTTCAGCGGCAGCTCCGAAACAGAGTCACAGGTCTCCGCCCGGTGGGCTGGTGGCCTGCCCCGCCGCCAAGCGCAGCTTGTCCTTCTTGCTCATTCGTCGGCCCTTGACGCCGCCCGTGCGTGGCCCGTCCTCGGGGTCGTCGGCCCGCCTCGCCCAATGTTCCGGTGGGACGACCGGCTCGAAGCCGGCGACCAACTCGAGCGGCACGCGCCGGTGCTGGCGCTTCTCGATCAAGCGGAAGTGGCTGGCGCCCTCCGGGGTGACGAAGCTGATCGCAACACCACTCAGCCCTGCCCTGCCCGTCCGGCCGATGCGATGGGTGTAGTCCACCGGCGATCGAGGCAGGTCGTAGTTCACCACGGCCGAGAGCTCCGCGATGTCGAGCCCGCGCGCGGCCACATCCGTGGCGAGCACCACCTTGAGCCGCGACGCCTTGAAGTCCGCCAGCACCTGGGTGCGCTTGCCCTGGCTCAGCTCCCCGTGGAACGGCTCGGCGTCGATGCGGGCCTTCCGCAGCTTACCGGCCACCTTCTCCGATGCGTGCTTCGTGGCCACGAACACGAGCACGCGACTCCACGGATTCTCCTGGATCAGCCGGCACAAGAGCTGGGTGCGCCGGTCAGGATCCACGGCGATGGCGCGTTGTTCGATGTCGGGCAGAGCCTCGGGTGGTGGCACCACGTCGATGCGGACCGGGTCGCGCAGGAGCCGCGCCGCCAGGGCCTGCACGGAGGGCGGAAACGTCGCAGAGAAGAGCAGGTGTTGTCGCTGACTCGGGAGCAACGCCAGAACGCGTCCGAGCTCCTCCGCAAAGCCGAGGTCGATGAGGCGGTCCGCCTCGTCGAGCACCAGCGTGGTGACCTCTGACAAGCTGAGGGCGTTGTGGTCCACGAGGTCCAGCAGCCGCCCCGGCGTGGCCACCACGATGTCGGCCCCACCACGCAGCTCCATCATCTGAACGTTGATCGACACGCCCCCGAACACGGTGACGACCTTCGGACACAACTCGAGCTGGACCGCGAAACCACGGACTTCTTCGCCTACTTGCGCCGCCAGCTCACGCGTGGGCACGAGGATCAGCGCTCGCAGTCGTCTCGGCTGCGCCGGCGCGCTCAGGACCAGCTGCTGGAGCACCGGCAGCACGTAGGCGATCGTCTTTCCGGACCCGGTCTGGGCACAGGCGATCACATCCCGGCCGAGCAGCGCCGCCGGGATCGCGAGAGTCTGGATAGGCGAAGGGAGCGCGAAGGCTCTGGCGTTCACTGCAGCCAGCAGTGCGGGGGACAGGCCCAGCGAAGAGAATGCCATGATGGGTAGACGGGCCGCCGTGAGTAGGGAGTGGGCAGACGCTGTAAGCCGCAGAGCCGCAGTCTCAGACGGTGGCCGACGGTTCCACAGACGGCGCGACGCCGCAAGCACCGTTGGAGTGACCAAGCGTGACGACACCGGCCTCGACACGACGGGCCGTTTCCGTGGGCCGCCGCGGTGGCAGGGCTGAGACAAACGAGTAGGCTGCCGACCACTTGGATGCGCATGTTTCCAGCCCGGACCGTTCGCAGCGAGTCCCTGCTTGGAGGGCCTGTTCTGCGAGCAGCACGACTGCACGTGGGACAAGACCCGGTGCGAGACCGCTGCCGGGACGCTCCACGATGGCCTCACCGTCCTCGAGTGGCACGACGATGACGGGTTCGGTGACCTGACCCAGCAGACCGGGACCATCACCGACGCAGGGTCTCCGCTCAAGACGGCCAAGGTCGTATTGGACCGGCGCCCACTGCGCGGGCGACCTCGAGACCCACACCTGGGTGGATTACGTCTTCGACAAGCCGGTGGTGCTGGACCATCCGGGTCTCGTGTCCGTGGCGCACCAGCGTGAGGGCAACAGCGACGCAGCCTGGCTGTTCGACGAAAGCACAACCAAACCCGATGGCTCTTGCGGCCAGTGGAGCGACTGCCATTCGAGCATGACTCTGCCCGACCTGAAGCAGGGAAACTCCGGCGGCCAGGCCTTCTGGGCGTGGAACGGGCTCTCGTTTCCCTTTCAACACGACTTCGTGGTGCGGCTGTACGTGGAGTACACCGACGACGTCACGCCCGCGGAGGGCCTATTTCAGCCGATGGAGCCGCTGGTCACACCCAATCGCCAGTCGGTGCGAAGGGCGATGCCGGTATCCGCTTCTCCGAGACACACTCGGTGCCCAACCTGGGCGACTTCGATCAGGACGGCGCCCTGGACCTGGTGATCACCGCGACGTATTCCGGCCGGCCGACGGACTTCTATTGGGGTGTTGGCGACGGGACGTTTGTGCTGGACGCCTACCACTCGGGGCTGTCGCTGACCGACGGCTACGTCTCGGGCGGCAACGGGCAGGGCGGCCAGAACTCGCCGGCCGTGCACTTCCGGCTGGGCGCGGGAGCGACCGCGGGGGCAGTAGACTCTGTGTCCGTCACGTTCCCGGGCGGAAAGACCGTGCAGTACCCCGGCCCCTTCGACGCCAACCAGCGTCTGTGGCTCTTCGAGGACGGCGCGATCCACCTGGGATGGGCACCGCCCCTCTGATTTCCTCACGGTAGGAGGCAGCGAGCGGCGAAACGTGTGAAGGTATCATCTCAGCAAGGAGAACCATGAACCGCACCTCAGACCGCTTCCGTCGCGTCCCCGCCGCCCTCTTCATGACCCTGGGGCCGCTCACGGCGCTCTCGTGCGAAAGCGATGGCAGCACCGAGGCCGACCGCCGCGGCGTCGGCGCCGAGTGCACCGTGAACGCGGACTGCACGGAACCAAACCAGACCTGCCTCACTGGGTTCAAGGGCGGCTACTGCGGCGTGAAGGGTTGCGTCGATGACGCCGGGTGCCCGAGCGGCTCCGCATGCGTCACTCACACTGACAACACGAACTACTGCTTCCTCGTCTGCGACACCAAAGACAACTGCAACACCAACCGGACGAAGGCCAACGAGGCCAACTGCTCGGGGAGCGTCACCTGGGCCGACACGGACCAGGGCAAGGCCTGCATCCCCTCATCGGGGAACTGACGCCCGGCGCCCAGGTCGGTACCCAGTCCCGCGCGTCCGCCGCGGGCGAGGCGCTCGAGGCCGCAAGCCCTCGAGCGTCCTCTCACGGCACCGCTGCCTGAGCGGCGCGAGATTTGGCGACAATCGAATTGACGCGAATTTTGCTTTCGCGTTAGCGTGGCTCACATGAAAGAGCCCGATCGCCGCATCTACACCCAGGGACAACGCGCGGAGAAGACCGCGGCCAGCACCGAACGAATCCTGGAGACCACACGCACGCTGGTGCTCGACCTGGGCCATGTGCCCGGCCTGGACGTCGTAGCGGCGGAAGCCGGCGTGTCCGTCCAGACGATCCTCCGGAAGTTCGGCTCCAAAGAGGGCCTGCTGAGAGCGTCCGCCGAAAGCGCGATGGCTCGGGTGTCGGCCGAACGGAACGCCGTGACGCCCGGCGACGTCTCGGAAGCGATCGACAACCTCCTCGATCACTACGACGCCTGGGGCGATCGGTCGCTCCGGCTGCTCAGCCTCGAAGGCCAGGGCCCCACGTTCGCCACGTTGCTCGCCGGAACGCGCGCCCTCCACCGCGCTTGGGTCGAGCGGGCCTTCGGACCACAGCTAGCTGCGCTGGCGCTAGACATCCGGGGTCGGCGGCTCGCCCAGCTGGTCGCGCTCACCGACGTGTACGTGTGGAAGCTGCTCCACCGCGATCAAGGCCTCGACCGCGTGGACACACGGACCGCGCTGACGGAGCTGATCGAGGCCGTTCTCGGAACTCCGGGGCACCCAACCGGCCGGTCAGGAGGAAGCTCATGAGAGTGCTCGCTTACACGTCTCCCGCGAAGGGACACCTCTTTCCTGTCCTCCCGACCCTGGCCGAGCTCCGGCGACGCGGACACCACGTGGCGCTCTGCACGCTCGCCGGCGAGGTGGAGAGGGCCGGGGCGCTCGGGCTGGCTGCGAGGCCGATGGCCCCCGCGATCGAAGCGAGAGAGATCGACGACTGGCGCGCCACGAGCCCGCTCGGCGCCGCGAAGCGGGCGCTCACGACCTGGCTCGATCGGGCTCCTCACGAGGTCGAGGATCTTCGGGCAGCGATCGCGACCGTCCGCCCGGACGTTCTGCTCGTGGACGTGAACGCCTGGGGCGCCGTCTCTGCCGCCGAGGCGTCGGGCCTCCCTTTTGCGATCTTCTCCCCGTATTTCGCGGACTTCGACATTCCGGGGCGCCCCCCGTTCGGGCTCGGGCTGGCACCAAGATCGGGCCTCCTCGGAGCGCTCCGAGACCGGATCCTCCGCTTCGTCAGCGGGCTCGCGTTTCGGCCGCTACTCGCCCGCCTGAACGCGCTCCGGCGAGACCTCGGCGTCGCGCCGCTCTCCCGGGTGGGCGACATCGCGCTCCGGGGACACCGCCTGCTCTACTTCACGGCGGACGCGTTCGAATATGACCACGGGGGCTGGCCGGACTCAGTGCGCTTCGTCGGTGCGGGCCTCTGGGAGCCGCCTGCGCCGGCCGAAGCTCCGCGCCCGACCCGTCCTCTGGCCCTCATCACGTGCTCCACGGAGTTCCAGGACGACGGGCGGCTCGTGGAGATGGCGCTGGAGGCGCTGGCCGGAGAGGACCTCGACGTCGTGGCCACGACCGGAGCCATCGACCCGGCGAGCTTTCGGGCGCCTCAGAACGCCCGGATCGTCCGCTACGCGCCGCACAGCGCGCTGCTGCCGCACGCCGCGGTCGTGGTGTGCCACGGCGGAATGGGGATCACCCAGAAGGCTCTGGCCGCCGGCGTGCCGGTCTGCGCCGTTCCGTTCGGGCGCGATCAGAATGACGTGGCGCGCCACTTGGAGGCGCACGGCGTCGGGACCAGCGTGCCGGCAAGAGCGCTGACCGCCGGCAGGCTCCGGGAGGCGATTCGCGAGGCACGGAAGCTCACGGGTGCGGCAGCGCGGATGGCCGCAGCGTTCGCGCGCGCGGCAGGACCGGAGGGCGCCGCAGTGGAGCTGGAGGCGCTGGCAGGAGTGGCAACGGATCGCGCCCGCGGGACCGCCGACCCGCCTGACGCTGTGGTCCCCACCCACTCCCCCGGGGGCCATGCCCCACCATTTTAGCCAGCCCCGACGTCTCCCGGGACTGCCGAGGCGTAGCGCTCGCTGAGCTGGCGCGCGAGGGTGGCCATGGTGGCGCGTAGCTCCGGCGGCGCCAGCACCTCCACCTCGGGCCCGAGGCGCAGCAGCTCGTACGCGGCGTGCCGCGTGGAGCCCACGGGAAGCGTGGCGTGGCGCCAACCCTCGTCATCCTCCACCTCCCCCAAGACCAGGCGGCTCCTCGCGTAGGGCGCGCTCGTCTCTGCAAGCAGCCGGGCTCCTCGCGCCGACACGCGCAAGGTGGCCATGCCGGGGTGAAGCTCGGCCTCGAGGCGCTGCGTTGCCGCGCGCCAATACGCCGGGAGGTCGAAGTCGGCGGGCCGGTCGAAGCGCTCGTCCAGCACCGAGAGCTCGAGGATCCGAGAGACCCGGTAGGTGCGCACCCGCCCGTCGAGAGCCGCGGCCAGGTACCAACCGCCTCCCTTCAACACCAGGCCCAGCGGCTCGAGCCGGCGTGTCTGCTCGGCTTTCCACGACTGGTAGCGCACCTCGAGCCGTCGCTGGCTCCACACCGCCTCGGCCACCGCCTGCAGGTGGGGCGGCTGGTCCACCTCGCCGAACCACTGGAGCGCGTCGAGGTGAAAGCGCGCCTGCATCCGCTCCGCGCTCGCGCGCAGGTCCGCCGGGAGCGCCACCTTCAGCTTCTGCTGCGCCGCAGCCATGACGGCGCCCAGGCCCAGGTCAGCCGCGGGTCCTGCCAGGCCCCCCAAGAACAGGGACTCCGCCTCGCGATGCGAGAGCCCGTTGAGGCGTACTCGGTAGCCGTCGAGGAGCCGGTAGCCGCCCTCCGCCCCGCGCTCCGCGAGCACGGGGATCCCCGCCGCGCTCAGCGCGTCGATGTCGCGGTAGATGGTGCGCAGCGACACCTGGGCCTCGTCGGCCAACGCCTGGGCGGTAACCAGGCCGCGCGCCTGGAGGGTGGTGAGGATGGAGAGGAGCCGGCTGGCGCGCATTTCGAAGCCAGTCTAGTGAATCCTGACACTCCCTGACAGGTATTGTGGGCCACAGTGCTCCCATCACCGACGACCGCGGTCGTCCACGGAGCCCTCGCAATGAACCGGATCACGCTCTTCTACGCCCCGCAGACCCGCGCCACCGGCACCCGCGTCCTCCTCGAGGCGCTCGGCGCACCCTACGAC
>SXOO01000180.1 GCA_005776725.1 Pseudomonadota bacterium | reverse complement strand
GGCTGCGGGAAGTCCACGCTGGCCCGGTTGCTCGTGGGGCTCGAGGTGCCCACGGAGGGGCGCGTGACGCTCGGAGGGCTCCCCGTGAGCGCGCAAGACCGGGCTGGCCGGCTGCGTGTCGCTCGGCTCACCCAGCTCGTCTTTCAGAGCCCCTACGCCTCCCTGAACCCTCGGCACCGCGTGGGGTCGATCCTCCACGAACCGCTCGAGATCCACGGAGTGGGCACGCGCGCGCAGCGCGATCGCGACGTGGGCCGCCTGGTCCAACGCGTGGGGTTGCCTGCCGCCGCAGGCATCGGGGAGGTCGACGCACTTGGTGGTCAGCGCGCTCGACGTGAGCGTTCAGGCGCAGATCCTGAATCTACTCGCCGAGCTTCGAGCCGAGTTCTCGCTGGCGCTCGTCTTCGTGAGCCACGATCTCCGCGTGGTCCGGTGGCTCTCTGACCGCGTGATGGTGCTCTACCACGGCCGGGTGGTGGAGTCGGGACCCACGCTCGAGGTGCTGGACACGCCGCTCCATCCGTACACTCAGCTGCTCGCGGCCAGCGTCCCGGGGCGCGTGCGGCAGGCGCTCGATCGCGTGGTGCACGAGCCGCCCTCTCCGTTCGAGCTCGGTGCGGGGTGTGCTTTCCGGCCGCGCTGCTCGCTCGCCGAGGAGCGTTGCGGGCGGGAGCAGCCGCTCACCGTCGGGGCGCAGCGCCGTCTTGCTTGTTGGACGGTGTCAGCGGAGGCTCCGCCGACGACCCAAAGCGTCAGCTCGGACGCGTGACCCGCCGCGCGCCGCGCGTGGTGTGGGTGGGTGACAGGCCGAAGAGGTTTCGGAGCCGCGTACGACCGATCCCCTCGGCGAGACGCACCTCGAGCGCGCGCAGGTAGGCGCTGGCAGGATCGGCCAGTCCGCGCCGTCGCAGGTTGTCCCAGTCGCCGAGCGTGGCGTCGACCGTGCGCTTGATCGAGGCGCCCAGCGTGTCTGGCAGGTTGGCGAAGGTCTCCAGCACCAGCTCGCGGAACGCGCTGGGGAGCTCGAGGCGCCCCCGTGCCACCGCGGCCTCGACCGTGCGACAGCCGCCCTCGTCCTTGACGCGCTCGAGCCATCGGACGGAGAGGTTGCCGCTCTTGTAGAAGCTGTGCCGAGTCCACACCGCGCGCCGGAACGCCATGAACGCGAACGCGTCGTTGTGCTCCGCCTCGAAACGGTAGGCCTCGTACGGCGACAGGTCGGTGGCGGCCAGGATCCGGCCGCGCGTGACCGCCAGCTTCGGATCGGCGAGCAACGGCTCGACCAATGCCGAGAGCCACGACGTTCCCTCCGGGCGCAGCGTGGGCGAGACCGCGAGGATCACGTCTGCCGTGCAGTCCTCCATGCCGGCGTCGAGGAGCGAGCGGGCGACGAGCGTGCCATCGTCCGGGATCACTACGCGGGCCTTGCGGCGCTCGAGCACGGCGTCCACTGCCGGTTCGCGCTCGGTGCGCACGACGACCACCTCGTACGCGTGCAAGAACGACTGGTTCGCGAGCGCGTCGAAGAGCTCTGCGCTCACCGGGGCCTCTCGCGTGGAGACGGCCAGCACGGAGACCAGCGGGGTCGCCTCGACTCTGCGCGACGACGGATGCCTCTCCGTCGGAGCGGTGGCGCCCTCCATGGATGTGCCGGACGCCCTTGGCTTCCCTGCCCCCTCCACCGTGCGACCGGAGTCTCCGGTCGCCGCAGTCGTTGGGGACGCCGCCCCCCCGGGCGAGCTCGACGTAGGTGCTGGCGGCGGCACGTAGCGAGGGCGCGGCCGGTCGGTGTCGGGCGCCTCGTCCGGCTGCGCACCCTCCTGCGATCCCTGCGGGCCGAGCCATTGCGGGCGGTAGGCGGGTCGGCGCCGTCGTGCAGCCAACACCTCCTCCTCGGTGCCGGCGGGCTCACCCTCCGGCGCGGGGGGAGGCCGATCGTCGTCTGGCGCGGCCTTCCGGGAGCTATCCTCCTTCGTCGCTTGCGGCCGCTCTGGGCCCCCTGTCGGCGCCGGTGCGGGGCGCGAGGTGGTCGCGCCAGCGGTGGGCTCGGCGGCGTGGGGGGCCTTTGCGCGTGGCGCGCTCGCCGACTCGGGCGAGGCCTCTGCCGACCGCGGAGAGGCACTGCTGGAGAGCGGGGCTTTGGCAGGCGCCGCCGACTGCGCGGCGCTCGTGGCGGGCCGCTCAGAAGGTGCCCGGGCGGCGCGGTCTTCGGAGCCGCGGGGATCGCCCCGATGTCCGCGGTGCGCCGCCGGGGGCTCCTTTGCGTCTGTTGGTTCTGCCGGCTTCGCCTCGGCTGCGGGCTCGGACTGCCGCGGCGCTTCGACGCGCGGGGGATCCACTCGCCGCCGCTCGGCGTCCATCGACGGCGCGCCAGTGACCACGCGTGGCCGCTGCGGCGACGTGTTCCCTGGGGTGGCCGTGGGTGTGCGTCGCAGATCGATCACCCCCCAAGACCGAAGCGGCTGCCCACTTCTGGTCGTCTGCTCCGTGGCCGCCGGACCCGGCACGGGCTTCACCGGCGTTGGGGCCGGAGTCTGGCGTCGAGGGTCGGGCGGCGGCGCCCCGCGC
Source organism: Pseudomonadota bacterium (assembly GCA_005776725.1). Classification (GTDB taxonomy): domain Bacteria; phylum Myxococcota_A; class UBA9042; genus SXOO01. The sequence continues at coordinate 37,049 of SXOO01000180.1, read as the reverse complement.
GCCGTGCTGGGTGCGCTGCTGCCGTGGACGTAGGGCCGGTGGGCGTGCGGATCCTCCGTCACCGGCGGCGTCGCGGCGGGACGGCCTCGCTTGGCCTTGAAGCGCTCCGCGCCTTCGGTTTCACGGTCGTCGCTGGGTCCCGCGTCGGCCCCGGAGCTCGCGTCTCCGCCGCTCGGCTCGACCCGTGGTAGGTCGGCGACTGCCGGCGTTGACTCCTCCGCGGGCTTCGCCGCCTCCGTTGGCTGCGGTCTCTCCACCTTGTCCGCCGCGCCGGCGACTGGCGGCTTCGCGGCCTTCTTCGGTTGGCCTGCCTTCTTCGGCTCGTCTCCCTGGTGAGGCGTGGCCGCTTTCTTGGGCGCGTCTGCCTTCTTGGGCGCGTCTGCCTTCTTGGGCGCGTCGGCCTTCTTGGGCGCGTCGGTCTTCTCGGGCGCGTCGGCCTTCTTGGGCGCGTCGGCCTTCTTCGACGTGTGAGCCCTCTTGGGCGCGTCGGCTTCCCTCGCCGTGTGGGCCTGCGTCTCCGCCGTCTTCGAATCGTCCGCCTTGTCCGCCTCGTCCGCCTTTCCCGATTGGGTTGGGTTCGGCGTCTTGGCGGGCTTTGCCTTCGACTTCGCCTGCTCGGGCGTGGACGAGGGTGACGAGGGCGCGGCCGCGTCTGGCTGCGTGGCCGCGTTACCCGCGTCGGCCTGGGCCACGTTGCGCTTGGCGGCCGACTTCTGGGGCGTGTCGGCCGGGGGGGCGACGACGGGCGTGGCCTCGTGGGCTTCGGTGGCCTCGGGGGCGGCGGGCTTCGCCTTCCGGCTCTTGGACTGGGTGTCGGTCATGGCCTGCGCTTCGGGCTTGGAGGTCGGGCCGCGCGCCGCCGCGGGTTCGCGGGATCAGCGCTCGATGTCGATGAATACGTAGCGGCCTTCCTGCTTGTACAGGTAGCCGGCCGGTCGGCTCAAGGTGATTGTGATCTCCGCACCACCGCGCACACGCCGGGCCTTCACGGATGCCACGGAGCCTTGGTACTGGCTGGTGATCAGCGGGCGCAGCGTCTGGCGGCTGGGGATCTTCGCATCGTCGATGAACACCACGATCCGGCGGGGGTCGGGCTTCTGGATGGTGTAGTGGCTCAGGTGGTTGGTCTGTATGAAGACCCGCGAGCTGAACCGCATCTGCTGGTAGCCCACCCAGCTCACGAGCGGGACGGCTCGGCGGACCTTCGGGCTCTTCGGGCGTTTGCCGGTCTTCGGTGCTCGCAGGTCGTCCCGCAGGTTGGGGACCACGCCGTGGTAGCGCAGCTCGCGGTAGATGTCGCCGCGTTCGTCCACGAACACCTCGATCACGTCGCCCACGCGTCCGCTGCTGCCTGGGACGAGCTTCACCTCTTGCGCGGTGGCTGACCGGTCCCAGAGGAGGAGGGCGAGCAGCGCGAGGACGGGCGCGAATCGAGTCACGATGAGGGCTCCTGAAGCGGGCTGTTGACCGCCGCGCCCATGTTACCCCAGCTGCTGCGACTTTCCACTTTGAGTCGCCGCACTATCCTCACGGCCTTAAACGACAAGACCCCCGACAGACGAGCTGTCGAGGGCCCTGTGCGAGGGCCGCGGCGGACCGCGGCGCTCAGCGGGTCCCCCCGTTTACGCCGGAGGGACCACGCCTTGGATCAGAACAGGTCCGCCGTGGGGAAGCGCGAAGCGCCCGACGCGTAGATCGAGTCCCGCGTGCAGTTGCCGCCCTGGTTGGCGCAGAGGCGGATGCGGTACTGCTCGACGTTGGTGCCGCTGGTGCCGCCGATCTCGATCACCTCGACCTCGTCACCGGACGAGACAGCCGCGCCGCCGGTCCAGTCGCAGCGCATGCGACCGCCGTTGAGCGAGGTGTAGGTGCCGGTCTCCTCCGAGCCCGAGGCGTCGGGAGTGCCCTCGGCCTGCGACGTGGACGCGCTGTCGTTCTCGCAGGAGGTGGTGTTCGCGATCGAGCAGTTGGTCAGGAACGTGCCCGCGCCCGCGGACGTGGTGAGCTCAGCGGCGTCGATGTCCGCGCCCGGGCTCTTGATGGAGCCGGTGTCGCAGGGATCGAGCGTGCTGTTGTTCGGGTCGTCCTCCAGCTCGATGACGCCGAACACGTCAGTTGAAACGCCGTCGGTCGAGTCGACACCGTCCGCCACAACGCCGTCGGTGCCATCCGTGCCATCGGCCGTCTGCGTGGTCTCGCTACCACCACCCGGCTCGCACGCGGCCACGAAGGCCATGCCGCCGAACGCCACTACAAGGCTCTTCATCCAGGTCTTCATCGTTCCGTTCTCCCTTCCCTTTCGGGCGTGTCATGACTCCCAACGCCGGGCGGCCTTCATGCCGCGCGACGGTTTTCAGGTGTCGGGCGCCCACGCGCCCGACGCTGTTAGATGCAAGAGCCCGGCCGTTTCTTCAACGGTGCTGGCCCAGGCTCTTGGCATCGCCGACGATTCGAGCCACGCCCTCGAGCGTGAGCTCTACCGTAACCCGTCGCGTCCGCTGGTTGGTCTCCACCAGCTTCGGCAGCAGGTCCTCCGCTCGCTGGCCGCCGAGCTCGCCGACGTTCTGCATGCCGGCGTCCCAGAGCAGCTGCGCCATCGCGCCATTCACGGCGGTGACGCGCAGGAAGTCTGCGAGACCCAACGCGCGGTCCACCGCGGCGTTCTCGAGCTTGTGCGCCTTCGAGAAGGCGTCGCGCTCGCCGGAGACGCTCAGGTTCTTCACCACGTCGATGTTGTTCTTCCAGCCCTTCTTGTCGAAGGCCTTCAGCACCTTCTCGTCGGCCCCTTCGATGCGCGCGATCGGGACGGCGCGCTCAGCGGCGCGCACGTCGCCCACTTCGCCGCGCTTGGCCTCATCGATCCAGGCCTGCACCTGCTCGACGGTGGGCACCAGCTTGACGATGCCGTCACGGCCGGGGGTGGTGTCGATGCATTTCTGCAGCTCGCCGGCGTGGCTGCTCTCGAGCTGCGCGAGGCCTTGAACGTTGCATCGGTGGACCATGATCCACGCGTGACCCACCTGAAGCGGCGCCACCTGGAGCAGTTCGGTCTGTCGCACGACCCGCACGAAGGAGTCTGCATCGAGCTTCTTGGACTTCGCGTAGGCCTCGATCTTCGCCACGGTGAAGCCCTTGAAGTGCTCTCGGACGAGCTTCGTGGCGGGCATCTTGTCTTTCTCGAGCGCCGCGACGATGGCCGCGTCCACGTTGTGGAGCTTGACGACGCGGGTGTCTGCGGCGGTGGCGACTCCGGCGCCCAGGGCGATCGACAGGCCGAAAAACAGGCTATGCAGCTTCATGAATCGTATCCCCCAGGGTGCAAAGTGCGGCGCATCGTAAGACCTCGAAGGGGCGTGTCAAGACGATGCCCGCGCGAGTGGCGTGGCGGCACAGGCTGTGACGCTGGCACCACTGCCCACCCGGTCACGCCCCTCGCCGGCTTCGCCGCGAGATGAAGTCGATGAGATCGATGTTGGTAATGATGCCGGTGTAGCGAGCCCCGTCGTGAACGATCACCGTCTTCCCTCGCGCGAAGAGCGCCGACAACAGCGCCGCCGAGTTCCGCGGCTCCACGAGGGCGAAGTCGACCACCGCGTACTTCTCCACCGGGACGTCCTGCGTGACATGCGCGTTCACCAACGCCTTGAGCAGGGCGAGCTCCGTGGCGACGCCGACGAGTCGGCCGCCTTCGTCGATCACTGGGATCTGCGAGACCTCGTGCTCCTTCATGAGCGCGATGACCTCTCCGATCGTGGCCGTGGGCGACGCCGTGTAGAACGGGCGTGGCTTCGCGCCGACAACGTCCGCCACCGTGCCGCCGTACTCGTCCTCGAGGAAGCCGTTCTCCAACATCCACTGGTCGTTGAAGACCTTCGACAGGTACTTGCTGGCGCCGTCCGGCAGGATCGCCACCACGTTCAGGGGCTCGACCTGACGCTCGGCCCACTTCACCATCCCGGCGACACAGGCACCCGATGAGCCGCCACAATAGATCCCCTCTTCGCGGACGAGGCGGCGGGTCGTGTCGAAGCACTCCTTGTCCGTGACGCGCACGATGTCGTCGAGGACCGAGAAGTCCATGGTGGACGGCAGGAAGTCTTCGCCGAAGCCCTCCACCTTGTAGCTGTGGGCCGTGGTCATCTTCCCGGTGCGGAAGTAGTCGTAGTAGATGCTGCCGATCGGGTCGACGCCCACCACCTTGATGCCGGGTTTCTGGGCCTTCAGGTACTTGCCGATCCCGCTGATCGTGCCGCCGGTGCCCATGCAGATCACGATGGCGTCGATCTCCCCGCCGGTCTGACTCCAGATCTCCGGGCCGGTGCTGAGGACGTGCGCCTTCGGGTTGGACGGGTTGTGGTACTGGTTGGCCAGCACCGCCCCCGGGGTCTCCTGGGCGAGGCGCCGCGCGACGGAGTAGTAGCTCCGCGGGTCTTCCGGCTCCACGTTGGTGGGCGTGACCACCACCTTCGCGCCGAAGGCTCGGAGGGCGGCGATCTTCTCCTCGCTCATCTTGTCGGGCATGACGAAGATGCACTTGTAGCCCTTGACCGCGGCGGCCATGGCGAGGCCCATGCCCGTGTTGCCGCTGGTGGCCTCCACGATGGTGCCGCCAGGGCGGAGCTTCCCCTCCTTCTCGTAGTCGTCGACGATCTGGAGGGCCGGGCGGTCCTTCACGGAGCCGCCAGGGTTCGTGTATTCGCATTTCACGAACAGCGGGCTCTTCACGCCCTTCCCGACCTTGTGCAGACGGACGATCGGCGTGTTGCCCACCGCCTCGAGGATCGTGTTGAAGGCGCCCTTCATGCGCTAGGCCTCGTCGCCGTAGTAGTCGAGCCCGAGGTGGGTGATGAGCTCCTCGCCCATCACGTACCGGAGCGTGTTCTTGAGCTTGGTCTGCTGGATGAACAGGTCGTGCTCGGGGTAGAGCCCCGCGGGCGCCATGGGCGACTTGAAGTAGAACGAGAGCCACTCCTGGATCCCGTAGAAGCCGGAGCGCTGCGCGAAGTCGAGGAACAGGGCCAGGTCGAGCACCAGCGGCGCCGCCAGGATCGAGTCGCGGCAGAGGAAGTCGATCTTGATCTGCATGGGGTAGCCGAGCCACCCGGTGATGTCGATGTTGTCCCACCCCTCCTTGTTGTCGCCGCGCGGGGGGTAGTAGTTGATCTTCACCGAGTGGAAGAAGTTGCCGTAGAGCTCGGGGTAGAGCTCGGGCTGCAGGATCGTGTCCAGCACCGACAGCTTCGTGACCTCCTTCGACTTGAAGGAGCCCGGATCCTCCAAGACCTCACCGTCACGGTTTCCGAGGATGTTCGTGGAGAACCACCCCTGGAGGCCCAGGAGTCGTGCCTTGAGGCCCGGCGCGATGATGGTCTTCATGAGCGTCTGGCCGGTCTTGTAGTCCTTGCCGCACACCGGGACCTTCTTCAGGTCGGCCAGCTCGAGCATGGCGGGCGCGTCGGCGGAGAGGTTCGGAGCCCCGTTGGCGTAGGGGCAGCCCTCCATGAGGGCGGCGTAGGCGTACACCATGCTCGGCGGGATACGGCTGTCGTTCGCGTCGAGGCCCTTCTCGAAGGCGGCGAGCGAGTCGGTGACCTCCGTGCTCGGCCCGAAGACCTCGGTGGAGCCGCACCAAACCAAGACCACGCGGTCGAGCTCGTGCTGCTTCTTGAAGTTGCGGATGTCCGCTCGGAGCTGGTCAGCCCACTGCCGGCGCCCGCCGGCGATCACGTTGGGGCCGCTGATCCGCTTCACGTACTCGGGGTCGAATGCTGCCCGCATGGGGCGGATTCCGCCGAGGAAGTCGCTGAGCTTGTCGAGGAGCTGCGAGTCGAGCACGCCCGCTCGGCGCGCGGCGGTGAGGCAGTCGTCCTCGAAGATATCCCAGCCGCCGAAGACGATGCCCGACAGGTCTTGCAGCGGGACGAAGTCTTTGATCAGAGGCTGGCGGCTGTCGGTGCGCTTACCCAGGCGGATGTGGCCCATCTGGGTCAGCGAGCCGATAGGCGTCGCGATGCCGCGGCGGACGGCCTCGACCCCAGCGATGAAGGTGGTCGCAACGGCGCCCAGGCCCGGGAGGAGGATACCGAGGCGGCCCTTCGGCGCGTCGACGGCGGGTTTCTCACGCAGCATCTTGGTCATGACTCGAGGCTCCTATCCGAGGCGTCTACAGGGCGCGCGACGTACTCCGACTCGGGGCGCGCGTCAACGACAGCGTGACTCGCGTCTGCGCCGGTCGGCCGGACGGCCATCTCAGCAAGAACGCGACCACCCGGCCGAGCAGTCGCCATGCAGCCCTCTCCCCGCGCGATGGGGCACGTCTGCACCCATGTGGAGCACGCGTGCCCCAGGCCTCGGCGACGGCATCGATGAAAGCTCGCGTTGCGGATCGGCCACCCCAGGCCTAGACTCCGTGCACCACGTCCCGGAGGCCCAGAGCCCATGCAGATCACCGAGCTTGCCGTCACCAAGGTCCGAGAGATGGCCAAAGCACAGAACCTCGATGGGCACGCGTTGCGTGTCATGGTCGTCGGCGGTGGGTGCTCCGGCCTCACCTACGACATGGACTTCGAGGAAGGGCAGAAGGACGGCGACTGGGTCCTCGACTTTCACGGCCTCAAGGTCTTCGTCGACCCCATGAGCCACGAGTACCTTGATGGGACTCACATCGACTACGTCGAGTCCTTCCAGTTCACCGGCTTCCACTTCGAGAACCCGAACGCCACGCGCACCTGCGGGTGTGGCTCGTCGTTCTCGGTCTAGGCGCGAGCGCGCGTCCCTAGGCGCGCACTCCGCCACCGTTCCCATCAGCAGACGGCCAGCGCTCAACCACGTCAGCCCACGGCCTCGTGCCAGATCTCGAGCACGTGGCCCTTGTGGGAGCCGCGGGCGAGTCAGTCGCCGCCGAAGAGGCGGCCGAGGCCAGTTGGCGAGCGGCCCGCCTTCCGCTCCTTGTGCCAGGCGTCGGCGTCCGCAAGCAGAGCCACGTAGTCGACCGGGCGGTCCTCCAGGACGCGCACGGGGAGCTCGGGCCCCAGCCGGAGCCCCAGCCGCTCCACCAGCGCCGCCACGGCGTCACGAGGCACCAGCGCGCGCCGCAGCGCGTCCTGCAAGGACGACGACAGCCGGTCAGCCGTGTAGCCGTATCGCTCTCTCATTTCGTCGGTCACAGCGAAGACGCCGGCCTCGGCGAGGCGTCCGTCACAGTAGAGCACCAGCGACGTCTGGAACGCGTTGAAGGTGGGCTTCACCAGCGCTCCGAGCGCGTCGAAGCGGCCCGTGGGCGACCCCGTCTCGAGGTTGATGCAGACGCGCTCCACCACCCGGCCCACCGGCAGCCGACCCGTGGCCGCCAGGATCCGGTGCACCTGATCCGGGTACAGGTTGGCCGCCTGCAGGAGACGCCCCAAGCCGGCGCTGTCGACCTGGCCCTCGCAGATATCGGCGTAAAGGCGGTAGATCAGGCCATCGAGCTCGGCGTCGTCGCCAAAGCAGGTCTCGAGCATCCCGGGCTCGAGCTGAGCCCGACTCTCGAGCAGCACCGGGAGCTTGTAGCCCAGCTGGTCGCGCATCGCTCTGAAGCGAAGACGCAGCAGATTCTGCAGGTTGGGCTTCAGCTCCAGCCCGTCGATCGTCACCCCGTCCAGCCTCAGCTTCTCCGAAAGGACACGCCGCATCTCCCGCGGGCTCCCGCTGATGATGAAGACCTTGTTCTCCGTGCCATCGGGGCCCCGCTTCAGCGCGCGCATGAGCGCGGCCGTCCCGGGCACGTTCTCCTTCTCCTCGGGGCGCTGGAGGGCAGTGCGGAGAAGCGCGACGGGGGAGTCGAAGTCCGTCTTGATGTACGTCTTGTCGAGGTCCCAGCGGTAGACGTGGCGCGCCATCCGCTGAGCTTACATCAGTGGGGACAGGAGCTGCGCCGCTTGGCGCGCGAGGCGCGTCAGGTACCCGATCGCTCGCTCCGCTTCGCGCGTGACCGGATCGGCTTCCGCGAGGTCGCGCTCGAAGGTCTCGGCCAGCGCTGTGGTGAGCCCGCCGCTGAAGACGAACACATTGAGCTCGAAGTTGAGGCGGAACGACCGCGCGTCCATGTTGGCCGAGCCGACGGTGGACGCCCAGTCATCCACCACGAGCGTCTTCGCGTGGACGAAGCCGGCGCGATACCGGTAGAGCTTCACGCCCGCCTGAAGCAGCGCCTGGAAGAACGCCGCAGAGGCGTAGGCCACGAGGCGAGAGTCGTTGCGCTTCGGGAGGAGAATACGCACGTCCACGCCGCGCAACGCGGCGGTCACCAGGGCCTCCTCCATCACCTTGTCGGGCAAGAAGTACGGGTTGGTGAGCCATACTCGCGACACCGACGCGGTGATCGCTTGAACGTAGATGCGGTGGATCGGGGCCCACTCGCGATCGGGCCCGGACTCCACCACCAGCACCGCGTCGCCGGGCTCGGCCGCCGGCCGAGCCGAGAAGAGCCCGGTCTCGGCGAGTAGCTCGTCGGTGGCCCAGAGCCAGTCCTCCACGAACGCCTGTTGTAGGCCCATGACGGCGGGCCCCTCGATCTCCAGGTGGGTGTCGCGCCAGCCCCCGAGCTCGGGATCTTTGCCGAGATACTCGTCTCCGAGGTTGACCCCGCCGGTAAAGCCGCGCTGAGCGTCCACGATCAGGAGCTTTCGGTGGTTCCGGAAGTCCACCCGGCTCCTTCTCAGCAGCCGCGCGATGCGCGCGATCGGAGAGAACTCGGCGAACTCGCCGCCGGCCTCCACCAGCGGTTGAAAGAAGCCGTCAGGGAGGCTGGAGCTGCCCACCGCGTCGACGAGCGCACGCACCTTGACGCCGTCTCGCGCGCGCAGCACCAGCGCGTCGCGGAAGCAGCGGCCGGTGTCGTCGTTCTGCCAGATGTAGAACTCGATGTGGATGTGATGGCGCGCCCCCCGGATCGCCGCCAGCATCGCCCCGTAAGCGGCCTCCGCGTCCACGAGCAGGCGCGTGATGTTCCCGTCGGTGGGCGGCGCCACCCCCATGCGGCTGGCGAGGCGCGCCACGGGTGGTGTCCTGGGGTCGCAGTCGCGGAGCGCGTTCGCGCGGCCCAGCCCGTCGCTACCGACTCCATTGTCGCGCATCAGCTCGCGCACGCGTCGGGACAGCTTCTTGAAGCGCCGGCTCCGGCGCACCATCCGTGTGCGGCCGAACACCACGTAGAGGATGAGCCCGAGGACCGGGAGGAAGACCACCGCCATGACCCAGGCGAGCGTGGCGGAGGGGTGACGACGCTCCGTGAGGATGAAGCCGAAGACCACCACGATCTCGAGGATCACGAGGATGGCCACCCAGGCGTTGAGCGTCATCTGGGGGTCACCCCACCTTGAAGTGGTCCAGCGTGATCTTGGCGGGGTCGTTGGTGCCGAGGCCCATCTTGGCGGCCGTGGCGATGTACTTGGGGTGCCGCGGCTTGTCGCGGAACAGGTCTTCTTCGATCGGCTTGAGCCCCTTGTCCTTCCGGATCTTGTTCACCAGCCGATGGATCGTGGAGTCCACTGCCACGGGATCCTCGGCCACCCACACCTGGTTCAGCGGCTCGCGGAAGCGCGGCTTGTCTTGCGGACCTCCATGGTAGAGGCAGCGCACGGCGTCCACGACGATCAGCTTCACCTTGTCCTTGATCATGGGCATGGCGTAGAGCTTCGGGATGGCCGGGTCGCAGTTGTTGCGGTGGAACTTGGGCACGACGGTGTAATGACCGGGGTTGGCCTTGTTGGCCTCCCGCTCCTCCGTTGGCTTCACCACGCCCATCGCCATGTTCTTCATCGCGCCGGTCACGCCCGTGAGGTCGTGATCCTTCGGGACGCAGACGTTCAAGACCGCGTCGGCCCAGACGATCAGCTTCTCCCAGTGGAACTCCACCCGGTAGTCGCCGTCCGTGTAGACCTGTTTCTCCGGGGTGCGTCCGAGGTGATTGGTGACCCAAATCTCGCCCGGCTTGCGCCGCGCCCGGAAGCGACCGGTCTGCATACGCGAGATGTACTGGTCGAAGATCCGGATGTCGTCCTTGGGCAGGCCCGCCTCGTGGAGGCGCCTCCCGAGGTGCAGCGCGGTCTCCGGGTGAACGGACGCGTACGGGCTGCCCAGCGTGTTGATCTTGATCGCGACCTTTTGGCCCTTCTTGAAGTACCGCCCGAGCGCCGCCGACGCCGACTTCTCGCCCGTGTACCGCATGAGGGCCGCGTCGATGAGCGCCTCGAGGCGCGCCTTGTCGATGGCCGTGGGGCCGGTGGAGACTGCCGGATCCTCCGCCTGGACGATCCGTGACTTCCCTGGGGTGGCGGCAAGCGCCGGAGCGGAGGCCGCCGCTAGGGCGAGCGCTGCGCTGCCGGCAAGGAACCCTCGCCGGGACTCGTCAGGGATCTCGCTGTCGGTAGGGCGGGGGCCGGCGTCATCCAACTCGTTCATCTTTGCCTCTTCTCTTGGGCCGCTTCGACTCGCGCGCCGCGAGCCTCGGGAGACGACCATGCGGGTCGTGGCGCGTCAACCTCCCGGGGCTACGGGCGTTCCGAACGCTGGGGGCTCGCTCAGGGGCGCGCCGGACGCCGCGCCCTCCGCGGGCCGGGGAGGCTGCAGCCACGGGGGGATGTCCAGGCGACGGTCTTGGAGTGCCCACTTCACCTGTCGCGTCGCGTTGCCCTCGCGCTCGACCACCGGGACCCCGAGGGTGACCGAGAACGTGCATCCCTGACCTGCGAACGGGGCGATAACCGCGCGCGGCACGCCCAGCCACAACGCGGGCGGCGCCCCTACGTTCACCGGTTGGTGCACCCGGACCTCCACGGGCACCGTCACTGAGCCGCAGCGGACCTTGGCGTCGCTCGGAGCGCCCCACGTCTGTCCCACCTTGAAGCGGCGGGCGAACTCGTCGGTCACGATGCTGGTCCAGACGTCGAACGTGAACGCGACCTCGCGGTCTGACGCGGCGGTGTCCGAGGTCTTGAGCACCACGAAGGGCTCCTGGCCGCTCTTGAGCGCGACCATGCTGTTCACGGCGAGCGAGGCCTTCCCGACCGCTGCAGCGAGCGCGATGGGCACGCGCACCTCGCCCGAGGCGGCGGCCGCGCGCTCGGCGGCGGAGAGCGCCTTCCAGTCCACGCGCACCACGAAGCGGCATCCGGCGGGATCCACGACCACCCTCAGCAGCTCCTTCCCCTCGCCGGACACCGACCACCACCGCCTCTCGCAGAGCCCCTTCGAGACCTTGGCCGTGAGAGCCACCTCGGCTGGCACGGTCTCGAGCACGAAGTTGAAGGACTCTGGCGCGAGGGACGGCTCAATCACGAGCCCTCGGGCCAACGCTTCGGGCGAGGGCAGGGGGGTCCACAACGCGTCGTGGCCCACGGAGACCAGCGTGTTCTTCGCTTCGCCGCTGTGTACGCGCTCGTTGCCCACCCCGCCCTTGGCCTCGAGGAAGGAGCCGGACCAGCCGATCGATCCGGAGGCCTTCGAGTCCGCCTCGCCGGCCTCCGTGACCATGACCACGGCGGCCGTGACCTCCCGCAGCAAGGACGCCTCGCGCTCCGCCAGCTCCGGGTGGCGGAGGTGCAGGGCGAGCAGCTCCTGCCGAGCCGCCGACTCGCCTGCCGCCAGGCGCTCTGCGAGGTCCGAGCTGAAGCGGCCCACATGGGCGACCACCGCGCTCGTGTGCTGGTGTTTCCCTTCGAGCGCCGCCTTCGCGTCCGCCCCGCCCAGCCCATAGCCGCCCTCGAGCGCAGCGAACGCGTAGGTCTTGCAGTGATAGCGGAACGAGCCGCCCACCGACGCGTCCCGGACCACACGCACCGAGCCGTCCTGCACGAGGCGCATGTCGGTGCGCCGCTCGGGCGTGGGCTCCTCGTTCGTGAGGCGGCCCTGATAGACGGTGTCGAACAAGGCCTCTGCGGAGGCCACCGCGACCGGATCGCCGGAGAGCTCCCGCAACATCTTCTGGCCGAGGCGGGCCTCGTACAGGATGGGCGGGAGCGCCGTGTCGCCGCCCTCGGTCGCGGTGCGCCGATCGCCCATGCCGCAGTTCGCGACGAGGGAGCGCAGCTCGAGCTCCAGCGGGTGGAGGAGCTTCCCTTGGGGCACTGACGGGCCCCACGAGGTCCCGCAGCCGATGAGGAATAACGCGACGACGCTTCTGAGCATGGCGGCCTTCGACGCTGAGAGGGGCGTGGGATTCACCGCCAGGCGGACCCGTGTCCGCGCCGCGGTCACGCGCAGTTGTCGCAGGTACCCCGAAGCTGGACCTCGACCGGTCGTTTGCCGACGGTGTGGACCTGCCCGTGGTGGTCGGTGAAGCTGACCGCGATGTCGTCGAGACACTGAACGTCCCCGCATACGGTGCAGACGAAGTGCGGGTGATGGGCGCCGCCGTGTCCCGCGTGCTCCACGGCCTCGAAACGCCACGAGTGATCACCGATGTCGGTGCGCTGGACGAGCCCGGCTGTGGTGAGGTCCATGAGGTTTCGGTAGACGGTGGCCTGGTCGAGATGCAGGTGCTCGAGCGCGCCCACCAGGTCTCCGTGTCGCAGCGGGCTCGTGGCCTCGAGGAGGTGTGAGTACACGGCCACGCGCCCGGCGGTTACGCGGAGGCCCGCGGCGCGGAGCCGCTCACGGATGTGGCTGTCGTTCGGAGCAGGCATCGCGGCGAAGCTATCAGTCGGAGCGGGCCTCGGGAAGTGTCAGGCGCGGTGTCGCTCGGCATACCGGCGCAGCTCCTTGTCCGCGCGTCCCTGGACCATCCGCTGAAGCCACCGAGTCCTACCGAAGAGCTTCCCGACGAGGCCCAGGGCCTGCCCCGACCACGCGGCGAAGTCGAAGGTGTCGACGTGTCGGACGATCAGCCCGTCGCGGAAGGTGAAGCGAGCGTCGATGCGGTTGACCACCTTCTTGCCCGTGGCCATGAACGTGTAGGTAGCGTCCCAATGCGCCTGGCCGTGCTCGCCGGCAGCTGACACGTCGCGGAACTCCACCACGAGGTCCTTTCCGCGCGACACCAGCATGCGCCACATGTTTCGGGCCTCGTCCCCATGGAGGTCTGGAAACGCCGTGTCCGAGAAATGGACGTCCGGGGCGTAGCAGGCGGCCATGGCCTCCGCGTCCCGGCGCGAGAAGGCCTCGTAGAAGCGGGTGATGACGGCAGCGTTGTCTGTCATGGGTCTCCGGGCGAAGTGCGGGCGAGGTGTGTTTGGGGTCCGGGTGGGCGTGCGCGCCTCGACGGACGCATCACGGGTTGGGCTGCGGCTCTTCCGGCGGGTCCAGGTCGCGACACACGAACCGCCGAACCGCTGGTGGGAGGGCCTTGAACTCCTTGGGGCGCATGCCTAGCACGCGTCGTGAGGAGATGCCGTCCACGCCGACGCACCACGCGTGGACGTACGGGGCCCAGGCGCCGAGACGCTTGGGGAGCGCGCTGACGTGGCCGGAGACCACTACGTCGAGGCTGTCGTCGATGTGCAGCGGGGTGGTCACGCGCGCCCAAACGTGGTCCTGATCGCGATGGGTGACCACCTCGAAGCCGCAGGGCTCCTTGCCCTTGGAGGCCACCTCGACCGCGATCGGGGCGTCGCGGCGTGCACCGGGCAGCACCCGAAGGATCTCCGCCTCGAGCGCCTTCCGCGAGATTCGCCGCCCGTGGCGTGTGCACTGCGCGACCACGGTGGGCGCGGAGAGCAACGCCGCGTGGAGGCGGGTGTCGATCGGCTTCGCGGCGTGCGACGCGAGCGGCAATGCGCACAGGACGACGCAGAGGAAGCGCATCGCGCCAGCATACCGGCGAGTCGCCCGGAACGCGACCGGCTGGGGCGGCCAGTACGCGATGCGCGGCCAGAGGGTGGAAAGTCCGACGGGGCAGCGTACCATGTCGAACAGATGGCATGGCCGAACCCGACGCGAACCGAGAGCGCTCTCCCTCCAGCAACCTGGGCCGTGGGAGCGCCGCGCGCCGTGCCTGAGCTTGTCCGCTCATCCGGCTTGCGTTCGCTGCTCGCCGTGGCGGCGCTGCTTGCCATGGGCTGCAGCGACGCTGGAGACGCCGGAGCAACCCCCGGCGATGTGGGCGATGACGGTTCCGCGGCCGACGCGGCGGGGAGCGCCCAGGGGGCCATCTGCACGGTAGATGCGGAGTGCGCGGCGGGCCGCTGTCAGCTGCTCCCCAACGGCACCAGCGTCTGCGCCGGGAGCGACTGCAGCGACTGCGGCGTGGGCTGGTCCTGCTCCCAGAGCGGGGCCTGCCTGCCCGACGCCTTCTGGCGATGTGCCCCTTGCCAGGCCGACGCCGAGTGCGAAGGCGGCACCGCGTGTCTACCGTCCGGACCCGCCGGGGAGCGTTTTTGTCTGCCCACCGGCTGCTCGATCCTTCCGGGGGCGTCGGCACAGTGCTCGGCCGGCAGCGCCTGCACCGAGATCGGGGGCCGAACCGCTTGTGTGCCAGAGGGAGGGCTTTGCCCCTGCACGCTCGCGCACGAGTCGTTCGCCACCGTGTGTGGGGCAGAGGATGGCTGTGCGGGCACACGCACTTGCGCCGGCGGCGAGCTCACAGCCTGCACCGCGCCCGCCACCCGCGGCCCAGAGGTCTGCGACGGCCTCGACAACGACTGCAATGGCGCGGTCGACGACGCCGCCGCCGATGCGGCTTGTGACGACGGCGTGGCTTGCACCACGGACGACTGCCAGGCTGGCCTGTGTGTCTTCGGCGTGGCTGCCGGTCGGTGCCTCATCGGCGCCGGTTGCTGGGCGCATGGTGACGTCAACCCGAACGAGGCGTGCGAGCTTTGCTCCCCCGTGTCCGAGGTCTCGTGGAGCCCTCGGTTCGGAGAGTGCGATGACGGTGACGCGTGCACCGTGGGCGACCAGTGCGCCGAGGGCAACTGCGCCCCCGGGGCCGAGCCAGCTTGCGATGACGCGCTCGCCTGCACCTTGGATCTCTGCGCCTGCGAAGGCGACTGTGTCTCCCCTGAGTGCACCCACGAGCTGACCGAGGGGTGCCTGATCGCGGGCGTGTGTTATCCGTCCGGCGCGGTGAACCCGGCCGATCCGTGCGGCGCCTGCGAGCCGTCGGCTTCGAGCACCGCGTGGTCCCCGCTGGTCGCCGCCACCTGCGACGACGGCGATCCCTGCACTGACGGCGACACTTGCACGGTCACCGGCGACTGCAGCGGCGCGCCTCGAGTGTGCGACGACGGCGTTCCGTGCACCAAGGAGACGTGCGTCGCTGGCGTTTGCGAGGTGGTTGGCACCGTCAACAACGCCTGCTGGATAGAGGGCACCTGCTGGCCGCTCGTCGCGCCTTCGCCAGACGAGCCCTGCCTCTACTGCAACGGCGCGTCCGCGCCCTTTCAGTGGACGGCGCGCGACGACGGCGCGGCTTGCGGCGCCAAGTGCCACGTGGCGGGCTCTTGTGCTGCGGGCGAGTGCGTGGGGACCACCAAGGTCTGCGAGTGCTTCGACAACCTCGACTGCGACGACGGCAACCTCTGCAACGGGGTGCCTACCTGCTTGAAGGACGGGCCGATTACGTCATGGCGTTGCGAGGTGGCCGAGGCGGTCTTCGTCGACTGCGCGGATGACGACGCCAGCGACTGCGATCTGGATCTGTGCGACCCGAAGACCGGCGAGTGCGTGGCGACCGCCGTGGCCGAGGGCACGGGCTGTACGGACGGCGACTCGTGCACGGTAGGCGACGCGTGCACGGTAGGCACCTGCGTCGGGACCCCCGTGCCCTGCAACGACGGCAACCCCTGCACTGCGGACTCGTGCGGCGCGACTGGCTGTATCTACGTGGCCACCTCGCTCCCGTGCGACGACGGCGACGCGTGCACGGTGGGCGACGCCTGCACCGTTGGGGACTGTGTGCCCGTGCAGAACGTCTGCGGATGCACCACCGACGCCAACTGCCCGAGCCTGGCCGACAAGTGCCAAGGGCATTACGAGTGCGTCGGGGAGGTCGACGGCACCTGCCAGCTGGTGCCTGCCGCGCCTTGTGACACGTCGGGCGATGGCCCCTGCGAGGCCACGGTGTGTGTGCCCTCGACTGGCGACTGCCTCAAGCTCCCGAAGGCCGCGGGCAGCCCGTGCAACGACGACTCGGTCTGCTCGGTCACGTCCACCTGCGCGGGCCAGGGCGCCTGCGTCGCGACGTCGAGCCTCCCGTGCGACGACGGCAACCCGTGCACGGACGACGCGTGCGATCCCAGCACCGGCTGCTCGAGCGTGCCGGCGGACGGCGCCCCGTGCGAAGACGGTGATCCGTGTACGTTGAGCGACCTGTGCGACGGCGGTCAGTGCGCCGTCAGCGGCAAGCGCTGCGAGTGCGCGGGCGACAGCGACTGCTTGGACGCCGACGACGACCGGTGCACCGGCGTGCCTTCGTGCGATACCAGCGGGCCGCCGGAGGTCTGGGCGTGCACGTCAGGGCAGCCCGTCACCTGCGTCGACCCTGGCCCCTGCCGCGTGGCGGCATGCGATCCGGACACCGGCGCGTGCTCCGCAGACCCACAGGACACGGGCTGCGACGACGGCGACCCATGTACGACTGGGGACCACTGCGCGCTGGGTGTGTGCGCTTCCACTCCGACCAACTGTGACGACGGCGTCGCCTGCACGGTCGATTCGTGCTCACTTGGTACGGGGTGCTCTTCCGCGGTGGCGCTCACCCACTGCCTCATCGACGGGCTCTGCTACCCGTCGGGTGAACAAGACCCCGACAACCTCTGCCGCTTCTGCAATGTGGCCGCCACGAACACCAGCTGGACCCCTGCCGACGGGATCCCGTGCGACGACGGTGACGCCTGCACGAAGGACGACACCTGCGCCACCTCGGTCTGTTTCGGCGACAACTACGCCGGGAGCTGCGACGACGGCCTCTCCTGCACCCAGGATGCGTGCGACGGCGTCGGCGGGTGTGGGCACATCCTCTCCGAGGGCGTGTGTCTCATCGGGGGCGTGTGCTACGACGGGGGCGTTCGGGACCCCGACAACTCGTGCCAGTATTGCATCGCTGCCGCACCTACTGAGTGGACACCCGTCGTAGCGCTCTGTGACGACGGGGATCCCTGCACCACCGGTGATAGCTGCGTCGCCGGGCTCTGCACCGGGAGCGGCTCCTTGGTGTGCGGCGACAACAACCCCTGCACCGCCGACACGTGCGTCGCCGGAGTCGGCTGTGCGTTCCCAGCGGCCACCGGTTCGTGCTCGGACGGTGACGCTTGCACGAAGGACGACACTTGCGTGAATGGCGCTTGCGTGGGCACGGGCTTCTGCCAGTGCACGGTAGGCAGCGACTGTGCCGCGCCTCAGCACTGCTTTCAGGTAGCGAAGTGCGTCGGCGGGGCTTGCCAGTACGATCCTGTGGTCTGCCCCACGCCAACCGGCGCCTGCAAGCTGTCGATGTGCAACACCGCAACCAACCAATGCCAGACCCATAACAAGGCCGATGGGGCCCAGTGCGACGACGCCAACAAGTGCTCCAGCGCCTCGGTCTGCGCTGGCGGGGCATGTTCCGCCACCGTGCTGCTCGACTGTAACGACAACAACGTGTGCACCAACGACACCTGCGTCCCAAGCACAGGCTGCGCGTCCACGAGCAACACCAACGAGGTCCCTTGTTACGGTGGACCTGAGGGTACGCTCGGGGTTGGAGCGTGCTTGGCTGGCACCCAGCGCTGTATCCAAGGGAGCCTCGGGGTTTGCACCGGAGAGGTCCGGCCTTCCGGCGAGCTCTGCGACGACAAGGACAACGACTGCGACAATGCCACCGACGAGACCTTTGCCGTCGGTCAGCCCTGCGATGGCCCCGACCCCGATGGGTGCAACCAGGGGATTTTCGAGTGCAACGCCAGCCGAAACGGCGTGCAGTGCTCTGAGGACGGCGACGGCGCTGTAGAGAGCTGTAACGGCAAGGATGATGACTGCGACGGCGCCGTGGACGAGGGCTGCGACGACGACGACGACAAATATTGCGACGCGAGCATGGAGTTCGAGAGCACCGGCCCCTGCCCCCTCGGTGGGGGAGACTGCAACGACTTCAGCGGCAAGGTGAACCCCGGCGCGGCGGACTTGCCGGATCTGGCGGGTCTGGACTCCAACTGCGACGGCATGGACGGCGACATGGGCGACGCGGTCTTCGTCTCCAAGGCCTGCGGGAACGACCAGAACACCGGCCTTGGACCCGATGAGGCCGTTGCGTCGATCAAGCAGGCCCTCGCCGTCGCGCAGCAGGAGGGGCTGCACCAAGTGCTCCTCGATGGCACGAGCGCCTCCGGCCCCTACGCCGGCGGGCTCTCCCTCGTATCCGGCGTGGGGTTGTTCGGCGGCTACAAGGGGTCCTTCGGTGAGGGCGAATGCAAGGATGAACCGTGGAAGCGCGAGAACGGCACCACCTCGATACAACACACCCTGCCGACCTCCTCGGGCCAGGACGTGATCGCGATCGACGCCACTGAGCTCACGGCACCCACCACGCTGCAGCGCCTCAAGGTATTTGCGTCGTTCTCCGACACCTCCGTGCGTAGTGGCCGCAGCGCCTACGGGATCCTGGTGCGTGGTGGGAACCTCACCATCGAGGAGTGTCAAGTAGTCGCCGGTGCGGGGGCCCCGGGTCGCGACGGGAAGGCGGGGACCGCGGGAGTCGCGGGGAAGACGGGGGGAACGACCGGTGGGCCGCAGGCCGGAACAGGCGGCGCGGCCCCGACTTGCGTGACCACCGCTGGGGTGAGCCGCGCGGGTCATGCCGGCGGCGCGGGCGGCCTCGGCGGCATCGTCTCGGGCACCATGGGGGGAGACGGCTTCCCGTTCACTGGCGGGCTCAACGGCAAAGGTGGCGAAGGCGGCAAGGCGTCGGCTTGCTTCGGATTCTACGTGGATCCGGACGGCAAGAGCGGGACCAACGGGATCGCCACGGGCGCCCCAGCGGCCGGCGCGGGGGCGGCCAACGGCTTCGGCTCCGAGTCCATCTCCGGCTGGCAGGGGTTCGGGGGCACGTCAGGCTCCGACGGCGACCCGGGCGCTGGTGGTGGCGGGGGCGGTGGCGGCGCAGGCGTGGACGCGACCGTCAAGTCCGCCTACGGCGGCGGCGGTGGCGGCGGCGGCTCCGGGGGCTGTGGCGGCCTGGCCGGCGAGGGTGGCCAGGCCGGCGGCGGCAGCTTCGCGGTCTACGTCACGCTACTCGGCGTGAACACTTCGGCGTCCGCCGTGGTCGTCGCCGGTGGGCGCCTGGAGTCGAGCTCCGGCGGCCCCGGAGGCAAGGGAGGCGTTGGCGGAGAAGGCGGTGTCCCGGGAGACCCCGGCGTGGGTGGCCCCGTTCCGCAGACCGTCCTCACCTGCGACACCGACCTAGGCAACGTCTACGGTGGGGCGGGGGGCAAGGGCGGGGGCGGCGCTCGAGGCGCCCCCGGCTCCGGCGGTGGGGGCGGCGCAGGCGGCGTGTCCTACGCCCTCTACTGGGGCGCGGGCGTCAGCAAGCCCTTGGTGACCGCCACCGTGCTCGTGTCAGGTCCAGGCGGCAGCGGTGGGCTCCAGGGCGGCGGTATGGCTGCCGCGCCGAACGGCGTGTCCTCGGCCACCAACAAGTCGCTCAACTAGACCCGCGGCGGTCGACCGCGTCAGCACTTCCAGCTCCGGTCACTCCACCTCGATCTTCTTCAGGAGGTATTCCAGCGACTTGCGGTGAATACCACCGCGTCGCGCTGCCTCGCTGATGTTGCCGCCGGTCTTGGCCAGGAGGCGGCTCCAGTAGAGCCGCTCGAACTCTTCGGTCAGCCGGTCTTTCGCGTCCTTGTACGGGATGGTGTAGTCCACGTGGAGGGCGCCGGTCGACGTGGTCTCGGGTGTTGGCGGCGGCGCCGGCGCTCGACGCAGCTCGGCCGCTTGCTCCGCGCCGATGAACCGCGTGTCGATACGGCCCTCATCCGCCAAGAGGATGGCACGCTCCACGAAGTTCTTGAGCTCGCGCACGTTCCCCGGCCAGTGGAAGCGCTGAATCTTCGCCATGGTCTCGTAGCTGATCTGGAGCTTCCCGAGGCCCGGCGTCTCCTGGCGGAGCGCCTCGACGAAGTGATTCACGAGCAGCGGGACGTCCTCCGGCCGGTTCCGTAGGGGTGGTAGACGCACCTTGATGACGGCCAACCGAAAGTAGAGGTCTTCTCGGAAGTTGCCGTTCTGTACCTCCTTCTCGAGGTTTCTGTTGGTCGCCGCCACGATGCGGCAGTTGACCTTGGTGCGCTGGTTCGCGCCCACCGGCTTCACCTCGCGGGACTCCAGCGCTCGCAGCAGCTTCGGCTGGAGGTCCATCGGGAGCTCTCCGATCTCGTCCAGGAACAAGGTGCCGCCGTCTGCCTCCACGAAGGCCCCCACCCGGTTCGCAGCGGCCCCGGTGAACGCCCCCTTCGTGTGGCCGAACAGCTCGCTCTCCACGAGGTCTCTCGGCACGGCGCTGCAGTCGAAGACCACGAAGGGCCCTCGCGAGCGCGAACCCTCGCGGTGCAGCGCGTCCGCGACCAGCTCCTTGCCCGTGCCGGACTCCCCCTCCACGAGCACGGTGGCGTTGCTGGGGGCTACGCGGGAGAGGAGCGCGAAGATCTCGCGCATCTCCAGCCCTTCACCGAGCAGCGCGCCGAAGCGGTTTCGAGTGGCGAGCTCGACGGCTACGCTCTCGTCTCCCAGGCGGAAGTCGAGCTCGGTGCTCCCCAGCCGGAGCCGGCACTCGGGAGGCAGATAGCCGTCCGACACCCGCATTCCGTTTACGAACGTGCCGTTCTTGCTGTCGAGGTCTCGGACCCGGTGACCGTTGCGGTCTGCCTCGATCTTGAGGTGCACGCGGGACACGGTGGGGTCGTCGACCACCAGCTGATTGTCGGGTGAGGTGCCGACGTAGATCATTCGGCGATCGAAGCAAGTACGGGTGCCGGTCCCGGGGATCGACAGCCAGTACTTGCGGACCTCGAGGCTCTCGGGGACCGCGTCGACGGCCAGAGTTCTAGTGTCTTCGCTGCTCATGGCCCGAAGGATGCGCGGGAACGCCTCAGGCGTCCAGACGGGGGGCCTCACCGGGAGACATCGATATTCCCCAGGTTTGTCGCGGGTGGCCCGGGCCGTATCTCGAACGACCTGCTCACCTCCTTGCCATTCCACGTCGCGACGATGGAGTGTTGCCCAACCTTCAGCTCGCGGACGATGGTCTTCCCCGTATTCGCGATCGGGTTCCCGTCGATGCGGATCGACGCGGCGGCGGGGCTCACCCTGAACTTGACCTCACCGACCATCATCGGCGCCGGCTCCGGCACGGGGAGGGGAGTGACCGGTCGCTTCTTGTGCTGCGGCGGGTTGTCTGGCTCGCGCCGAGGAAGACGCGGCGCCCCCTCTTCCGCGAGCAGACGGCTGGGGGGCAGCGGCGCTGCCACGACTCGAGGCGCGACCTCGAGGGGTTCGACCCGCTCAGGGGCCAAAGTGCGTCGTTCTGTCTCGGCCATCTCGTCGATCGGCCGGCGCGGGGGCAGGTCCTTGGAGACCTCCGAGACTTCGGGCTCCGGGGCCACAGCGACGCGCTCGGTGCCCCGGTCGCGGAGCTCGCTGAGCATGGTCAGATTCAACGTGACCAACACCCCCACGAGGAGCGTGATGGCCGCGATGAGGATGCGGTTCCGGCTGGAGCGGGGGACCGCGGAGTCGACCACCGGGGCCTGGCCCGTTGCCGTGATGGGGCGCGACTCGCTGATCGTTCCAGCGACGTGGGGCCGCGGCGCCGCCTGGGTGACGTTCTTCCGTGGACTGCCCTCGCCGAGCAGGGCTTCGAGCTCACGGTTGAACGCGTCGTCAACCGTCACCGGTGCGGTCGGAGCGCGCACCGAGAGATGCGGCGCGAGCGCCGCGGCGATATCGCCGTGCGACACGACGATCCGCGCCTCCAGGAAGTGCTCCATGATCGCGCGGACCACCTCCTGCGCGGTCTGGAACCGCCGCGCGGGATCGAGCTCGAGGCAGCGCTCCACGATCCCCGCTACCGCGGCGTCCAGGTCGGGCCGCTCTTCACGTACGGGCGTGTGGTTCGCGGCGCGGATCCGCTCCAACGTGGCCAGGTCGCTGCCCCCTTCGAAGCCCCTGACCCCGGTGAGCAGCTCGTAGGCCACGGTTCCGAGCGAGAACACGTCGCTGCGGCGGTCGAGGGTGCGCCCAGCCGCCTGCTCGGGCGACATGTAGAGGAACTTGCCGTGCAACGTGCCCGAGATCGACTGCACCTTGCGGTCATTAGCAACGGCGATGCCGAAGTCGAGGAGCTTCACGTCGCCCGACTTCGAGATCACGACGTTCGACGGCGACACGTCTCGATGGATGATCCCGAGGTTCCGGCCGTTTTCATCCACCCGCCCGTGCGCGTAGTCGAGCCCCTTTGCCACCTCGGCGATGACGGCGAGCACGATCGGCACCGGTAGCCGCTGCTTGCCGAGGCGCCGCAGGAGCTCCCGAAGGTCGAGCCCATCGACGTGCTCGATGGCCATGAAGTACTGGCCGGCGACCTCGCCCATATCCAGCACCTGGGCGATGTTCCCGTGCGACAGCCTCACGACGAGTCGACCCTCATCGAGGAACCGCTCCACGAACTCCGCCGACTCCGCGAGGTGCGGCAGCACGCGCTTGATCACGACGCGCTTTTCGAACCCTGCGGGCCCGGCCATGCGCGCCAGGAACACCTCGCCCATGCCGCCCGCCGCGAGCTTGGCGTCCAGGAGGTAGCGACCGAAGGGTTGCGGAAACGCTGGAGCGCTCATCGGGGCGAGTACCCGGCCTCCCGGATCGCGGCCCGGACCTGCTCCTCGGAGACGTCGCCGCTCACGCTGGCGCCGCCCATGGGGGTGAGCCACACCTTCACGGTGGTGACACCGGGGAGGGCCAGCAGCTTGCCCTCGAGCGAGTTGACGCACCCTCCGCAGTTCATCCCGTCCACGCCGACCTCGATGTGCCTCGTGGCGGCGGTGGGCGCGGTCTTCCTGAGGAGCCGTGTGACCGTGGGACGAAGCAGGAGCCCTAGCAGGATCGTCGCAGCGGCGCCGTCCAAGAACGAGGGCCCGTGGGCGTGACCGGGGACGCAGCAGTCGGCGGTCGAAACGGGCACCACGCCGTCGAAAGAAACGCCGAGCGCGAGGCTGCCAAAGACGATGGTCCCGAGGTAGATCGCGAAGGTTCGACCGCCAAAGGCCCGGTAGACGGCGCCCACTGTCGCTGCGTTGGTGGCGGGGCCGGCAACCAGGAACACGAGGGCGGCTCCGGGGGGAAACCCTGCGCCGATGAGCGACGCTGCGATTGGCACGGAGGCCGTGGCGCACACGTAGAGCGGGACGGAGATCGCCAGGACCACCACGTACGCGAGGGCGGTGCCCGCTCCGCCCATGCCCGCCATGACGTCGCGCGGCACGAACACGGTGATCGCGGCCGAGAGCAACACACCCACGACGAGCCACACCGCGATGGGATCCAGCACCTCGAGCGCGTGGCTCACCCCGTCGCGCCAGGTGCGCCGTGTGTGGGACGTGGCAAGCGGGGCCGCGGCTGGTGCCCCGCTCCCGCCCCAGCGCTCCGTTGCGAGTCCGCCTACGAGGCCAAGGACCGCGGCGCTGAGCACTTTGAAGATCGCGAAGGGCCAGCCCAGGAATCCGCTGGAGACCAAGACGGAGTCCACGCCGGTCTGCGGGGTGCTGATGAGGAACGCCACCGTGGCGCCGTCGCTGGCGCCGTCACGGCGGAGGCCGAGGCCAGCCGGGATCACTCCGCAGGAGCAAAGGGGCAGCGGCACTCCGATTGCCACCGCGCGTACAACGCCACCGGCTCCGCGCAGGTTGCGCGCGACAAAGCCCTCGGGGAGCAGCACGTGCAATGCTCCCGCGACGGCGAGTCCTACGAGGAGCCACGGGGCCAGCTCGAGGAAGACGTTCAGTACCGCGGCCAGGTAGGCCAACATGGCGCGGAGACTACTCCCGGATCCTGGCCCCGGCCAGCCTCATGTGCTTCCCGTGACTACTCGGGGCCACGGGACGGCGCTATCAGCACGTCGGCTGGTGGCGCGGTGGGCTCGTCCGCTGGGGCTTCGCTCGGCACCACCAGCATGGCCTCGGGATCAAGGGCCACCTCCGGCTCCGGCACGGCCTCGGGATCAATGACCCCCTCCGGCTCCTCGGTGACCTCTTCGGTCGAGGCTTCCACATCGAGGAGCACCTCGTCGATTGGAACGGGTAGGAGCGGCGCTGCGCCTGCGAGGAGGATGTTGAGGCGTTCCTGCGCCGCCGTGTGTGCCTCGCGGAGCGCCGCGTCTTCGTGCCAGGTGGCCTGCTCTGCCACGTCGATCTGACTCATTCGATCGAGCACCTGCGCGAGTGAGCCCGCACGGAACACCCATCCGGCCCGGACTCGGAGACCGCTCTCCTCCGGGACAGCGCGAAGACCGAAGGCTCCGGCGAGCCTCGCGCGCTCTGCAGCCAGCTCGCGTCGTATCTCGGCGGGTTCGTCCCAGAGCTTGCGCGACAACGCGGCCACCTCGGCTCGCGCTTGCTGCAACTCCAAGCTCTCGCCAGGGCCCTCCGGCGCTGGCGGGGACGACGGGTCGAAGCCCATACGCTGCTCTAGGCTGAACATCCCCGCGTCGAGGAAGAAGCTGCCCGACTGGCCGTACGTCGGCAGGTAGTTCCCGAGGGCGGGGTCCACCTCCGTCGCCAGGTCTCCGCCGGCGCCCGAGAGCGCGCGTTGGATCGCCTCGGCGCTCGTGCTGACGATCAAGGCCCGTCGCGCGATGGCGAAGCGAAACGGCGGGATGTAGGGTGCCTTGAGCAGCAACCCCTTGCTGGGCGCGTCGTACTCGCCCAGTCCGGCCAAGGTCGCCAGACCGCCGAGTCTATCCAGCACGGCCTGCGCTTGGAGCGGGTTCGTGACATCGACCACAGCGGTCATCTCGAACGGCATGAAGTCCGGGCCATCCGGCGCCTCACGCGCCTCGGCGGGGCTGAAGGCGAGAGAGAACTCGCCGGTGAAGAGGGCGAAGGGGTCTCCGGAGAAGCCCGCTGTGGCCTGGGCCAGCGCCATGGCCTGCTTGAAGTCCGCGCCGACGATGTTGAAGGTCTGCTCCGTGAGTGAGCGCACCGTGGCCACATCCAAGGCCGCATCGAGCAGAAAGAGTGGCGCCCCGGGCATGATGGCGCGGATGGTCGTGGACCGCCGGCTCCCCGCGAGACGCCCCAACACGGAGCCCGGCTCCAGGTCCAGCACCGCCTCCAGCTCCACCTTCCCGTCTGCGAGGTTGAGCCCGAGCGCAGCGCCCGTGACGCTGCCCAGCAGCCCGTCCACGAAGAGGCGCGCCGCCTCCAGCTCGTTCAGCTGGCCCTCCCGCCACCCGCGGTCCATCTCGTCCCACTCGCCGTTCTCGAGAGCTTCCCGCTTGGCTTGGGTCTCCCGATCCAGCTCGGCGTTGACCCCGGCCACGAGCGCGCGCACGTTCAAGTAGCCGACGGCGTCCGAGCCCAGCTCCAAACGGTCGATCAGGTGCGTCGCGTTGCTGTCCGAGATGAGGGCGTCCTCGGGTCCTTGCAGGGCGATCTGCTCGGCGCGACCGAGGACGGCGTCGCGATTGTCGAGCCGAGCGACTACGAAGGCGCGGTTGCCTCGCACCACCACGGCCACACCCGGGCTGAGATCCGGCTCGCCGTTCTCGTCCGTGGGCGTGAGTACCAGCGCGGGGGCCGCCTCGCTCGGCGCGGGCTCGGCGATCTCGCCGGGAGCCACGTCCGACTCGGGTCCCAGCACCTCGCGCACGTCCAACGCCTGATCGCGGGTGGCGAACAGGGCTTCCACCGACCGTCGGAACGCGTCGTGGTCGGCGATGGTGGCAAACAAAACGAGCACCGCGTCTTCGCCGAAGCCGACGATGGCGAGTCCACCCGACCCCTCGAGGTCGACGCCAGTGCCTCCCCAGCTCTCAGGATCGAAGAGCTCGACCCCCGGCAGCCCGTCGAGCCACTTCTCCACGTCCCCAAGGTCGCCGCGGCACGAGCTTCCGTGCACCTGCGTCGCGGCGCCGGTGCAGAACGTGGCAAGCAGCTGCTCTGTCCCAATCGACCTCAAAGCATCGCCGGCGTTCTCCACCGCCCCGACGAACGCGGTGTCCGCAGGGAGCTGTGCGAGGACGGGCTCGTCCACGACGCCCAGTCGCCGAGGCACCGCGGCCAGCGCGGTTGAGATGTGCGGGCGGGTCCAACGTGGGACGGGGGGCGCCGTGGTCGCACGCACGGGAGGCCTGGCGCGGGTCGGCCGCAAGCGCGGGGCTTCGGGCTCCGTCACCGTGGGCTCGATTCGAAACGCGAACGCTGTCGCAGTGACCGCAACGGTCGCGGCCGCGATAAGGAAGGCACTTCGCATACGGCTCCTCGCGGCGGGGTCCCGACGGCGATCGGGAGACGTGCGCCAGCGTGGAGTTTGAAACGGGCGACCCACCTGAAAGAGTTCCCAACCTGTCCGGAGGCACGTCGTTAATCCACGTTGATCCGCGATTCGCAATCTGCGGCGGGGGCTGATGCGCCCCCGTGCCCCGCCTCGCCCGCGTCGAGCGATGGCTCGGAAGGACGACCTCAACATAGCTCGGGCACGCGGTCGCGTCGCGCTGCTCACCCGAGCGGGGCGACGTTCACTGCACCGGTTCTTCGTCCAGCGGGAGGTCGAACGAAAAGGTGGAGCCGCGGCCCATCTCGCTCGCGACGGTCAGCGAGCCTGAGTACGACTCGACGATACGCTTCACCACGGGCAGGCCGAGCCCGGTGCCCGACTCGGGCGGCTTGGTGGTGTAGTAGGCCTGGAAGATGTCGGAGAGCCGGTCTGCTGGGATACCGGTCCCGTTGTCCACCACCGCGCACCTCACTCGGCCAGCGCCCAGCCTCCCCGCCGAAATGAGGATGGTCCCGTCGGGCACCGCTTCCAGCATGGCTCGACCCCTCTGGGCCTCATGGACGGCGTCCGCCGCGTTGGCGATCAAGTTCACGAGCACCTGTTCGATTCGGACGCGGTTCACGCTTAC
This sequence comes from Pseudomonadota bacterium, assembly GCA_005776725.1. Lineage (GTDB taxonomy): Bacteria > Myxococcota_A > UBA9042 > SXOO01. The sequence continues at coordinate 9,982 of SXOO01000180.1, read as the reverse complement.
CCAGAGCGCGGAGTCGGGGAGGTCGAGACGCACGCCCACCTGCCGCGTACGTCCGGACAGGGTCAGCATGCGGGCAGTCGACTCGATGATCTCGCAGAGGTTCACTCGCTCAGCGAAGTCGGGACCCGGGCGCGCCAGGCTCAAGAGATGGCGAGCGTGCGTCGCGATGTGCTCGGCCACACGGCCAAGCTGCTCCACGTCTCGTTCTCGAGCGGGCAGGCCCTGGGCCGTCCGCTCCCGGAGGAAGTGCAGCGTGCCGAGGAAGACCGTCAGGACGTTGTTCAGTTCGTGGCCCACGCCGCCCGCCAGAGTGCCGAGGGTGGCAAGGCGCTCAACGTGAACCAGCTGGTCGCGGAGGCTCTCGAGCTCCGTCGACAGCTGGGCGCTCCGCAGCTCCCGACCGTCGTGGTAGGCTTTTGCGCGGAGCAGCGTTCGAACGCGCAGCAGCAGCTCCACCTCGTCGATGGGTTTCGACAGGAACTCGTCGCCGCCGGCCGCTTGCCCACGGAGCCGCGAGAGCCGATCCGAGAGGGCCGTCACAAAAATCACTGGAAGTGCCAGCATCCCGAGCTTGCGGCGGATCACTCTGCAGGTCTCGATGCCGTCCATTCCCGGCAACATCACGTCGAGGAGCACCAGGTCCACGCGCTTGTGGGTCAAGATCTCGATCGCCGTCTCGCCGTCCGCCGCCTCCATCACCTCGTAGCCCTCGGGCACCAGGATCGCCCAGAGCAGCTGGCGGTTGTGCGCCTTGTCGTCAACGACCAGGACACGCGGGGCGGTATCGAGGCGCTCCGCAGGCCGGCGGAGTGGCTCGGGTAGGTAGTCGGCCGTACCCTGCGGTTCTTCGTGGCCGATGCTCATGGCGTGACTACCTGCGACACCCTTCGGGAAGGACCAGACACCATCATGGGGGGATCGGCCCTCCCGAGAGTAAGGCGGAAGGTACTACCGTGGCCGAGCTGGCTCTCGACGCGAATGTCGCCTCCGAGGCGTCGCGCTAGCTGCCGACTGAGCGCGAGGCCGACCCCGCTCCCAGCGCTGCGCTTCGCCAGGCGGTTGTTCACCTGTTCGAAGTAGTTGAAGACGCGCTCGTGGTCCGACGGGGCGATTCCGATCCCCGTATCGCTCACCGCGACCGTGACGGTGTCGTCGTCCGACGTCGCCGACACCGTGATGGTGCCGTGGTCATCCGTGTACTTGCAGGCGTTGGTGAGTAGGTTGGTCAAGATGCGAACCAGGGCCTGCCGGTCGGCGATAACGCGCGGGAGGTCCTCCGGGAGCGTGGTGTGCAGGGAGTGACGTCGCTCGTCCACGATGCCCCGTACGAGTGTGAGCGCCTCGCCTAGGGCCTGCTGCACCGCCAAGGGTTCCAGCTCGACCGAGGAGTGACCCTCTTCTAGCCGCCGGTAGTCGAGGAGGTTGTTGACCAGCGTCAGCATGTGCTCCCCCGCCTCGAGGATATTCCCCACGAAGCGCTCCTGCTGGGCGGCCAGCGGGCCGAAGGTGCCGCGATGCAAGACCCGCGCGAACCCGATAATCGTGTTGAGTGGTGTCCGCATCTCGTGGCTCAGGTTGGCCAGGAACCGTGACTTCGCTTTATTGGCGCGCTCAGCCTCCTCCTTCGCCATCCGCAGGGCGATCTCCGCGTCGTGTCGCCCGGAGACATCGCGGGCCGACGCCAGGAACAGCTTCCGTCCCTCTCCATCGAAGCGGCTCACTCTGACGTCCACAGGAAACTCCGAGCCGTCGGGGCGCCGGTATGTCCTCTCGAGGGCCAAGACGCGGCGGTCCTCCATGCCACGAAGCGCCGCGAGATAGTTGGGGCCCCGTTCGAAGCTCTGGACGCCGCCCAACACCAGCGCCGCCCGACCTATCCCGAGCCCCTCGACCGCGCGGTCGTTGACGTCGAGGATCACACCCTCCGCATCGTGAACGAAGACCACGTCTGCCGTGTGCTGGCCCAGCAGCCGGAAGCGGCGCTCGCTCCGCTCCAGCTCCTCTTGCGCACTGGCGCTCTCGCCCTGCAGCGCATAGGCCAGCGCGCCAACGAGAACCAGGGTCACGATGAGACCGAAGGCCGTGGCTCCTAGGCTCTCGCTTGCCGGGAGAGTCCCGGTGCGCATCAGGATGTCGTCGAAGGCGTACAGGAGGGTCGCGTATCCCGCCAAGGCCGCCGCGCACGTAACACCGGCGACGCGCCCGCCCACGAACGTTGCGAGCAGTGGGATCGCAGCAATGATGGGCATCGAGGCGCTACGCAGGCCGCCGCCCGCGATCCCGCTGAGCACGACCTCGGCGCTGAGCCCCAACACCAGGACGTAGCCGGTGGCGCGCAACGACCGCGTGAACAGCAACGTCAAGAGGGCCGCGACGTCCGTGATCATGGCTACGCCGAACGCGAAGAGCGCCACGGCGTTGCCCCCCCGGCGCACCTCGGCCACGAACAAGACGGTGTGGAGCGCGGCGAGCGCCAGGCTCACCGCCATGATGAGATAATGCTGTGGGGTCGCCGCCTGCTTGGCCGGCTCGGTCACGCCGCGCATCCGCGCACCGCTGGTCAGGGCGCCGGGGAACGGCGGGCGGGAATGGCTCCTGAGCTTCACCCGTTCATGGTGCTGCACGCATCCGGCCGACGCAATTTCACCGGAGCGCAGGAGCGCGGAGGTGACCGGGGCGGGGAGCTCTGCTGCCCCGGCCCCATCAGGAACTTCTGCCCGGGGGACTCCCTGGTCCCCCGAACGGAGCGCGCGCCGGCCGGATGGCCCGCGGCGGTCGCAGCGCGTATTGTCGGCGGAGCTGGTCGCCGCGTAACGGGTGCGGCACCACAAGGAGCAGCGATGGAACGACCTTCTGCGGACACAATCGCCTACTTCGATCGCCTGATGCCCAATGACCTCAGGGCAACCCGGGGCCAGATGTTCGGGCACCCATGCGCCTTCGTGAACGGCCACATGTTCTACGGCACCTTCGCGCAGTCGGTGGTCGTCCGCGTGGGCGCCGCGCGTGCCACGACGCTCGGCCTACCGATCTTCGAGCCCATGGCGGGACGGGCGTGGCGGGAGTACATCCAGGTCGAGCCGGGCGCCATCGAGGATGCGCGCCTCGCGGAGCTCCTCGAGCTCGCGCTCGATGAGACGGCCAAGCTTCCGCCCAAAGAGAAGAAGGCCCCAAGGAGGAAGTGATGTCCGATCCCAAGCACCCCTGGCCTCTGCCGTTGCGCGTCGGCATCCTCGTGGCGGCCGTGGGCGTGGCTGTTGTGCTCGTCACATCGGTGCAGCGCGCTCAAGCACCCGCTTCGCCGTCTCCGGCGGCAGTCCCACCTGCTCCATCTCCCGCGGCGGCACCTGCGCAGGAGGCGCCCCCGCCGGCTGAGATCGCCCCGGTCGTCCGGAGAGAAGAGGAGGCCTCCGCGCAGCGCGGTCCCGAGCGGCCGGTCGTTCAGCTCGAGCCCGCAGCGGCGGTGGTTCTCGAGCCGGTCTTTCTGTCTACTTCCAAGGCCATCGATCCCGCGGCCTTGGTTCCGCTCATCGCGCCGGATGTGGTGGCGCCGCCCCCCGACGTGCCGGAAGCGAAGCCGATCTTCATTCCGTCCTCCAAGTTCATGGACCCGTCGCTTCTCAACCGGCACAAGTAGCCTTCGGAGTGAGCTTCGAGCTCCTGTTCTACGCTGGGGCGGGCGTCCTGTTCGGCGCTGTGGAGCACGCGTTCCCGGCCAGAGCGCAGAGGCACTGGCGCCCCCAGCTGTGGACGGACGTGGCCTTCTACTGTGGGCAGGTCCTGGCCTTCAACGGCGCCGTCGTCGCCGTGCTGGTTTGGCTTCACGGGGTCATCCAGCAGGTCCCGGTCGGAGCGGTTCGTGGCGCGTTCTCCTCGATGCCCTTCGCCGCGCAAGCGGTCACAGCGATGCTGCTCAGCGACCTCTGCATCTATTGGTTCCATCGCCTGGAGCACCGGGTCGAGTGGCTGTGGCGATTTCACCGTGTGCACCACACCGCCGAGACACTCGACTGGGCTGCGGCCTTCCGCGAGCACCCGGTCGACGGCCTGCTCACGCGCCTTGTAGAGAACCTGCCCCCGCTGCTCCTCGGCTTCCCGCTCGAAGCGATCGCGGGCTTCGTGGCCTTCCGTGGTCTCTGGGGCCTGTTCATCCACTCGAATGTCGGCCTGCGCCTTGGTCCCTTCGAGTCGCTGCTGGGCGCGCCGCGTCTTCACCATTGGCACCATGACCGCGCCCGGAACAACGCCGTGAACTTCGCCAACCTGAACCCCATCATGGACCGCCTCTTCGGCACGTTCCACGACCCGCAGGGCCCGGCTCCCCGCGACTTCGGCGTCAACGAGGCGGCCGCGGATGGCTACGTCGGGCTCCTCGTGGAGCCCTTCGGAGTCTTCGGGGGGCGATCGGGGGGGCGAGGCGGGGTGCGTGAGTCAGGTGGCGTGACGGACGCGTCGCGCCCGCGTCGCGAGGGTGCTCAGGGCACGACGAGGGCGAACGAACCCTCGAGCTGACCCCCCACCGACCAGCGCACCGAATACGGGCCGGGCGACCGCATCTCGAAGGCCGCAAATGACGCCGGCTCCGCCACGCGCGCCCCGTCCGGACCTTCGATCTCCCAGCGCACCCACGGTTTCCCTTCGTCGAAGCCCTCGTGCGAGGCCTCGAGATACACCACCTCGCCCAGGGAGACGGCGAGCGGCTCACCCGCTCCCGCTGCGCCTGCGATCAACTCGAAGGCCACCCCGTGCACCCGCGCCGTGGCCGCCGCCCTGGCGCGTGCGGTGTGGGGGTGTGGGGACAGCGCTCCCGGCTTGTTGGCAGCGCCGAAGAAACCGGGCTCGAGGGCCTCGTCCCGCCAGTCACAGTGGACGTGCGAGGTGTAGATCTGAACGAAGTCAGCCCCTTCGTTCTTGCAAGCGGCGGCCAGCGTCGATAGCGACACGCCACCGCCAGGGGTGACGTCCGCGGCGTCGCCCCACATGTGGCGGGAGTTCTGCGCGGAGCCGTCGATGCCGTCGTTCCACCCTGGACTCCTGTAGCCGCTGTTCACCACGAGCGGCACGCCGAGCTTGGTTCGAATCGCCTGCCAATGCGCCACCATCTTGGGCGCGAGCACCCCCCAGCGGCCCTTGGCCGGGCTCATGAACTCCTTCAGCGCGAAGTTCTTGGCGAGCTTCAGCGAACCCAGCGCCGCCTCGAGATCGACGTAGCGGGTGGGAGGGGCGTACTGGCTGCTGAGCGGCTTCGGATACACGTAGGCGGGATCGGCGACGTTTGCTGCAGGCCACGCGGCGACACAGGCGTCGCCCGCTCCCGCCGCGCCGGGATAGCAGACCGTGGCCGTAGTCGTGGGGTTCGTGGGCGGGACGACTGGCGCCTGACCGTTCTTTGTGAGGCCGATGGACCCCCACTCCGAGCCCCCGGCGCCAACGGTGCCGGTCACCGCCCCCGGGGCGTAGCCGGCTGCGACCGCGGTGAACGTGTGGCTCCCGGCTGGGGCCACGAACGACCAGTAGGCGTCGCCGAGTCGCGCCCTGCGTGTGCGTCCGCAGGAACACACGACCAGCGCGTCCGACAGACGCACGGCGCCCACGGCGTCCGGAGAGGACGTCTTCCCGGCATCCCACACCACTCCCTGGAAGGTGCCTCCCCCAGTGCCCGGTTCGTTCGCGAGCGCCACCGCGCTGGTTGACCCCGGCTTCAGCTGAACGCTCTTCGATGACATCGAGGGTGCGTGCACCGTGGCAGACGTCGGTGCGGCGACTGCCACGGTGAGCGTCCCGCCTGCTGCGCGGTGCCAGGCCGAGCCGACAACGACCACCGCGTCAGCGACGGGAGCGCCGGCGGTCGTGGTGATCGTGAGCACCGCCTCGTTGTTGCCAGCCGGTGCCCCGGTCGGGCTCAACCCGAGCGACGCCCAGGTCTCTCCGGGACCGGTCACTGTGACGATGCGACTCGAGGGGGCGTAGCCCGGGGCGGTGGCGACCAGGGTCCAGGTCCCGGGGGCGAGCTCGAGCTCGAACAGGGCCTCGTCGCCTTTGACCGCCGCCGTTGATCCGTCAGAGGCGCTGACGATCGCGTTCTTGATCCGCTTGTTGCCCGCCTCCGCGGGATCGGCCGTGACGCTCGCGTCGAAGACCACCCCCAAGACGCGCCCAGGGCCCCCTGCGACCGGAGGGTTAGGCGGCTCGGCCGCGCCCGACAAGAGCTCGGGAATGCGGCCGAGCAGTCGGTCGCCAGGACAAGAGGTGGACGCCCCAGAGTGCTGCATGTGGCCCTTGACGGCGCTGGTGCTGAGCGGGATCCCGTGCTGGTCGGACAGCGCGGCCAGCAGGTTGCGCGTGGCGTTCAGCGCCGCCGTAGACGGCGTCATCGCGCCGATGGAGTCGCACTCGCCCGTCTGAAAGCACCCGACGAAGCTGACCCCGATGTTGCCGGTGTTGTGGTTGGAGACGTGCGCGCCGATGTACGCGGCCGGGCGGCCCTCGAAGATCCGGCCATCGTCGCCAACGAGGTAGTGGTAACCGACGTCGCACCAGCCGCGGGTGTCCATGTGGTAGGCCTGAATCGACCGAACGCGCGCCTCGATCGAGCCGCCGGTGCCGGGGGGCGTGAACGTGTGGTGGATCGCCATGCGCGACTTCTTGCCGTCCTTGCTGGTGCACTTCGTGGGCCGGGCGTTCCAGGCCGAGCGGGGCACTACGAGACCCGCTACCGACAACGCGCCGTCGCGTTGGCCGAGCCCCTCGGCCACGACGACCGCGTCAGGCGACTCCTCAGGCACGACGGCGGCGAACGCGATGTGCTCGATGGACAGGGCGCGGCGGGCGGGCAGCCGAAGTTGGGCGCCGAAGACGGTGGTGCCCGGATCGGCCCGCGCGACCAGATAGCGATCCTCCACGAAGGTGGCCTGCGCGGGTAGCCACGGCTGCGGATCTCCGAGGCGGTCGAAGCCGCGCACCTGAATCTCGTTCACCACACTGGACAGGAGCGCGGCGTCGTTCACGTCGAGCAGCAGACCGATGCGCGTCGCACCCGCTGGTGCCGCCAGGATCCTGCTCTCGGCCCAATCGGCGCCGAGGACGAGATCCGTTCCGGCGAACAGGAGCTCGTCGGGGGCCTCGAGGTCAGACGCGACGGGCAGAGGGAGCTGCTGGCCAGGCTCGCACCCGAGGGTGACGGTGGCTACGGCGAGGATGTACGGCGCGAAGCGGTGAGCTATCGAGGAGCGCGCGGTCGTTCGGTGCACAGGTCCTCCGCAGTCGGCCGACGGGCCGGGAGGCCTATCTAACGTCAGGTCGGAGCGCGGCGCCAGCTGACTGCCACGTGTGCTGCGCCATTCGCGCTCCGCGGTTCGGGCTCTGCCTTCAGTCGCGCAGGAAGTGGCAGGTGTAGCCGTTCGGGTGCTTCTCCAGGTAGTCCTGGTGATAGTCCTCGGCGGCTGTAAAGGTGCCGGCCTGCACCACCTCCGTCACAACCGCGGAGGGCCAGCGTCGGCTGGCGTCGACCTTCTTGATCACCTCGCGTGCCACCCGCTCTTGCTCGGCGCTGGTGGAGAAGATGGCAGAGCGATACTGCGTCCCCACGTCGTTGCCTTGGCGGTTCCGGGTGGTGGGGTCGTGCATGCGGAAGAACCACCGCTCGAGCAGGTCCGCGAAGCTGACGCGCGTGGGATCGAAGACGATTCGCACCGCCTCCGCGTGGCCGGTGCGGCCGGTCTTCACGTCTTCGTAGGTCGGCCCTGCGGTGGGGCCGCCCGTGTAGCCCACCTCGGTCTCCAGCACGCCCGGGATCGCTCGGAGGAGGTCCTCCATCCCCCAGAAGCACCCGCCGGCAAGGATCGCCGTCTCCAGAGTAGCGGAGCAGCTCGCCTCCGCGTCGGCGGCAGGCTTCGGCGCGCAGGCGTTGTCCGTCTTGGCCTCGGGGTGCGTCGGAGCGCCGCCGAACGCCGCCGCCCACTCGGCGTAGCCCTGGCTCGCGAGCTGCGACGCGGACACGAAGCGGAGCGCGGCCGAGTTGATGCAATAGCGAAGCCCTGTGGGCTTCGGGCCGTCTGGGAAGACGTGGCCGAGGTGCGCGTCGCCGGCGAGCGAGCGGACCTCGTCGCGGGACATTCCATGGCTGACGTCGCGCTTCACGCGGACACGCTCAGGAGCGACGGGACGGGTAAAGCTGGGCCAGCCCGTGCCCGAGTCGAACTTGTCGCGCGAGCTGAACAGGGGCTCGCCCGTCGTTACGTCGACGTAGAGGCCATCTTCGTGGTGGTCCCAGTACCGATTGCGGAACGGCGGCTCCGTGGCATCCCGCTGCGTCACCTCATATTCGAGAGGACTCAGACGGGACCTCAACTCGGCATCACTCGGCTTCTTGTACGTCGCGGTCGGCATTCGGGCAGCGTCCTCCGTGGCATTGGCCGTCGATGGTCTCGGTGCGCTCTCCGGCGACCGCCGGTCGAGCAGTGGGGTTCCCGCCGCGCGACCCGGCTCGCTCTCCGACGGCGGGGGAGGGGCGGCCGTACTTCGGGCGGTGCAACTCAGCGCCAGCGTACACGACAGAAGAGGAGCCAGGTGACGGAAGGCAGGCATCGGACACACGCTCTTTCCCGGGGACGGATGGGGGAGTGGGTGGCCCCGGCGCGACGCTGGCAGCGTCGCGACCACGGGACGGTAGTACTGCAAGTTCAACGCGCCCAGCGCTAGCGGGGAGCGCCGGCTTAACGCCCCAGTACGGGCGCGGTTACCTCGAGCGAGGTGAGGCCGCCCGTCGAGGTCAGCGGGGGCGCCGCTTCGGTGGTTCTACTGACGGCCCGGCATCGAGCGCCCGACTGCGGGGATCCCGCACAACGGCCCGACCGCGGGATTGACGCGGGACGGCCGCGCCGGCACATGGAGGGCGCTCATGTGGCCTGTCCTCTTCTGGCTGCCGGCGGAGCTCCCGTTCATCGGGGGGCGTCCGGTGTTCACCTACGGCGTCTTGCTGGGCCTCGCCTATCTGGTGGCGTGGTGGGTCGCCCTGGCGCGCGTGCCCAGCGAGCTCGAGAGCCGCGCTAGAGTTGCGTATCTGCTCACGGGCGTCAGCGGGTGGCTGGGTGCCCGCTGGCTCGGCCCCACGGTCGACCACGCGGCGGAGCCTCTTGTCGGCGGGACCTTGTGGCCCGGAATCCTGGCTTCGTTCGTCACGCTGGCGCTCGCGAGCCGCGCGCTGCGCCTGCCCCGCGCCGTCCTGATCGACGCGGCGTGCCTAGGAGCGGCAGTTGGCATCGGGGTCGGTCGCGTCGGTTGTTTCCTCCACGGATGCGACTACGGCGTCGCCTCGGCAGCGTGGTGGGCGGTCGAATGGCCCACCTGGAGCGGAGAGTTCGGTGGCGCGGCCACCGACTCCACCGCCACCCTGGGGCGTTTGCCAGTGCAGTTGCTCGAGAGCCTCGCTGCGCTCGGCCTGGCTGGCTTGATAACGCGGGTGACTCGTCCCGGCGCCGCGACGTGGGTGTTCTTCGTGGGGTACGCCTTCGTTCGCTTGTTTCTCGAGCGGCTTCGCGGCGACCCTAGCGCGGCGACGCAGCCGCTCGGCCTCGGGTTCACGGTGGGGCAGATGACGAGCTTGGGGGTCCTCCTGGTCTGCGGCCTCGCGCTTACCCGCCGTTACATCGGGGGCCGGCGCGCTGTTCACAGGGCTGGATCCGTCGATAAAGTCGACTAAGAGCAATAGGTTATCGGAATTGTCTGCTCTCGCGTGTTGACGCCTTCGACGGCTTCTGGCACAACCCGCGGCCTCCTTCGAGGGCATCTACATGCCTCCGGGGCAGCTGGTTCGGAGCGTCGAACCGGGCGAGTCAAGAAAGCTCAAAAAAAGCGCTTGACGGGTTCAGGGTCCTGAGTAGAGTCCGCGCTCCCAACTGACCGGTTGGGTCGCCTGGCGGTAAGCCGGGTTGGCGGGCACAGTCCTTATCTTTGTAAGACGGCGAGAAATGCTCGCTCTTTG
>SXOO01000179.1 GCA_005776725.1 Pseudomonadota bacterium | reverse complement strand
GGGCGCTGGTGCGCCGGGAGCAGCCGCACCGGGGTCGGCGGCGGGCGCCGGCACGAGCCCCGGGAGGCCGGGCACGGCTGGGGGGATCGCCTCAGGCACGGGGACGGGCGCGGGCGGCGGCTCCGGAGCTGGCGGTGGCGTCGCGGCCAGCGCGGCCTCCAGCGCCTTCACCTTCGGCCCGAGCGTCTTGTCATTCGGGTCGAGGGCCGCTGCCTGCTTGTACAGCGTGATCGCCTTGAGGAGGTTCTTCTCCACGGTCTCGGCGTTGTTGGCGTCCACGAGCCAGGGCTCGCGCAGGGCGTAGATCTTCGTCTTGCCCAGCTTGAGCATTGCCCCGCCCCGCTTCACGAGGCTGGCGTAGGCCCTCCCGGCGGCGTCCCACTCCTTGCCAGCGAGCGCGCTCACGATCGCGTCGACGTCGGCCCGATCCTCTCGGAGCGACTCCTCCGCCGTCTGGAAGAAGCCGATCAGCTCGCCCTTCTCATCGATCTTCTGGATGCTGTCCGCTTCCTTGGCGCCGCGCTCGAGCATCTTCTCGGCCTCGGCCCAGTTGTCCGCGGCGGCGAGCTTCTTGGCGCTCTCGACGATCTTCTCCAGCTTCTTGCGCGCGTCCGACAGCTGGGCCGCGGTCTCTTCGGCCTTGGCCTGATCCTGCTTCTCGCGGATGGCCTTGGCCTCTTCTTCGCTGACGCCTGAGCCGAAGAGCTCGGCGCGATAAACGAACGCGGTGGTGCCCCCTCCGGCCAGGACGAGGAAGAGGAAGATCGAGAGGAAGATCAGGCCCTTGCGACCACCGGAGCTGACCTCGACGATCTCGCCGTCCTGACCCGGCAGCTCGCAGATGAACTCGATGTTGCCGAAGCGCAGGCGGTCGCCGTGCGCGACCTGCGCGTGCGTGACCCGCTCGTCGTTGACGTAGCAGCCGTTGGAGCTCTTCAGGTCTTCGACGTGGAGCGTACCGTCGTCCATACGAAGGACCTTCGCGTGCACTCGCGAGATCGACGCATCGACAATCGAGACCGCGCACTCCTTGCCGCGCCCCACCAGGTTCACCGAGCGGACGATGTCGAACGGCCGCCCCTTGGCGTTACCGGTGGTGCCCACGAGGCGCCCATAGATCTCGTTGCCCGCGGGTCCTTGCAGCGCCTCGGACGAGCCGACTGAGTCGGCCTTGGCGGGCGCGCCGGCCCCTCCCTCGATGTGCAGGTAGTAGTCGCCCACCTTGACCTGGGCGCCAGAGGGCACCTCAGTGACCTTGTGGGTGCGCTTCCCGTCGATGAAGACGCCGTTGGACGAGGACAGGTCCTCGACGTAACACCGGCCGTTCTGCGTGAAGAGCCGCGCGTGCTTCCTGGAGACGTTGTCCGACGGGAGGATGATGTCGCCGCCAGTGCTTCGGCCAATGATGAACTCCCCGTCCTCGAAGGAGTACTCGTCGGCAATGTTGCCGTCGGCGTCCTCGATGATGAGCGTGAACATCAGGTCGTGTACTCCACCGTGATCCGAATCGCGGCCGCGCCGCGATCGACGTGAACCGCCAGGTCGATCGCCGCACGCACCAAGCCGTCACATACCTCGGCGGCGCGTCCCCCGAGCGCGACGGTGCGCACGAGGCGCGTGAGCCCGTCCCGGGCGTCGCGGCCGTAGGCGGTGACGAGGAGCCCCTCGGTGCCGGCGTGCGCGAGCTCGAGCACCGAGGCCAGGTCAGCGCCCGCCGCCCCGTTGACGATGACGCGCTCAGCCTGGACGAGCCGCAGGATGCGGAAGAGCTGGGAGCTCTCGTCGGGCAGAGACGGCAGACGCAGGCGGGTGACGTTGCGGTGGGGCACGGCAAGCGACTGATGCGCCTCGACCACGACCACCCGGTCGTCCTCTGGCAGATACGCGGCCAATGCGTCCAGGACCAGCTGGCGGTCGGCCGCCGACCGGCCAAGGATCGCGATGTTGGCGCGGCGCCCCACGGCGTCGGCAAGGACCTCGGCGTCTCCCTCGGAGAGCGCCCCGGCGTCCAGCAGCGACTGAAGCGTGGCGCGCTGCCCCGACGGCTTCGAGAAGCTGAGCACAGGACCGCTGGCCGTGAGGGGTGGGAGCAGGACCTGGAACGCGGTGCCGTCCGGCAGCTCGCCCCCGAAGACCGGCGGCCGCGCGTCGGACGCGAAGCCGAGCGCTCCCGCCAGCTTGTCGACCACCCGGTCGAGCGCGGCAGGAGAGCTGAACGACTTGAACACGCGGCTGGTGACGCCGCCGGAGACCACCAGGATCTGCATGAAGTCATTCACGTAGATCCGGCTGACCTGGTCGTCGCCCAGGAAGTACTCGACGGGCCCGAGGCCCGTGAACTCGTACAGCACGTCGTGCGTGAGCGTGGCGTCGTCCAGCTCGTCCGGGATCTGCCCCGCGTCGCGGGCGGCGCTCACGAGGGCCCCCACCGCGCCCTCGAGCTCGGTCCACTGCTGGTCCGAGAGCTCGAGCTGGTCGGGGTCGAGCTCGGCGAAGACGCTGGCTGCCGCGCGCTGGTGGAGCTCGTCCAGCACCTGAACGTAGGCCTGGAGGCTGTCGTCACTATCGTCCCCGGCCAGCGCCTGGGTGTCCCGGGCCGCCGGGCGGGCAGCTGCAGGCGCCGCGGGCTCTTCCCGGACTGGCGGGCTCTGCTCGGCGACCGGCGCCGGCGCCTGACGGCGGACTGAGTCCTGACGGGGTGGCGGAGCGACGACCACGGGCTCGGGCTCGGGCTCGGGCTCCTCGGGCACCGGCGGCAACTCCAGCGCCCGCGTGTGCTCCTCGGGCTCCGCCTCGTCTGCGGGCACCTCGACCTCGCCCAGTTCCGCCTCGCTCTCGACCTCGATCTCGAGCTCGACGCTGGGGTCCACCACCACGTCCTCTGGCTCTACCTCGACCTCGACCTGGGACGCCGAAGCCGCAGCGAACGCGGGTCCGGCCTCTGCCTCGAGCTCGTCGAGCGAGATGGCCCGGGTGGCGGCCTCGCTGTCTTCGAGGACGGTGGCAGGTGGGGCGTGGTCGGTGTTGCGCGGCTTCGGGACCGAGGGCGGCATCGGCGGAGGTGGGGGCGCCTCGCCGCGGGTGGTGTTGCTCTCGGAGCGCGGGATGTGACCAGTGAGGCCGGCCCCCGACAACTGCATGATGAAGTCGCCGACGTAGACCTTGTCTTCCGACGTGAGCACGCGCGGGGCGGAAATCCGCTCCTTGTTCACGTACGTCCCGTTGGTGCTCTTCAGGTCGATCACGATGAACTTGTCATCCTTCACCACAAGGCGCGCGTGGCGCTTCGAGATGTTGCCTTTCGGCAAGATGATGTCGTTCCCGCTGATGCGACCGATGGTCACCTCCTCCTTGTCGAACGTGAGCCGACGCGCTTCCGTGGCGCCTTTCTCGAGGATGGTGACCGTGAACATGCGACCTCCGGGGAAAACCGGCGCATCATCGGTCAGCCTCGGGCGCGTGTCAAGGAGGTGTTCAGGGCAAAAACCCTAGCGAGCACAATGGGTTGCACGAACCACGTGCTCAGGCCGTGGCGCCCCGACTCGCTTCACTTCCGAAGCGGCTGAGCCACCCCGAACAGCGCGCCCGTCGGATCCGTGAGGAGCGCGAAGCGCACCATGTCCGGAACGTCTTCTGGCCCGACGAGGACCGTGGCACCGAGAGACTTAGCCTTCTCGACCACCGCGTCGGCGCTCTCGACGTTGACGTAGAACGACCAGTTGGAGGCCGGAAGCGTGGGAGGTTTTGCGACCATCCCGCCCACCCCTTCCTCGCCGACCTTGACCAGGACGTAGAGCCCGACTTCTCCCATGTCGATTGAGGCGCTGACGTCCCAGCCCACCACCTCGGTGTAAAACGCGCGAGCTCGAGGGAGCTCCGCGCTCATGAGCTCGGCCCAGCCGACGTCGCCCACCTCGGTGTGGCGAGCCGTGGGCCCCGTGGGAGGATCGTTGCCCTGGAACAGGGAGACCACCGCGCCACCGGGATCCGTGATGACGCTGAATCGACCGACTCCGGGGATGGGCGTGGGGGGTACCCGGATCAGCCCGCCGTGCTGCCGCGTGCGGCCGACGGCGGCGTCTAGGTCGGTGGTGGACAGGTAGCCGAGCCAGTGGGACGTGGCCTCGCCCTCCCGGAGCCTGGTAATCCCGCCGAAGGCCTGCTCGCCGTTGTGCAGCATGGGATAGGTGCCCATGGGGCCCATGTCGACTGCCTTGCACGTCCAGCCGAAGAGCTGCGTGTAGAAGCGGGTGGTGACGTCGACATCGCGGCTCATGATGTCGTACCAGTCGAACGTGCCGTTGCGGACCATGGGCGAGGCTCCTCGTGGTGGCTGAATAGGGCTGAGAGACGGCTGAGAGACGGCTGACAGGCGGCTGACAGGGAAGCTGCTGGCTGTGTGGCGGGGATAACACCTGAACGCATGTACCGTCAAGCCGTGGGCCGCCGCTTTTTCGCGGGCTCACCCCGTGGTACGAGTCGCGGGCAACGAGCGGGGGCGACGCGGCGCGTCAAAACGCCCCTCCTCCTCGGCAGTTAGGGAGACGAATCGTGGGTGAGGTCATCGCGTCCCGGCTCGACGTCCGGAGTCCGGAGTTCCTTCGAAACAAGGCCCACGCGGAGCGCCTCGTCGCCGAGCTCGAAGCCCACCGGGAGACCGCCCGCCGCGGCGGCGCGGACGGCGCGCGGGAGCGTCAGTCCGAGCTGGGCAAGCTGCCCGTGCGGGAGCGCTTGGAGCGCCTCCTGGATCCGGGCACGCCGTTCCTCGAGCTCTCCCCCCTCGCCGCTCACGAGATGTACGACGGGCAAGCGCCGGGCGCCGGCGTCGTCACGGGCGTGGGCCGAGTCTCTGGGCGTGAGGTCCTGATCGTCGCCAACGATCCTTCGGTCAAGGGCGGCACCTACTTCCCGATGACCGTC
>SXOO01000178.1 GCA_005776725.1 Pseudomonadota bacterium | reverse complement strand
CTCCGGCGTGACAGGCCGGCGTTATAACCGACTTAACTACCACCCCATGTCTGAGAGCAACTGGCGCCGCAGCAGCGGTACCAGCTTCGGATGTTGGCGAGCGGAGGGAATCCGGCCGACCGGTGGGCGAAACAGGGTTCGAACCTGCGACCCTCGGCTTGTAAGGCCGACGCTCTCCCGCTGAGCTATTCGCCCGAAGGGTGAGGCGCGTTATAGCGGCGCACCTCTGACGGGTCAAGCGTGAAAATCGAGTGACGGCGCCGCGTCAGTGGGGGCATCGCCGGGGCCGAAGAACGCGTCCCAAGCGCCACGACGAGCGACCGGTGGCGAATAGGTGTGAAAGCCAGACGCCGTCCACGCCGATCGGAGCGCCAAGAGGCGGTCCGGCTCGCGATCGAACGCAACGACGGAATCGCCGCCGCCCGCCCCGGACACCTTGCAGGGGCAGCCCATGGCGTGGGCGACGGCGAGGAGCGCGTCGACCTCCGGGGTGTAGACGCCAACTCCGGTGAGCGCGTCGAACTCGCGGAGCGCTGCGTCGCAGTGGCGAACGGCGTTGACCACCTCCGCCCGCGCCCCGGCCCCCAGGGCATCCACGAGCGGGCGGACTGACGCGCCCAAGCGTATCAGCGCGTCCTCACGAGCAGCGGGCCCCAGCGCGTCGAGGCGACCCACGAGGCGCGTGGTGCTCGCGCTTCGCCCTGCGTAGGCCATGCAGAACGACCAGCCACGCGGGACAGGACGCGGCACGGCCGACGCTACGAGGCGCCCTCCCGGCCCGTCGGAGATGCGGTCTACCTGATAGACCGAGAGCCCCCCCATCGCCACGGCGGCCACGTCGTACCCGGACCCCCGACCGGCCTGGGCCGTCCGGTGAACGTCGACGGCTGCCTGAAGAAAGACCTCACGGCTGGGCACGAGGCCGGCAAGCCGGTAACCAACGGCGAGGCCGCCCACCGCGGCGCTAGCGCTTCCGCCCAGCCCCGGCTTTGTGGCGCCTGTGCCCACGCCGGCGCTAGGGCTGGAGCTCAGCTGTACCCGGAAGGGCGCCTTGAAGAGGCGCTTCGGCGCGCTATGGGCGAGGCCGGCATGGAGAAATCGAAGCTCGTCAGGAACGGGCCCCCCCGACCACGCGACGGCGGTGTCCCGTCGCACGAGCAGCGGGCTCTGAGAGGCCGAGGGCGGCTCGAGCTCGAGCTCCAGCCCCGCGTCGACCGC
This sequence comes from Pseudomonadota bacterium, assembly GCA_005776725.1. Classification (GTDB taxonomy): domain Bacteria; phylum Myxococcota_A; class UBA9042; genus SXOO01. Next base: position 6,908 of record SXOO01000178.1, on the reverse strand, counting down.
CAGGACCAGGGCGATCCCACCCTCCCGGAGCACGGAGTACTCCCCGGCGAGCATGACCTTGCCCGGGATGGCCCACCGTCGCTTCACGCGGCGACGAGGGCCGCCGCGCCACCCGGTCGGGCCACGACGATTCGACGAACCTCTCGCAGCTCGGCGACGGCGTCTCGAACGGTCTGGAGCGCGCTGGCTTCGCAGAACACCTTGATGTTGGGCCCGGCATCGGCGGTGAAGAACGCCGGGACGCCGTCTCTGGCGAGCGCCTGAACCCGCTGGATCACGGTCCAGCTCTCGGGGTTCAGATAGATGAGCGCGGGATCGGCGGCCTGCATGGCGGCGTGCATCCGCAAGGACGAGCGTTGCGCCACGCGGGCCAACGCACCGAAGTCTCGCGCTTGGATCGCCTCCTTCGCAGCCGCGAGGTCCCCGTCGACGGACGCGAGGAACGGCTCGTGGAAAGGGCTGGTGAGGCGCGTGTGGGTCATACCGTTGGTGCTGCCCACCGCCTTCTTGCCGGGAGAGACCACCGCGACCACCACCGCGAGGTCCCAGTGCTCGGGGGGGTACAAGGGTGAAGCGAAGGAGTCGAGGCCGTCCTCCCTGGCGCCCGCGTGCCACTCGACGAACCCGCCGAAGAGGCTCCGGCACGCCGAGCCGGACCCGACCCGGGCGAGCCTCGAGAGCTCGGTGGGTGAAGCCTCGAGCCCGAACGCCCCAGCGGCAGCCACCGTGAGGGCGGCCAACCCCGAGGCGGAGGAAGCCAGGCCCGCGCCAGTGGGGAACGAGTTCTCCGAGGTCATGGAGACGCGCTCCGACCTCCCAGTGAGCGCGCGGATCGGCTCGATGACCCGCAGCGCCTTGGCCAGGACCTCGGCGTCAGCGAGCTCTCCGCCCAGCCTGAGTTGGTCCACGGCGCCCCGCTCTGACTGGAGCTCGACCGTGGTGGTGGTGGTGAGCCCCTCGAGGGTCACGCTGAGGCTCCCCCGCGCCGGGAGGTTGAGCGCCGGGTCGCGCTTCCCCCAGTACTTGACGAGGGCGATGTTTGCGTTGGCTGTGGCCGTGGCTCTCATGGGTTCGGTCCTTTGATCGACAGTACGAAGACGGGCTCCGCGCCAGCGCGGCGCAGCGCGTCGGCTACGACTGACTGGCGCGGCCCATCCGTGAGCGCCAGCATGAAGCCACCGCAGCCGGCGCCCACGAGCTTTGCGCCAAGCGCCCCGGCGTCGCGAGCGGCCGTCACGAGCCGCTCGAGGTCGGGGCAAGACACCTGAATGTCAGCGAGCAGCGCGTGCACGGCGTCGAGGTGCGGGCCGAGCGCGGCGGCGTCGCCTGCCTCGAAAGCCTCGACCACCGCGGTGACCTCGCGCTCGGCCTGATCCAGCACGCCAGCGAACCAATCCGGGCGTGCCTCGGCGAGGCGCCGCACGCCCGCCACCGCCTCATAGGTGGAGCCTGCGTAGCCCACCGAGCCGAGCACGAAGTGCAGCGGCCCTCCCGCGCGCAGAGGTCGGGGCGGTTCGCCTCGGCGGAACAGTACGGGCGTGGCGTGGGCGATGACGGTGTCGTCGAGGCCCGAAGGGGAACCATGCACCTGGCACTCGAGCTCGTGCGCCACGGTGCGTACCGCCTCGGCGTCCCAGTCGTGACCCGCAGCGACGGCGAGCGCCCGGGTCAGCGCCACGGCGAACGCGGCCGATGAGCCGAGCCCCATTCCCACAGGTACCGAGCCCGCAACGCGAACTTCTACGGGTTGGTCTGCCCATCCGGGCACGCGAGACCGCGCCAGGCGGACCAGAGCGAAAGCGCGAGCGTGGTCGCCGGGTTCGAGCTGCGTGACCAGGAGATCGTGGGGGCCGGGCCTCACCTCGACCGTGGTGGAGACGGACTCCAACGGCAAGGCGATCGCGGGGCGGCGATAGACGGCGAAGTGCTCGCCGGCGAGGATGACCTTGCCGGGTGCAGTACTGGTGGCGCTTGCGTGCACGTTGCAGGCGGCGGCGGGCTAGAACGACGCCCGGCCGGGAGAGCCCGACCTCGCGATCAGGCTACGGGAGCGTGTAGTAGAAGCCCCAATCGACCTGATACCCGCTGCCGCCGCTCGGGGCGGACGTGCCAACGACACCAGGCATGCCGATCGTAATCGTGGCCTTGAGCCCGCTAGCGGTGGTGCCAGTGACGACGGCGCTCGGGAAGATCAACTGCACCGAGGTGGGCGGGCAGTCCTCGTCGATCTCCAGGTTGCAGTTGTTGTCGAAGCCGTCACAGGCCTCCACAGCCTCGGGGTTGATCGACGCGTTCAGCGGCTCGCAGTCCTGCGAGTCGGGATAGGTGTCTCCGTCGTCATCCGCGTCCACGCAGTCCTTCTTCTGGTCACCGTCCGTGTCCGGGAAGCCCTCGTCGATGCTGCCGTTGCAACCGTTGTCCTTGTCGTCGCACACCTCGGCGGCGCCAAAGTAGATGGCAGGGTCCTTGTCGTTGCAGTCGGAGCCGGAGCCCTCGTCCTTGCCGTCGCCATCGTCGTCCTTGTCGCAGGCGTCGCCGAGCGCGTCACCATCGAGGTTGGTCTGGTCCTGGTTGGCGATGTTGGCGCAGTTATCGTCCGGGTCGATCACCTTGTCGTTGTCGTCGTCCGTGTCGCAGAGGTCGCCGAAGGCGTCGTTGTCGTTGTTGGCCTGATCCGGGTTGGACACGTTGGGGCAGTTGTCCTGCTCGTTGTCGAACTGGTCGCCGTCGGTGTCGGGGTCGATGTCGTCGCAGGTCCCGTCGTCGTCGGTGTCGGCGAAGCCCTCATCGATCTCGGTGTCGCAGTCGTCGTCGACGCCGTTGCATACCTCGGTGGCGCCGGACGAGATCGTGGGATCCGTGGGCGCGCAGTCGTCTGCGTCTGCCGCGCCGTCGTTGTCGTCGTCCGTGTCGATGCAGTCCTTTGACTGATCGTTGTCGGAGTCGATGAAGCCCTCGTCGATGAGGTTGTTGCAGGTGTTGTCATACCCGTCGCAGAGCTCGGTGGCGCCCGTGTAGGTGGACGCGTCGAAGTCGTTGCAGTCGGACGGGGGCTCCTTGCCGTCGTTGTCCTTGTCGGCGTCACAAACGTCGCCGAGCAGGTCCTTGTCGAAGTCCTTCTGGTCGGCGTTGGGCTCGCACTTGCAGTTGTCGCTCGCGTCCGGCACGTCGTCCGAGTCGCAGTCGTCTTCGCACGCGTCGCCGATGCCGTCCTTGTCCGAGTCCGCCTGATCGGAGTTGGCTGCGTAGTCGCAGTTGTCGGTGGCGTCCGGCACCAGGTCGCCGTCGTCGTCGCTGTCCTGGTCGTCGCAGGTCCCGTCTTCATCGGCGTCGGCCATGTCCTCGTCCACGGCGCCGTCGCAGTCGTCGTCCTCGCCGTTACAGGACTCCGCGCCGGGGCTCTTGGCGGTGCACACCTCGGAGCCGTCCGTGCAGGCCTTCGTGCCATCGCACGTGCCAAAGTCGTTGGTGACGGAGCACGGCCCGAGAGACAGGTCCTCCGCCTCGTCCTTCTTGCCATCGCAGTCGTCGTCGGTGCCGTTGCAGGTCTCCGCGGCGGGCTCCTGGGCGGAGCAAGCGCCCCAGCCGTTCTCGCCCTCGCAGATCTGCTTGCCGTAACAGGTCCCGATGCCCTCTGCCGACTTCGAACAGTCCTGCTCGGTCCCGTCGATGTCGCCGATGCAGATGCAGCTATCGGTCTTGGGCACGCACAGCTGGCTCGCGTTGCCCGCATCGCCCGGCTGAGTGACGCACTGGTAGTCGTCACCGCAGGGCTGCCCCTGACTGCAGTCCATGGCGCATCGCAGGTCTGCGAGGCCGCCCTCGAAGCCGATCTGGATGCAGCGCGCTCCCTCTACGGCGCAGTCTGCGTCCGTCTCGCACTCGTCACAGTTGACCTCCGCCTCCGGCATGCAGACCGAGGGGCTGTCCGGTCCGAGCTGCGCGTTGGCCTGGCAGCCGTAGCCGGTGGGACAAGTCTCGATGCAGCTCATCGTGCAGGTGCCGTCGACGCAGAAGCCCTCGACGCCGAGGCACTCGGTGGCGCCGCCCGCGCACTGCCCGTGGTCGGTGCAATTCGAGCCGAACCACGACGGAGTGCAGCCATCGGAAGGGCCGACGTCCGTCACACTGGTGTCCGCGCCAGGTCCGGGGGTGGTGTCGGCTTCGTCGTTGCCGATGTCGTCCTTCGGTCCCGTGTCGCCGTTCACGATGGCGTCCCCGGACACGATGCTCCCAGTAGTTCCGGAGTCCTCACCACACGCCACGACCGCGAACAACGCGGCCACTGCGACCAAACGGACTCCCTCAACTTGGATGCGCACGCGAGCCTCCCGCCTGAGCCCGAGCCCAGGGATTTTCTGCGATGGAGGCTAGGCTAACAAGGTGACGCTGCCGGAGTCAACGCGGGTGGGGCTCTATCGCACCGCGGAGCAGCGAAGAGAGTACCGTCAGGGAGACGCGACGACCGGATCGGAGCCCGCGAGGCAGGCATCCTCGAGGCTGAGAAAGCCAGACTCCGGATAACGCGCTGCAGCCGCCTCCAGCCGAGCGACCACCATGTCGGGGGTGATCACCACCGGGAGGAGGTCGTGGGACCCGTCCGGGAAGTAGATGGCGTAGGCGGGGATCTCACTCCGACCCAGCGTCTCCAACCACGAGCCGATGAGCTCATCTTCGTTGGTCCAGTCCGCCTTCATGGGGAGGACACCGGTGGAGACCAGCGCCGAGCGGACGCGGTCGGTCTCGAGCACGAGCCGCTCGTTGGCCTTGCAGTTGGCGCACCACTCGGCCGTGTAGTCCACGAAAACGGGCTGCTTGCGCCGGCGATGGACCTCAACGCGATCGGGGGTGAAGGCCATCCAGTTGATCCGGCCGTCTTTGACCGCCGAGTGGGTCGCCGAGGTGGTGGCGCCATCCACGGTGGCCGCGCGCGCTTCGAAGCGCATGCCTCGGGCCCAGCCGGCCGATCCAACCGCCACGAGCACGACCAGGCGGACCAACCAGCGCTGCGCCGGCTCGTGATGGAGCCCCGCGAACCGCCCCACCGCCCAGAGTCCGACGGCCACTAGCAGCAGAAAACCCAGGAACCAGAACGCGCTGTCGGCCGAGACCTGGTGCATCAAGGTGCCGAAGAGCCAAAGCGCCGCCGCGAGGAGGGTGAACCCCATGAGGTGCTTGAAGGTCTCCATCCAGGCGCCGGGTCGGGGGAGGACCTTGGCGAGCCGCGGGAACCAGGCAACGAGGACGAACGGCAGCGCGAGTCCCAGCCCGATCGCCGAGAAGACCACGAAGGTCTGCCAGCCGGGCGTTGTGTCGGCGAGCGCATACGGAACAGCCAGCGAGACGCCCGGCGCTGAACATGGGGTGGACATGATCGCGGCCACTACCCCGTTGAAGATCGCCCCGAGGGCGCCCGAGTGCCCCGCGCCGCTCATGCCGACGGTGATCTCGAAGACGCCGAGCGCGTTGAGCCCCATCACGACCATGAGGATGGCCAGGCCCGCCGTGAAGTGCGGCTGCTGGAACTGCTGTCCCCACTTGAGCTTGAAGACGAGGGCCAGCGTAGCAAGGGCGATGAACACCAGCAGGACGCCCACGGTGTAGTAGAGCGCTTCGCGCCTGGAGGCCGCCCAGTGCGCGCGGCGCCCGGCGTCGTCGAGGCTATCGCCCTCCGCCTGCGCGATGATGTGGTGGATCTTGAGGGTGAGAACCGGCAGGACGCACGGCATGACGTTGAGGATGACCCCGCCGCCAATGGCCGCGGCGAGGATTCCGAGGAGCTCCAGGCTCATTGCACCTCAGCGTCGGGGATCAATGTCGCGTGCGGCGGCCGGGGACGGGTCGATGGGCTGCGGGCTACCGTGGGAGACCCCGGTGCCCGTGGAGCGCGGTGAGCAGGCGATAGCGCCGGTCTGGGTGCAAGTGGGCTTCTGAGCAGCGGCAGCTGCCGCTCCCACCCACGCGCCGGGCTCGTCGGTCCCGCCGGACGCCGCTTCGAGCGCCGACTCGACGTCGGTGACGCCATCCGAGGTGGCCTCGAGCCCCTCAGCGGCCTGCAGGGCGTTGACCTCGAGCTCGGATGCCCGATCGGAGTCGGTCTCAGCGACCGCGGCGCAGCCGGCGAACGCGAGCACGAACGCGAGAGGTAGTTTGAGGCGTGTCATTTCATTCACCATCAATGCCGGATGAACCCGGCTCCTTGAGGCCGTATTCCTTGATCTTCTGCGACAGGCGGGGCCGCTTGAGACCGAGGAGCTGCGCAGCGTGGGAGATGTTGCCCCCCGCTTGCTCGAGCGCGCGCTCGATGCAGCGTATTTCGATGAGTCGCTTGGTTTCGTTCAGGTCGAAACCCGCTGGGAGCGCACCCGTGGATCCGAGGGTGGGATCGAGCGTGGACACCACCTCAGTGAACGACTGCGGCTCGGCTACTGCGTGCCGAAGGGTGGTGTAGGTGCGCAGGTCTTCAGCGGTGATTACCCGCTGGCGCACGGAGCGTACGAGCCGCTCTTGCGCGAAGAAGTAGGCGCTGCGCAGCACGTTCTCGAGCTCGCGCACGTTGCCGGGCCAGGAGTATCCCGCCAGAAGCTCCGCCGCGGCCGGCTCCAGCGTAGCCGCGCAACCGTGCTCGTCCCCGAGTCGGGAGAGGACGTGGGCGGACAGCGCGTCTAAATCCGCGCGACCGCGCTCCCGCAGCGCGGGAACGTTGATCTCGACGCCGCGCAGCCGATAGAGCAGGTCCAGTCGGAACTGGCCCGACTGCACCATCGCGTCGAGATCGCGGTGGGTGGCCGAGATGACGCGGACGTCGACCCGGACGACCTCGGTGCCACCCACACGGCGAAGCTCGCCGCTCTGGAGCACGCGGAGGAGCGTGACCTGGGTCTTGGGGCTGATGTCGCCGATCTCGT
>SXOO01000177.1 GCA_005776725.1 Pseudomonadota bacterium | reverse complement strand
GAAGGTCACAGGTTCGACTCCTGTCGCGCGTACTCTGCAAAGCCCCGCCCCGGCGGGGCTTTCGCGTTTCTGGGGTCCGCGAAGAGGACCTTACTGGAGCTAGCTCCGGGGGCCAGTAGGGTCCCCACCAAGGCCCAGGCGGACTGAGAGTGCCGGATGGTAGGTGCCGCACGCCGCACCGCTGGCGCGGCTCGACGCGGAGCACGCGCGCTAGTGGCTCCTGCCCCCCAGGAGGTTTAGCGCGCCCTCGCAGCTTGCAGGCACTCCGCCGCGTGCCGTTGCACCAGCCCGCGAGCCGTCGCGATGACGTGCGGCCCAGGCGGCGTCCCGCCCGAATGCCGGCGCGAGACGACGGCGCCGCTCGCCGCACGGAGCCAGCCCCGAAGCGTGGACTCGGACACCCCCAGGCAACTGGCCACGGCCGGCCGCGAGTCGGGCAGCAGCTCGACCAGTTGGGCCAGTTCGACCGCGGCTCCGGTCGGCCCGCTCACGCGCTCGACCGTGATCCCCTGGGCAGGCGCCAAGGCCACCACCGCCACCACGTCACCGCCGGTAGCCTCAACCGCTTCGAGGAGGCGGGCGGCCGGGATAGCCTCGCCGTCTTCCGCGAGCCCGTGAAGGTGAAGGGCTAGGGCCTCGCTGCCCATCAACAACGCCTCGTAGAGCGACCGACCGGCAGAGACGCAGCCCGGCAGATCGGGGAACTCAACTCCGAAATCGGAGCCATCGTCACGCCGGATGATTGCGAAGTACTCCATTTTTGTATCCCTTCCCGCTCCCCGGGGGGAGCGCCTCTGATCTCCGGCGCCCAAGGTGGGGGCGCCTCTCTGTATCTCCGGCGCCCAAGTTGGGGGCGCCATGTATCCTCTCCGACCCGCTACAGCAGACCGGCTTGTCGAAGGACCGACCGAGAGGTCTTCACCGGAAGATCCTTCTTGGGGTGAGGAACCGTGACCAAGCCTGGCTTGCGCGGATGCCGGAACTGCACATGCGACCTCGCTTGGCGGACCCGCGTCCAGCCATCCGCCTCGAGGAGCGTTATCAGGTCGCGGCTGCTGTACCGGTCGGGCATGAAGCCAGTATGGGGCGTAGCCAGGGCCGCAGCAAGCGAAAAACGAGCGCTACGGTGTACATTTTGCTCGAGGCCTGTTTCGCCTAGCCGCGCGGCCCGCGGTCTTGACGGGCGTCACAAGCACTGACGCTCTGTGGTCTGACTCTCCGGCCCCCTGTTTGACCTACGGTTTACGTGCCTAACGTCCACGGGCTTGGTCGGGGGTGGGGCCGGGACGTCTCACCCCCGCTCGTCCGCCCTCGTGGGCGCGTCGCGGAGGTTCGTGAATGGCACTCGTGATCACCGGGCGGGTGTTGGCCATGCATCCCGCCGACCCCCTGCTGCGGTACGCCGCAGCCAGAGTCTCTGCCATCCGGGCGCGCCGACCGGCGCGGCTGTGGCACCGCTCACGTCGCGACGCCGAGCTTCGGCAGCACCCACTCCTGGACCGCTACCCAGAGCCCGAGGAAGAGAAAGGAACCGAGAATGTCCATGGTCTACCCGCCTTCGTCGCCCGGCGATTCGCCGAGTGAACGCGCCAACTCCTGAGCAAGGGTCGGGCCAACCCTCCGGAGGGCCTCCGCAGGCGGCTCTGGCCAGCTTGTGTTGCGATGGTGTTTCACTGGAGCGTCACAGGACGTGCGTAACGACCCGCGGTTAATCGCGCACGCGTTTCAAGCTCTGGGGCGGCTACTTACTCGAGGCGGGGCTCGCGATGATGCCGTAGTCCACCAGGGCGAGGCCCTCGGCCAACCGGCGGTCCATGCGCGCCGCCACGGCCTCGAGGATCGGCAGCCCGCTCTCGGGTCCGGCCGACAGCATGAGGCCCACGTCCTTCCGGGCCATCTCCAGCGTGAAGCTCGGCGAGAAGTCGCCGCTCTGCATGCGGTTGAGGCGGACGCGCGCCCGGGCCATCGGGTTGAAGGCGTCCAGCAGCGCGGTGAGCGACTCGTACGGCAGATCGAGGGTGCGGGAGAGCGTGAGCACATCGGCCAGCACCGTGACGAGACCGATGCCGAGGGCGTTTCCGAGCAACTTCAAGGACGCGGCGGCGTCGGGGCGCTCTCCGGCATACAGCACCTTCAACGCCATCGGCTCGAGCGCGGGCTGCACCTCGGCGAAGAGGGCAGGATCGCCCGACACCAGCACGACCCCGGTGACGTCCCGGGCCTCCCGCGGGCTCATGAACACCGGCGCGTGTAGGAAGCGGACGCCGCTGTCTGCCATGCGCTGCGCCCGCGCCACGACCCCGGCGGGGGCGCACGTGGAGTGATCGATCACCGGGCAGGTGGGGGCGCCTTGGCCCAGCAGCGCCTCCAGCACGGAGTCGACGGCGGCGTCCGCCGACAGGCACAGGTGCACCCGGCTAGCCCCGGCGACAGCGGCGGCCGGCGTTTCGGCGAGCTGCGCGCCCAACCCGGCGAGCCGCTCCGCCTTGGCACGCGACCGGTTCCACACCGTGACGGGGACGTTGCGGCCCAGCATCGCCTCCACCATGGCCGCGCCGAGGAGCCCGGTGCCGAGATACGCGACGGGGGAGGTCTCGCGGGACGGGGCAGGGGACTGTTCGGCGGTCATGGCTGCTCCTCGGGCGCTGGGTGTCCTCTCGTGCGCTGCGCTCCTTCCCTCGCCGCGGCTCGTCGGCGTGGACTCGGAGCGCCCCAGCGCCTAGAGTGCCACTTGGCTCACGACCGGAGACGGTCCATGTTCGACAAATCGCGAATTCTCCCAGGTTCTCCCTCACCAGCCGGCGTCCTTAGACGCTCACGCGCGCTCCTTTGGACCACAGCGGTGGTGGCGTTGGGTTGCGAGTCCAGCACCAAGGCGGGCGACTCGCCCGGGACGGGCGGCTCCACCTCGGCGTATCTCACTTGTGGGATCAACGCCGACGCTTGCAAAGACGGCGCGGCCTGCATCACACCAGACGGCACCACCAAGTGCGTCGACCTCCCCGATGCCTGCGGCGGCAAGCTCAGCTGCGAGTGTCTTGGGACGGTAGCGTGTGGCTCGGCAACCTGCTCGGACAACGTCGCCGGTACGGGGCTCGTCTGCGGCGGGACCGACCAGTCCTGCGTTCCGGGCGACACCTTCGCGTCCGACGACGGCTGTAACACGTGCGCCTGCCCGCTCTCCGGCAAGGTGGCCGAGGCCGCCTGCACGGCCAAGGCGTGCGAGCCCCCGGAGTGCACGCCCGGCGAGACCTTTACCGCCGCTGACGGTTGCAACACCTGCGAGTGCCCGCCTTCGGGCAAGAAGACGGACGCGGCGTGCACCGAGATGGCGTGTGTCGACCCTGACGCTTGTGCCCCGGGCGAGACCTTCCCGGCCGACGACGGCTGCAACACGTGCACCTGCGGCGACTCGGGGAAGAAGGCCGAGGCGATGTGCACGCTCATGCCCTGCATCCCGCCCGACACCTGCGTCCCCGGTGAGACGTTCCTCGCCGATGACGGCTGCAACAGCTGCGTCTGTCCGGACTCCGGTATCAAGGCCGAGGCCGGCTGCACCGAGAAAGCGTGCCCGCCCCCTGAGACCTGCATCCCCGGTGAGTCGTTCCCGGCCGACGACGGCTGCAACACGTGCGTGTGCCCGGATTCCGGGAAGAGGGCCGAGGCCGGCTGCACCAAGATCGCGTGCCCGCCCCCTGAGACCTGCGTCCCAGGCGACACGTTCCCCGCCGCCGACGGCTGCAACAGCTGCGTGTGCCCGGAGTCCGGCAAGAAGGCCGAGGCCGCCTGCACCGAGAAGGGGTGCCCGCCCCCTGAGACCTGCATCCCCGGTGAGTCGTTCCCCGCCGACGACGGCTGCAACACCTGCATGTGCCCCGAGACCGGGCTGAAGGAGGGCGCGGCCTGCACCAAGATCGGGTGCCCACCACCCGGGAAGTGCGCTCCTGGCGAGAGCTTCCTGGCCGACGACGGCTGCAACACGTGCACCTGTCCCGCGTCCGGGCTGAAGGAGGGCGCCGCCTGCACGCTGATCGCCTGTCCCCCGCCGGAGACGTGCGTGCCCGGTGAGTCGTTCAAGGCCGACGACGGGTGCAACACCTGTTACTGCCCGGACTCGGGGAAGAAAGAGGACGCCGGCTGCACCAAGATCGCCTGCCCACCGCCGGACACCTGCACTCCGGGCGATTCCTTCCCCGCATCGGACGGCTGCAACACCTGCTATTGTCCCGACTCAGGCAAGAAGGCCGAGGCGGGCTGCACCGAGATGGCGTGCCCGCCCCCGGTCGAGTGCGCTGCAGGCGGCCCCGTGAGCTTCCCGGAGCCGGCGGATGCCTGTGGCACCGACGACGACTGCGCGGTGGTCCTGCACCAGATCAACTGCTGCGGCACCCTCGTGGCCTGGGGCATCTCGAAAGACGCCGTGCCGTCTTTCGAGGCTGCCGAGGCGATCTGCCAGGACCAGTACCCGAAGTGCGGCTGTGCGCAGTACCAGACCAAGGCCGACGACGGCAGCGTGGGCTGGTTCCTCACCGACTTCGTCGCGTGGTGCGACGGCGGCACCTGCAAGAGCGCCGGCGCCAACGGGTGCTCGGCCGAGAAGGAGTGCAGCGGCGGCCAGTACTGCCTGAGCCCCGGCGCCTCGATGGGCTGCGGGATCTGCATGTGGGAGGTCGAGACCTGCACCAGCGACGCCCAGTGTGGTGCAGGCAACGTGTGCCTCGAGAGCACGGTCTCCGACTGCCTCTGCTCCTCGGCCACGATCTGCAAGCCGGACTGCAACCAGACCGGATGCGCCGAGGGCGAGTCCTGCGGCAACGACGGACACTGCGCGGCGTCCGAGTGCACCGCCACTGCCGACTGCCCCACCGGCTTCGACTGCAAGGGGGGCAGCTGCACACGCCGCAGCTGCCTCGCGTCGGCTGACTGCGACGGGATCTGCGTCAATGGCTTCTGCCACGCCACGCCGGGGACCTGCAGCTACCCGGTTCCCTGACCCTCCTCGCCACAGGGAGCCCCATGCGCGTCCTCGCCCTCTGCCTTCTCTCAGGGACCGCCCTTGCGGCACTCCCGGACCAACTCGCGGTGCAGGGCTTCTTGGGCAACGCAGCGGGGCTCCCCGCGCCCGACGGGATCTACACGGTCTCGGTCACCCTCTGGGACGCGCCCGCGCAGGGCACCCAACTCTGGAAAGAGGTTCACCCGGTCAACGCCGTTGAAGGCCGCTTCTCGGTGGAGCTCGGCGGCGACGTGGCTCTCCCCATGGCGCCCTTCGAGGCCGGCACCGTCCGGTGGGTCCAGGTCCAGGTCGACGCGGATCCCCCGCTGCCTCGGCAGCCCGTGGTGTCCACCGCGTACGCCCTGGCCGCCGGGCGACTCGGGTGCACAGGCTGCGTGACAGCGACCCACCTCGATCTCGACTCCCTCGACGGGGCGCTGGGCTCCCTCGGCTACGTGAAGTTCGTCTCGCTCGCGCCGGTCGCCACGGCGGGGACGTGGGACGCCCTCACCGGCAAGCCCACCCTCGCCGAGGTGGCCACGGCGGGGACGTGGGAGTCGCTCACCAACGAGCCCACGCTCGCGGCCATCGCCACCACGGGGCACTGGGACCAGCTCGCAGGCGTGCCGCAGGGCCTCGCGGACGGCGACGACAACACCACCTACAGCGGCGCCAACTTCGCGTTGTCGAACAAGGCGTGCCCCGTGGGCGCCGTGGTCACGGGCACTGACGCCGCCGGCGCGCCGGTGTGCTCCACCGCGAACACCGCTCCGGACACGGCGCTCGGGTGGATGCTGCTCCACACCGCGGCCGCGGCCGCGTGCCGGGGCTCTACCAGCAGCGGCGGCACCGGCTGCTGCGGCAACACGGTGCGTGTGCGAAACAACGCCAGCGGCCTCACCTGCAGCGAGATCTGCAGCCAGAACGGGCAGGTCTGCGACGCTGAAGTGTCGATCTGGGGCCGACCGGGCCAGGCCACGGTCAACGGCCAGGAGGTCGGCAACTTCTACAACTACGGCTGTGGGGGCACGGGCAACGGCGGCAGTGAGGTCAACGCCGCCCCGAGCGACGTGTTTACCAGCGGATACTGGGGGTTCTGTTGTTGTCGAACGTGAGCTCGGACCCGAGAGAGGTCCTCATCACCACCGCCTATGCCGACCGCGAGCGCCTCCCCGAAGCGCGTGAAGCGGTCCTGTCGGTGCTGGAAGACCTGGACCAAGGCGCGCTCCGCGTGGCCGAGCCCACGGCCGACGGCTGGCGGGTGAACGCCTGGGTCAAGCAGGCGATTCTGCTGTACTTCCGGCTGCACTCGCCCCGTGACATCGAGGCGGGAGACCTCCGCTTCCGCGACCTCATGCCCACGAAGACGCGCCTCGAGGGGATCCGGGTCGTGCCGCCCGGCGTGGTCCGGTATGGGGCCTACCTCGAGCCCGGAGCGATTGTCATGCCGGGCTTCGTGAACGTGGGGGCTCGGGTCGGGGCCGGGACCATGGTCGACACGTGGGCCACCGTGGGCAGCTGTGCGCAGATCGGTCGCGGCGTGCACCTCTCGGGCGGGGTCGGGATCGGCGGCGT
>SXOO01000176.1 GCA_005776725.1 Pseudomonadota bacterium | reverse complement strand
GTCTCCGGCGGCCTCCACGGCGTGGGCGCGTCGGTCGTGAACGCGCTCTCCACCTTCCTCGAGCTCGAGGTGTGGCGACAGGGCAAGACCTGGACACAGCGCTTCGAGCGGGGCACGCCAGTAGCGCCGCTCGCCGAGGGCGGCCCCACCCGCAAACGCGGGACGCGGGTGCGCTTCCAGCCAGACCCCACGATCTTCGCCACCACGATCTTCAGCTACGAGACGCTCGCGTCGCGCTTGCGAGAGCTCGCGTTCCTCAACGCCGGGTTGTGCATCCGCATCGCCGACAAGCGCGAGGGCTCGGGCGAGAACAACCAGGCCGAGTACAAGTTCGAAGGCGGGCTCCGCGAGTTCGTCGGGTACTTGAACGAGGGCCGGCAGACTGTGGGGCCGCGCGTGCACTTCAAAGACACAGTCGAAGGCATCGAAGCGGAGGTCTGCTTCCAGTACCACACGGACTACTCGGAGAGCGTGTCGTCCTTCGTCAACTGCATCTCCACGGTCGAAGGCGGCACCCACGAGACCGGCTTCCGCTCCGCACATACTCGCCTAATGAACGAGTACGCGCGGAAGCTCGAGGTCTGGAAGAAGAAAGACAACCTCACGGGCGAGGACCTCCGCGAGGGCATGACGGCCGTCATCTCCATTCGCATGCAGAACACGGAGTTCGAGGGTCAGACCAAGACGAAGCTGGGCAACCCGGAGGCGCGCGCCGCCGTCGAGTCCGTCGTGTCGAAGCACCTCGAGCGGTTCCTCGAAGAGAACCCGGATCACGCCCGGGAGATCCTCGACAAGGCCTGCAAAGCCGCGGCCGCACGCGCCGCCGCTCGTGAGGCACGCGAGGCCGTCCGCCAGGGGAAGAGCTCCGCCGGGCGCACCTCTCTGGGTGGCAAGCTCACCCGCTGCGCCAGCCGCGATCCCGCCGAGCGCGAGCTCTTTCTGGTCGAGGGCGACAGCGCCGGAGGCTCCGCCAAGCAGGCGCGCGACCGGCACACGCAGGCCATCCTCCCGCTCCGCGGCAAGCCGCTCAACACGGAGCGCGCGGCCCTCTCCAAGGTCCTGGCGAACAAGGAGATCATGAGCATCATCCAGTCGATCGGGGCGGGCGTCGGCAGCGACTTCACCATAGCCGACGCGCAGTACGGGCGGGTGGTCATCCTCTCGGACGCCGACGACGACGGCGCACATATCCGGTGTCTCCTGCTCACATTCTTCTACCGCTTCATGCGGGACCTGGTCACCCAGGGCCGGGTCTTCCTGGCGCAGCCGCCGCTCTACAAGGTCACGATCGGGAAGAAGAAGCAGGACAAACGGTACGCGTGGACGAAGGACGAGCTGGGCAAGCTCACGAAGTCGTCACGCAGCGCGGTGGAGGTCACGCGCTTCAAGGGCCTCGGCGAGATGAACCCCTCCGAGCTGTGGGAGACCACGATGAACCCCGAGACCCGCCTCCTCGTCCGCGTCGAGATCGACGACGCCGCCGCGGCGGAGCGCGCCGTGTCGCTGCTCATGGGCGACGCGGCAGACACCCGGCGCAACTGGATCGTCGAGAACGTGCCCTTTGGCCCAGACGCGGAAGAGCTCGAGCTGGCTGAGCGCCTCGAGGCAGAGGTGGCGGCATGAGCGACTCCCTGCGGATCATCGACGCCTCGCTCGAGTCCGAGCTGGGGCTAGCCTTCGGTCGCTACGCGAAGACCACGATCCTGGCGCGCGCGATCCCGGACGTCCGCGACGGGCTGAAGCCCGTGCAGCGACGCATCCTCTACGCCATGCACCTGGCCGGCAACACGCACGACAAGGCCTACCGCAAGTGCGCCAAGACCATCGGCGAGGTGATGGGTAGCTACCACCCCCACGGAGACTCCTCGATCTACGAGGCGCTCGTCCGAATGGCGCAAGACTGGAAGATGCGGGCGCCGCTGATCGATGGACAGGGCAACTTCGGCTCGCTGGACGATGATCCGCCGGCCGCCATGCGCTACACGGAGGCCCGCCTCGCGGGTATCTCGAGTCAGCTGCTCGCCGGCCTCGACCAGGACACGGTGGACTACCAGCCGAACTACGACGACACCACCGTGGAGCCGATCGTACTGCCGGCGCGTTTCCCGAGCCTGCTCGTCAACGGGACCAGCGGCGTCTCCACGGGCTTCGCCACGGAGATCCCGCCGCACAACATGGGCGAGTGCATCGACGCGTTGGTCGCGCTGATCAAGAACCCGGCGCTCGATCTGCGCGGCGCCATGCAGTATGTGCGCGGACCAGACTTCCCCACCGGCGGCCTGCTCGTAGGCACCGACACCCTGGAAGACGCCTACACCACCGGACGGGGGCGCTGCACGCTCAGAGCGCGCACGCGCATCGAGACGCTGCGAGACGGCCGCGCGCAGGTCGTGATCACCGAGCTCCCGTACGGCGTCATCAAGGCCGAGCTCGTGAAGGAGATCGAGCGCCTCAAGACGGAGAAGGTGGTCCAGGGGATCTCGGACGTCCGTGACGAAACGGATCGCGAGGGGCTCCGGGTCGTCATCGATCTGCAGAAGGGCGTCGAGGCAGAGCCGGTCCTGGCGTTCCTCTACAAGAAGACCGAGCTGCAGGTGTATCGCCACTTCCTGATGGTGGCGATCGTGGATCGCACGCCGGAGACGCTGGGGCTCCTCGAGATGCTCCGCGCTTATCTGGCCCACCAGCGCGAGGTGGTCACGCGGCGTTCCCGCTTCGACCTGAGGCGCGCGGAAGAGCGGCTCCACCTCGTAGAGGGGCTCATCAAGGCGATCGACCTCCTCGACGAGGTCATCGCCACGATCCGCGGCTCGAAGGACCGCGCCGACGCCCACAAGAACCTCGTGGCGCGCTTCGCGTTCAGCGACGAGCAGACAAAGGAGATCCTGGATCTCCGACTCCACCGCCTCACCAACCTCCAGATCCTCGACCTCCGCAAGGAGCAGTCCGAGCTGCAGGCCCTGATCAAGAAGCTCCAGCGGATCCTCGCCAGCCCCGAGGTGCTCGACGAGACCATCGTGAGCGAGCTCATGGCCGTGCGCGCTCAGTACGCCGACGCCCGCCGCACCGAGATCATCGTCGCGGCGCCGGAGGCCGAGGTCTCCACGAAGGCGATCGCGGTCGCGGTCACCGTCAAGGCCCAAGATGTCGTCGTGGGCCTCTCCGCGGGTGGCTACATCAAGCGCAGCACCCAGGCCCAAGCCGAGAAGGGCGCGCCGGGCCTGCGCGACGGCGACCATCTCCGCTGGCGTCTCGACACCAACACGCTGCACCGGCTGCTGTGGCTCACCGCGCAAGGCAAGGCTTACACGCTGCCCGTCCACCAGCTCCCCGAGCACAAGTGGTCGGAGCCAGGCACAGCGCTCGTCAACGTGGTGCAGGTCGAGAAAGACGACCGCGTCGTCGCGGTCTTCGCGCAGCGCGCTCCTACGGCGCTCGGACCGCCGGAGCTCGGCGTCACCGACTTCGAGGGAGACGCCGAGGTGGTCTTCGTCACACGCCAAGGCTCAGTGAAGCGCACGGCGCTCAAAGAGCTGATGTCCCAGCGGACCACAGGCGTCCTGGCCACCAAGGTGGGCGAAGACGACGAGCTGCTCGCGGTCCTGCTCGCGCCGGCGGGCGCGCACCTCCTGCTCGTCACGCGAGAAGGCAACGGCATCCGCTTCCCGCTGGACGAGATCCCGGTTCAGGGACGCGCGGCCGGCGGCGTGCGCGGCATGAAGCTGGTCGGAAAGGACCGCGTGGTCTCCGCGGCGATCCTACCCGCGGACGACGTAGCCGAGCCCACGGAGGTCGGCCTCCTCACGGACGAGGGGCGCGGGAAGCGGACGTGGTCGGCGGAGTTCCCGGTGCAGCACCGCGGAGGCCGCGGCGTACTCGTGGTCCAACGGCGGGCGCGCCTGCCACATCGCGTGATCCTGGGCGCCGCGTGGCCCGCCGTAGCCGGCGACTTCGAGCGGCTCAGGGTCTTCCGCTCCGACGTCACCGAGGTGCTGATCCCCACGTCGAAGCTCCGCCGCCTCGGACGTGACAGCAACGCGTTCGACGTGGACGTCCCGCCCGCGGGGCTCAAGCTCACCTCCGGTGTGCGGCTCTACGACCCCGTGCCCGAGGGGGCCGTGACGCCGGAGCCGCCCCCGCCGCCGACCAACGTCGTGCCGATGCCGCTCCCGGTCGCGCCCCGCCTCGACGGGCCGCGGGGAGGTTGGGCGCGCGGCTTCCTCCCGGGCTTCGAGCCGGCCGGGCCAGAGGGGCCAGAGGAGGGCGAGGACTGAGTCGGCCCGCGGGGGGGCGGGGGACGGCCGGCGGGCCGCTCACTTCAGGGTGGCGGCCAGGCCATCCATGGTCGCCTTGCAGGCGTCGCCGTTCCCGGTCTGAACGGCAGCGGTGATGGCGGCCTCGCAGCCGGCCTGCGCGGGGCCCGCCTTGGAGCAATCGGCCTTCTTGGCCTCCAGGTCCTTGCAGGGGTTTGCGCAACCGACGAGGGCGGCGAGGACAACAATGAACGTGACGGAGGAACGAAGGACGCGCATCGGGAGCTCCTGATGTGTCGGCACGGCGGCAGACGGTTTGGCTGTCGTGGCTCCACTCGGTGCCGCGACGCCAAGAGCTCAGAGCAGCCGCCGTGCCAGGGGCCGGAGCGCCTCCCCAGGAGCTCCGCGCGCGCGGAGCACGCAGCACGAACGCGGCAGAACATCAGTAAGCACAGCTAGATACGAAACAGCCCTAGCCACTGCGGAGCGCCCCACGCAGCCGCGCGCCGCTTGTGCGCACAGCCGGATCGCACGGTGCGCACAAGGCGCTCAGCTCAGGGGACGACGGCCGAGTGCCCCACGCCTGTGGTGGTAGCCGCCCCAGTAGCAGACGTTGCCGCCGGCGAGCCGAAGGCCTGCCCATTCACGGTCGCGTAGTCCACGCGCACCCGACCGATGCCGCCGGTGGGCCCCGTGATCGCGGGTTGGCTGATGGCCTTGGGCGCCCCGCCGGACGCGTCGAGGACGCCGACCCCCACAGAGAGGGTCTTCGCGCGCACCCACAGGCTGCCGCCGGCGCCGGGGCCGCCCTGGGCGTCGTCGCAGGTGGCGTTGTGCCCCGTGGTGGCGTCCGCGCCGTTCGACCGGACTACGGACAAGCGCCGCTATTATCTCAGTGCGGTCGGTTCGGCCACCGAGTGCGCGGCGGTCCTTGATGTCTTGCTCCGACTTCACCTGATCCCTGAGGACCCGCATGCGCAAGGCAAGGCTCTGCTCGATCGCGTTGTCGCCATGCTGGTCGGGCTGGCGAAAAGGCAGTCGGAAAGGTAACGCTCCGAGTCGTCGGGAGCGGGAGCGGGAGCGGGTCGGGGCCTTCGAGAGTGCAAGCGCCCCGCTAGATTACTGTTTACATCGCCTACCGAGCACACCCAGTGCGTCCAAGTCCAAGGCCGTTCCGCCTGGAGCCTGCTACCCTGAGCTCCGGACCCTCCCTGGGCCGGACTCGGACCCGCTGGAGAAGCACAGCCTGAGGTCGCGACCACGCTCGCCTCGTTCGCGACCTCGTCAGGACGCACCATGACCCGATTCTACGGAGAGCTCGCCCCGCTGTGGCCGCTCGTCTCACCGGTCGAGGACTACGCGGCCGAGACCGCGGAGCTCATCGACGTCCTCCGCGCGCGGCGGCCGCAGGCCAAGACGCTGCTAGAGCTCGGCAGCGGCGGCGGCCACGTTGCCCACTACATGAAGCGCGCGTTCGAGTGCCACCTTACCGACCTCAGCGAGCCGATGCTCGAGTGCTCGCGGCGCCTGAACCCCGAGTGCGCCCACGCCGTCGGCGACATGAGGACGCTCGACCTCGGCCGCACGTTCGATGTCGTGCTTGCGCACGACGCAATCGACTACATGATCTCGGAGGACGATCTGCGCGCGGTGTTCGACACGGCGTGGCGACACCTCGCGCCCGGCGGCCTCGCCTGCTTCATCCCGGACGACGTCACCGAGACGTACGGGGCCGGCACCGGTGTCTCGGGCGGCGACGGCGCGGACGGGTGTGGCGTACGGCTGTTCGAGTGGGCCGAGCCCGCCGTCCCCGGCCGCACTACCGTGGACGTCCACTACGCCTTCCTCGTTCGGGATCCCTCGGGCGACGTCCGCAACTACTACGAGCGGCACGCCACGGGCCTCTTCCCTCGCGGGACGTGGGAGAGGCTCCTCGCGCAGCGAGGCTTCTCGGTGGAGGTCGTGGTCGAGTCCACCAAAGAAGATCGCGCGGGGCGCCTGTTGTTCCTCGCGCGCAAGCCGGGGGCTGAAGCGTGACTTAATATCGGCGTACGATCCTGCGCCAAGGTCGTCCGTTCCCTCACACCCAGCCACGCCAGCAGCTTCTTCCTCCTCGGCCAGCGGGGTTACTGGCAAGTCCCACGTTCCTGCGGGACCGCTTCGCCCCCGGCGACAGCGGCTGCCTCTGGCTCGACCTCTTGGACGTGGACACGGAGACGCGCCTCATGCCACGGCCGATGGCGCTGGCCGACCAGATCCAGGCCTTCCGCCGAGACCGTCCAGCGGCACGCTGGGTCGTGATTGACGAGATCCAGAAGGTGCCCAGCCTGCTGGACGGGGTCCACCGCGAAATCGAGCGCGGGCACTTCCTCTTCGCGCTCACAAGCGCACGGCCCCCAAGTTCTACCTGACCGACCTGGGCGTACGCGCCGCGCTGGCCCGACGCCTCGAGCTGCCGCTGGTCCCGCGCACCGACGCGTTCGGCGAGGCCTTCGAGCACCTCGTGATCACGGAGGCGATCCGGTTGGCCCGCTACGGCCGGCGCGACTGGACCTTTTCGTACCTTCGCACCAAGGATGACGCCGAGATCGACCTGGTCATCGACCGGCCCGGCATGCCGCGCGCCTGCGTGGAGATCAAGTCCTCCGAGGTGGTCGACCCGATCGACGCGGGCCGCCTCGCCCGCCTCACCGCCCACATCTCCAACGCCGAGCCGTTCCTGTTCTCGCTGGACCCCACGCCGCAGCGCATCGGAGGTGTCACCTGCCTCCACTGGACCGACGGCCTCACCGCGCTGGGCCTCTGACAGCCCGATGTCCCGAGGCCCGTGGTCCCCTGAACCAGGGTTTCCTTGAGCGCCGAGGACGCCGTGGTGCCGGCCAGAACGCCGAACCGGTTGGGTTGCTCTAGGCGCGGCGGTCCCCCAGACCACCTGCTGGCACCGGGCGTAGAGGACTGCTCATCCACCTCAGCGCCATCCCTGCAGAGAGCCGCCGACAAGGCGGCGCCAGCCCTGCCAGAATCCTGAACGAAGCGGTTGCTCAGGGGAAGTCAGCCGCCGATGGCGCTCATCTCCACGCGAGGGCCGTCTCCCGAGTCCTCGCCGCGCTGCTCCGAGTAGCGGTCTGCCCGAGCGCCCCACACTGACCGCAGCTGCTCCTCCAGCGCGCCGGGGACGTCGCCCCGGAGCACGTCTCGCAGCGGTGTCCCCTGGCTCCCGAAGAGGCACGTGAAGAGGTGGCCGTCGGTAGAAAGACGAAGCCGCGTACAGCCACCACAGAAGGGCCGCGACACCGACGCGATCACGCCGAAGGTCCCGGAGCCGTCGCTGAGCCGCCACCGCTCCGCGACGCGGCCCAGCGGTGCGGCTGCGAGCGGCTCGATCGGGTGTCGAGCCGCCACCAGCGCCAAGATCTCGTCGGCGGTGACCACGTCATCGCGACGCCACCCGTTGGTGGCGCCGACGTCCATGTACTCGATGAACCGCACCTCGACGGGAGTGCCCCGGAACGCCTCGACCAGCTCGACCACGGCGTGTTCGTTGACGCCCCGCTTCACCACGGCGTTGACCTTGACGCCGAGCCCGGCCGCGAGCGCCGCGTTGACGCCGGCGAGCACCTGCTCGGGCGGCACGTCGCTGTCGCTGAGCGCGGCGAAGGTGGGGGTATCGAGGGCGTCGAGGCTGACGGTGACCCGGCGGAGCCCGGCGGCGCGCAACGGCCCCGCGTGGGCTGGGAGGAGCGCGCCGTTGGTGGTGAGGCAGAGATCCAGGGGGCGCTTCGCGAGCTGCTCCACGAGCTGCCCGAGGTCACGGCGCAACAACGGCTCGCCGCCTGTAAGCCGAACCTTCTGGAGCCCCATGGGGACCAGCGCGTCCACGACCCGGACGATCTCCTCGAAGGAGAGCACCTCGCTCCGCGGCAGGAACGCGTAACCGGGACCGAACTTCGCGCGCGGCATGCAATACGGGCATCGGTAATTGCACCGATCGGTCACCGAAACGCGGAGATCGAGCAGCGGGCGGCCGAGGCGGTCCTTGATCATTGGCGGCAATCTAGCCCCGCGAGGCCCGTAGCGCTACGGGCCTGGACTCGGAGTGGGCGCGCTGTATGGTGCGCGCTGCGCAACTTCGCCGGAGCGCTCGAGCGCCCAAGGCGAACACGGCCGGATCGCAGCCCCGGCCAAGCATGACTTCGCGCCCGAGGACCTCCGCGTGCAAGCCGTCTATCCCATACTCCTGCTCGGCGGCCTCATCTTCTTCCACGAGCTGGGCCACTATCTCGTTGCCCGTCTGTTCGGGATCAGGGTCCTGCAGTTCTCCATCGGCTTCGGCCCGCGGATCGCAAGCTTCCGCCACGGCCCCACGGACTGGCGGATCGGGCTGCTGCCCCTGGGCGGCTACGTTCGGATGCTGGGCGCCGATCCCCTGAACGACGCCACTGAGGAGACCAGCCCCTCGGACTCGTTCGCGGCCAAGCCGCTCTGGCAGCGGGCCCTGGTGGTCTTCGCGGGCCCCTTCTTCAACTTCGTCCTCCCGGTGCTCATCTTCGTGCCGCTGTGCGCTCGCGAGGCCGAGGTGGCCCCGTCGATCATCGGCGCGGTCGCGCCGGACGGCCCCGCCGCTCGCGCTGGGCTGCAGCCGGGGGACCGGGTCACCGCGATCGACGGCGAGCCGGTGAGCGGCTGGTGGCAGGTGGAGAGCGTGGTCGCGAGCAGCGCGAACCGCCCGCTCTCGATGGTGGTGGAGCGCGCTGGCTCGGCCCCCGTCACGGTCACGGTCACGCCGGAGGAGGCGCGCGACGTACTGGCACCCGAGCTGGGCCTCGAGCGCACGGTGGGCCGCATCCAGATCGAGGCCTCGCAGCAGCGGGCCTTCGTGGTGGTCGCGCCGGGCAGCCCCGGTGCCGCCGCGGGCCTCCGTTCCTTCGACGAGGTGGTCGCGATCGGCGGCCAGCCCGTCTCGGAGTTCGGCGCCGCGGCGCGTGCCCTGGCCGCGCTGTCGGGCCCCACCCCGGTCACGGTGCTCCGCGGCAAGCCGATCGAGACCAGCACGCCGGGCCTGGCGTTCGCCACGCTCGAGCCGGTCACGCTGCAGCTGACCGGCCCCACGCCCGTCACCAGCTCGGAGTTCGTGGTCTGGGCGGTGGTGCCCGGCTCCCCGGAGGCCCTCGCGGGGATCCTGCCCGGCGACGAGCTCGTCGCGATCGACGGCAAGCGCAAGTCCTCGTGGGGCGCGCTGCTCACGGACGCGATCGGCAGCCCGGGGCTCGAGCGCTCGCTCACGTACCGGCGTGAGGGCAAGGAGACCACGGTCAAGCTCACGTTCGCCCAGAAGACCACCAAGACCGACCTCAAGACCGAAGAGACCAGCGTCGTGCTGGGCGTCTCGCACCGCTCCGGGTACGGCGTACCGGCGGCCGTGCCCAACGACCACCGCCTCGGCTACACCTTCTACGCCGCGTGGAAGGAGACCCGCAGCGCGTTCCTCGTCACGGCCGCCAGCATCGCGGGCCTCTTCACCGGCAAAGTGGGGATGGAGAACATGGGCAGCGTGGTGCTCATCAGCCAGGCCGCGGCCCAGACCCAGGAGCACGGCTGGGAGTACTTCTTCCGCCTCATGGCGTGGCTGTCCGTCTCTCTGGGCCTCATCAACCTGCTGCCAGTCCCCGTGCTCGACGGCGGTCACCTCATGCTCTTCACGGTGGAGGCCATACGGCGCCGCCCGCTCTCCATGCGCGCCCGCCAGCTGGCGTTCTACGTCGGCTTCTCGTTCATCGCGCTCCTCATGGTGCTGGTGATCCGCAACGACATCGTCCGTGCCTTCGTAGACTGAGCGATGCGCATCGTCGCGATCGACACCACGGAGTCGGAGGGCTCTGTTGGGCTCCTCGAGCCCGGCGTGGCCCGCGAGCTGCGCTTCGCCGCCGGCAAGGGGCACGGGCCCCACGTGCTGCTAGCGCTGCGCGAGTTGCTCGCCGGGGCGCCGCTCCAGTCCGTTGACCTGTGGGTGGCAGGAGCCGGCCCCGGCTCGTTCACCGGGGTTCGCGTGGCGCTGTCTACCGTACGCGCCTTCGCGTTCGCCTTCGGCCGACCCGCAACCGCCGTATCCACCACCCGCGCCCTCGCGCACGCAGCCACCACTCAGGCGCGCTGGGTGGCCCCGCTGATCGACGCCCGGAAGGGCGAGGTCTACGCGGCCCTCTATGAACGAGACGGGGAGTCGTTGGTGGAGCGGGTCGCGCCCTTCGTGGCCAAGGCGCCGGCCGCGCTGGAGCGCCTGCGGCAAGGGGTAGAGGCGCAACAGAGCCTCACACCTGTCTACGACGAACTCACCGGAGCGCGAGAGCGCGGAGGTGAACCGGGCCGGGGAGCTCTGCTGCCCCGGCCCCAAGATGAAATCACCGGAGCGCGAGAGCGCGGAGGTGAACCGGGCCGGGGAGCTCTGCTGCCCCGGCCCCAAGATGAAATCACCTACGTGGGCTCCGGGTGTGTCCTGGCCGGCGTGTCCCCATCTGGCGCGAATGGGATCTCCGCGTTGGCCATGGCCGCGCTGGTAAACCCCGCGCCCCCGTGGCCCCCAGCGTCGCCGCTGTATGTGCGGCCGCCCGAGGCCGAGATCAAGTTCGGCCCGGCGCCTCCATTGGATGTGATGGCGTCCCTAGTGGACTGAGTCGCTCAGCGCGCCCGGAGCGTTACGGGCACCACCAAACCTTGGAGCCGGTGCAGACGCCGCCAATGCACTGATCGTGCGTGGGGCATGGCGGGACCGCGGCGGGTGGCATGTCGACGTTGATGTCGCCCTGCCCGCTCCACACGCTGCCGCCCTGATAGTGCGTGTACTTGAACCACTGGGACACGCCGTTGTTCAGGTTCTTCCCGTTGGCGCGCGCGCCGAGCTGCAGAGGGTACTTGCTGTCCGTGGGGTGCTGCGTGAGCGTGGCGTACTCAGCGGAGCCGTCGCGCGTGAGCGTGCCGGAGGTGAGGTCGAAGTATCGCCACGTGTTCGTGATGCTCAGGGGCTGGTAGCCCGAGAGCAGCTCGAGCTTGGGACCGCCCCAGCCCTGACCTGCCGCACCCTGGCCGCGGTACTTGTAGCGCAGCACGCCGGTCCAGCGCTCGCCGATCCGACCCGACGGACCCGTGGTGACCTTGAGCACCGCGTTCATCGTGGCCGTGCCGTCGGGGTGGAGGTCGAACGTGCTCCCGGCCAGGAACGTGAACACCGCGTCCGAGCCGAAGAAACCACCGAAGATGAAGCCGTGGTTGGCGTAGGGCGTGATGCTATAGGGCGTCCCTAGCGCGTTGTTGATGCTGAAGCGCTCGGTGACCGGGTAGGCGCACGGGATCGCGGTGCAGCTGTTGCCGTCCTCACAGACGGTGCCGTTGGCGACCGCCGTGCTCACGCAGCCGGAGCTGGGGTTGCACGTCTCGGTGGTGCAGGTGTTCCCGTCGTTACAAACGACCGGGCTGCCGACGCAAGCGCCGCCGGAGCAGGCGTCTCCCGAGGTGCAGAAGTTACCGTCGGAGCACGCCTTCCCGTTGGCGTGCGTCGTAACGCAGACGCCACCAGCGCAGGAGTCGTGGGTACACGGGTTGCCGTCTTCGCACACCTTGGCGGTCCCGCCGCACGACGTCCCGGAGCAGGCGTCGCCGAGCGTACACGGGTTTCCGTCGTCACACCCCGAGCCGCCGGGCAGCGTGGTGACCACGCAGCCCGTTGCGGGGTTGCAGCTGTCTGCCGTGCACTGATTGCCGTCGTTGCAGACGATGGCCGTGCCGCCGCACGTGCCCGCGGTGCAGGTGTCTGCCGTGGTGCACGCGTTACCGTCGTTGCACGACGTCCCAGTCTTCGGCGCGTTGCTGCACCCGGTGGCCGGGTCGCAGCTGTCTGCGGTGCACTCGCGGCCGTCGTCGCAGTTGACGGTGGCGCCCTTGCAGAGGCCGCCGGCGCAGGTGTCACCCGAGGTGCACGCGCTCCCGTCGTCGCACGCGGGCCCCGTGAGGTTCGTGTGTGTGCAACCCATCGCCGAGTCGCAGCCGTCAGCCGTGCAGACATCTCCGTCGTCGCAGCCCACTGCGGTGCCACCGCACACGGTTCCAGCGCACACATCCGACGTGGTGCACACCGTGCCGTCATCGCAGGGCGTCCCGCCCGCGACAGCTCCGTGGATGCAGCCGCTGACGGCGTTGCACGCGTCGTTCGTGCACTCGTTACCATCGTCACAGGAGATCTCGCGCCCGGCGCAGTGGTCGGCGACGCAGGTGTCGTCGATGGTACACACGGAGCCATCGCTACAGGCCACGCCGTCGGTGGCGGTAAAGACGCAGCCGCTCGCCGGGTCGCAGCTGTCGACCGTACAGACCTTGCTGTCCGCGCAGCTCACGGGCGTGCCGCCACACGCGGCCCCCGTGCACACGTCTGCGGCCGTACAAGCCGAGCCGTCGTCACACTGGGCTCCGGTGTTGCCAGCATGCTGACAGCCGGCCTCTGGGTGACACGAGTCCACGGTGCAGACGTTGCCATCCGAGCAGTCGACGAGCGTTCCCATGCACGCTGCCCCGGCGCACGCATCATCGGCCGTGCAGACCGTGCCATCGTCGCAAGGCGCGCCGCTGTTCGGGGTGAATGTGCAACCAACGCCGGGGTCGCACGCATCGACAGTGCACACATTCCCGTCCTGGCAGTTGACCGGCGCACCCGCGCACACACCGCCGCCGCAAGCGTCCCCAGCCGTGCACGCGGTGCCATCGTCGCAGGCCTCGCCGTCATCGAACGAGTGGCCACAGCCGAGCACCGGGTGGCAGATCTCGGTGGTGCATCCGTTGCCGTCGTCGCAGACCACGGCGGTGCCGGTGCACGCGCCGGCGACGCAGGTGTCACCCGAGGTGCAGGCATCGCCGTCGGAGCACCCGCCGGGCGCCGGGACCGACTCGCAACCAACGCTGGCTACGCAGGCGTCCACCGTGCACACATTGCCGTCATCGCAGGGGAGCACCTTGCCGTTGCCGCAGGCGGCGTCCCAGCAGAACTCGTCGTAGGTACACGGCTCACCGTCGTTGCAGCGCTTGCCGTTGTGGATCAGGTTGCGGCAGCCGAGGCCGCCCACGCACGCGTCGTCGGTGCACTCGTTGCCGTCGTCGCAGCCCTCCCAGTTCCCGACGCAGAGGCGGTCGAGGCAGGCGTCTCCCGCCGTACAGACCTCGCCGTCGTCGCAGACGGTGCCGTCGGCGACGTGGTCCCAGACGCAGCCCACCCCGTCGACGCAGCGGTCGAGGGAGCAGGGGCTGCCATCGTCGCAGTCGAGGTTGCGGCCGACACAGCCCTCCTCGAGGCAGACGTCGTCGAAGGTGCAGTCGCTGCCATCTTCACACGCCCCGCCCAGGCGGACCCGATGCACGCAGCCCCCGCTGGGGTCGCAGCTGTCGTCCGTGCAGTGGTTCTGATCGTCGCAGTCGATCGCCCGCCCCCGGCAGGACCCGGCGGCGCAGAGGTCGCCCTCGGTGCACGCGTTGTCGTCGTCGCACTTGCGGTCGTCGTCCGGCGTGTGGGTGCAGACGTTGTCGTTGCACTTGTCCTTGGTGCAGTGGTTCTTGTCGTTGCAGCCGCCCGGGCAGCCCTGCGCCGGCTCGGGGAGCTCGACGTCCATCGCGGGGACCCACTTCATGGGAGGGAGGGGGTCGGTGCTGCCGGCATCGCCGAAGGTGGTGGCGCCCATGACCATCTGCGAACCGGCCCCGTCTCCCGAAGGAGCCGGCGACTCGCACGCCAGAAGCGCTGCAGCCAACAGGACAAAAAGCCTCATAGAACCCCCGCTCGATCTGGCTTAGACCAGATCTCTTCGACGATGCCTGGATGTACAGGGATGTCAACGCGGCGGGCTGGTTTCAGCCGCTGGCGACGCTCAACATTTCTTGGGGTTGAGCGCCCGCTCCGGCCGCCGTTTTCGGCATGTCCGGGTAGAACTGGCGGCACCAGCGCCGGTACAGGCCAACCGGGCCATCGCCCTGTGCCAGCGCGGGCGGATCGACGTAGCGCTTTGTCTGCCAGATATCGAAGTCTTGCTTCATGTCGTTGACGAACGACTGGAAGATCACCTCGCGCAGGGCGTGGAGCGCGAGGCGCTTCGGGAGGAGCGCGAGCGCGGGGCTCACCTTCTCGAGCGGGATCCCGTCGTAGATCGAGGTGGCAGCGCGCATGTGGCAGAGCTTGCCGTCCACCGGCGTGTTGAGGACGAACTCTCGAGCGCGGATCCCCATGGACTCCACCCAGGTCTCGACAAGGCTGTAGCCGAGACCCCAGAGATGGACGGTGAACTCCGCGTCGATGTATTTGCCGATCCCTGGGATCCCCTTTCTGCGCATCGAGTACCGAGCGGTGAGGTAAGGCCCGTCAGCGCGCGCGAGGTTGAGTGTGCGCACGTCCTCGTAGTGGTGGACCACCGGCAGATGGCCCAAGTCCACGCTGTTCTCGGAGGTCTCTTGCGGGTGGGTCGAGAGGGTCCACACGTTGTGGCGCAGGGGCAACCAGCCGGTAGTGTCCAGCGCCGGCACACTCCAGCCGGGCTCCCCGCCGGGTAGCCAGGCGAGGAGGAGGCCGTGTTTCTCCTCGAGGGGGACCGTGCCGAGCCGCGCGCGGTGCGGGATCTTGCCTTCGTAGGGCGTGGAGGTGCAGCGCCCCTCGGGGTCGAAGCAGAACGAGTGGAATGGACACTGGATGCTCTCGCCACGGACGACGCCGCCGTAGCCGAGGTGGGCGCCCATGTGCGGGCAATAGGCATCTGACAGCACGGCCCGGCCGCTGGCAGTGCGCCACAGGACGAGGTTCTTGCCGCCGTAGGTGACCCGCTTCACCTCGCCGGCCTTCAGCTCCTCCGAGAAGCTCACCGTGTACCAGCCGTCGGGAAACGGTCCCCAGGGAAAGTCTGGTTTGGAGTTGTCTACCTGCAGCACGCGCGCCTCCGCCTCAGGCCAAGCCCCACGCCGCGATGAGCTGACTATCCAGCGCGTCCCGCAGCCCGGGCGCGTGCTTGGGATACAGCGCGAGGGCATCAGGTCGCAAGGCCCTCTGAGCAAGAGGCCACACGATACCTCGAGCCTGGAGCTCCGCGGCGAGCCGCTCGAGCCGGGGGAGCGCCGCCGATCGGCCCCCCACGACGGCCTCCACGGCGGTGAGCGCGAGCTCCGCGGCCAGGCGGTCGAAGCGGAACGGCAGGAGCGCCGCGCGCGCTTCCTCTCCTGCACTCCGCGCGGCCTCCACCTCGCCCTCCGCGAGCAGCGCGAACGCCAACTCGGTCCGCGCCCGCCCGGCGCGGCGCGCATCCCGAAGGGTCTCCGAGAGCGACACGGCGCGGCGCGCATGGCGCACAGCCTCCGCCGGACGGCCCACCTCGCGCGCCACACCCGCAGCTGCGATCAGCGCGTCGGCCTCGAGCCCCACGAGGCCCAGGGCTCGCGCCGTCGCGCGGGCCTGCTCCACGCGATCCTGCGCAGCCGAGAGGCGCCCGTCTTCCCGGAGGACGCGGCCCAGCAGGAGCTGCGCAGCGCCCTCGAGCGCGATGTCCGAGCCCCCGCGCTCCAGCACGAGCTCCAGCAGCGCCGCGGCGCCCGAGGGGTCGCCGTCCAGCCACAGGGCGAGCTCGGCGGCCGCCAGCTGTCTGCGAACGGCCAGCGCGGGCTCCGAGAGCGCGGGCTTCCGGGCAAGCTCCGCGAGGCGCCCTCGGCCCCGCCTCAGCTCGCCGTCCGAGAGGTCGAGCTCGATCAAGGTGAGCTGCGCGAGCCGCTCGAGCGTCTGGTCGCCGATCTCTACGGCGCCGGCGGCGGCGTCCAGGAGCGCGTCGCGAGCGCGCTCTCCGCGCCCCTCACGGGCGTAGAGGCCGGCATAAGCGAGGCGCACCCGCGCGCCCTCGCGCGCACCCTGGCCCCGCAGCCCGAAGGCGTCGTCGAGCTGGGCTCGGGCCTCCTCGAGCTGCCCGCTCATCAGCGCGAGCTCCGCGAGGCCGATGAAGACATCAGAGACCAGGGCGACGGGCGCGTAGGCGTCGCAGCGGGCCACGACTGCAGCGCGGCGCAGCCAGTCTTCGGCCTCCGGCGTGTCGCACCGCTCCCGGGCGTCGTTGGCTTCAGTGAGGAACCGCGTGAGCACGACGCCCCGAATACGCGCCACCGAGGCGTCTCTGCCGAGGCGGACGAGCAGGTCGGTGGCCTTGATGTCGCCGTGCGTGCCGATCGCTTCGTCGCCGCGGCGCTCCAGGACCTCCGCATCGACCAGCTGGGCCAGGGCCTCCGGCACTGCGTTCGTCTCGGCGAGCGCGACGTCGCCGAGCCACTCGCGCAGCACCGGGAACTTGAGCTCGCCGCCATAAGCCGCGGCGAACCAGAGGAGCCGCCGGCAGAGCCCGGGACGGTTCAGCGCCTCGAGGCGATCGACCACCTCGTCATCGAGATCCGCGGTGACCTCCATCGACCCGGCGCGCGGATGCACGTCCACCGGCGCCGTGGGGATGAACAGGCGCCGCCGCGTCCGGTCGTCGGGGGCCACGCGCAAAGTGGGGGACGTGGGCAAGTCGCCCGGAGACGGCGCCGCAGCCACCAGCGGGATCCGAGGCGCGGTGCTGCTGAGCTCGTCGGGGCTCACCGCGTCCACTGCGACGACCACGGTCTCTGCGCTGTGAAAGGCGCGGTCGCCATGCGCGGTGGCCTCCGCGTGCGCCTCCACCCGGGTCACGAGCTCGTCGGGGCTGCGACGCTGGAGGCTGGGCTCTTCCTCGATGACGTGAACGGCGGGCAGGTCTTCGTCGCTGACCTCGCGCGCCACGAGCAGCTGACCCCGCCGGGGCGCCGCGCTCGCGCCAGCACTCTCCGGAGGCTCCTCGGCCTCGTAGCGGTCCGAGGCGACGAGGTCGACGCCCAGCGCCACGGCGTCGGCGGGCGAGGTGTCGTGGCTCACCGCCCCCGGCACTCCGGGCGTGTACTGCTGGGGCATGAGGTCCAGCCAGCCCTCCGCGAGGCGCCGGTTCTCCCGGGCTGGCGAAGGGAGACGGAGGCCCGCGATCGCTCGCTCCATCACCGCGATGACCTCGCTCATGGAGCCGGCCCGCTGCGACAAGTCGCGGCGGAGGCACATGGACACGATGGTCGCGAGCGCCGGATCTCCGAGGCGAGCGAGCTGTTCGGGCTTCGGATAGGTGTCCGTGAGGATCTCCACGAAGGCGCGCGGCGCCTCGGCGGAGAAGAAGAGCTCCCCGGTGGTGAGCGCCCAGACCAAGAGGCCGAAGGAGAAGATGTCGGCGCGGCGGTCTGTCTCCTTGCCCTCGATCTGCTCGGGGGCCATGAACGACGGGGACCCGATGACCATGGACTTGAGGCCGCTGGCGCCGAGCGGTTTCGCGAGGCCGAAGTCCATCAGATAGACCCGGCCGTGGCGCGACAACATGATGTTTCCGGGCTTGAGGTCACGGTGAACGATGTCGCGGTCGTGAGCGTATTCGAGCGCCTCCGCGACGGGCAGCAGGAGCGGAAGCACCGCGGCGGCGGGGAGCCCCGGGCGCGCCTCGACCAGCTCCTCGAGCGTGAGGCCGTCCACGAACTCGGTGACGATGTAGGCGGGCTCCGTGGCGGGGCGCGCGAACTCATAGATCTGAATGATGTTTGGGTGTTGCAGCGCGGCAACGACCTTCGCCTCCCGCTCGAAGTAGGCGAGCAGCGTGGCGTTCTCGGGGTGCTCCAAGATGGACTGCCCGATCTGCTTGATGGCGACATACCGCTCGAGCACAGGGTCGAAGGCGAGGAATACCTGGCCCATCCCGCCTTGGCCGAGGAGCCCCACCTTCCTATACCGGTCGAAGATCCCCATCGCCCCGACCTTCGCAGAAAGCGAGCGGCGGCACCAGACGCGGGTCAGCGGTAACCGACCTCGTCGGCGAAGGCCGTGGCATCGAACAGCTCACGGGCGAGGGGGAGCGTGAGGCGGGGTGCGCGCGCCGGTGGGGCCTGGGCGAAGAGCGACCGCCCGGCCTCCGGGGTGGAGAAGCGCGTCGGGTAGGTGTTGGCCTCGATCACGAGCTGCCAGGCGCGCTCGATCGGCGATCCTCGGTCCAGCTGCGCTCTCCGCTCGGGGTCGCGTAGGGAGGCGAGGAGCGCGCGGATCGCCGCCTCGTCGAAGGGGGTGGGGGCATCGTCGCCGCCTGGCTCACGCTCGTCGCCCAGCCTCGGTGCGACGGGCGCGCCACCGATCCAGAGCGGCACCTCACCGGGCGCCGCGAACGGGTCGACCTGGACGCCGCCAAGGTAGACGTTGAAGTGGAGGTGAGGCGCGACGCAGCCCAGAGACGCCAGGGCGTCGAGGCCTGAGTACCCGGACAGGGCGAGCGGCTGTCCGCGGTGGAGGCGGTCCCCAACGCTCACCAGGGACCGCGCGAGGTGGTTGTAGGAAGTGAGGAGCCCGCCGCCGTGGTCCACGTAGATCTTGAGCCCGCCGCGGTTGTACTCGCTGCGCTGCGCGACCACGCGCCCCGGGGCCGCGGCCACGATCGGCGTGCCGGGCGGGACCGCGAAGTCGGTGCCGTTGTGGCTGTCGTAGGTGAGCCGTCCCCCGCGGAAGTCGCGCACCTGGGTGACGCGCACGGACCAGCCCTGCTCCACCGGCGTAGGCGTGCGGTTCACCAGGTTCACGACGGGGGCGATACGGTCCAGTGGGCGCTGCCCGCGCCACGTCGCCAGCGACAGTCGAGGTGAGAACAGCCGAAGGCTCGAGAGCCCGAAGCGAGAGCCAGGAAGGCCCGGCTGACCGCGCAAGGCGAGCCATGCCTCGCGGCCGGCGGTGTCCGTGAACCCGAGGATCTCCCGGTAGGTGAGGTCGTGCGCCATCAGGTCACTCTACCTGAGGCGGGCGCCGCGCGGCTCGCGTGCTCTCGGACGCTGGTGAACCGCCGCAGCGCGATCGTAGGATCGCCCCATGTGCCCCTCTCCTCAGGTCCCGTTCGTCCCCTTCACTCCAGCGCTGTCCCCCGAATCCGCGGCGCGGGCTTTCTACGAGACGGTGCGCCACCGACGCAGCGTGCGGTTCTTCAGTGACGCGCCCGTCTCAGAGGGGACCATCCGACTCTGCATCGCGGCCGCGGGGAGCGCGCCCTCCGGCGCCAACAAGCAGCCCTGGCGGTTCGTCGCGGTGCGGGACCCGGCACTGAAGCGCGCGATTCGCCTCGCGGCGGAAGCCGAGGAGCGAGAGTTCTACGAGCGGCGCGCGACCCCCGAGTGGCTGGCGGATCTGGCTCCCCTCGGCACCGATCCCGACAAGCCGTTCCTGGAGATCGCCCCTTGGCTGATCGTGGTCTTCAAGCTCGTGAAGACAGACCCCGACGAGACCGGCAAACAGGGGAAGACCTACTACGCGGACGAGTCAGTGGGGATCGCGGCAGGCCTGCTCATCGCGGCCATACACCACGCGGGGCTCGTGACGCTCACGCACACGCCGAGTCCGATGAGCTTCTTGTCGACCGTGCTGGGCCGCCCCGCTCACGAGCGGCCGTTCCTGCTCCTGCCCGTGGGTCACCCCGGCGAGGGAGCCACCGTGCCGGACATCCACCGCAAGTCGCTGGAGGAGATCATGCTCGTGCGGTGAGGCTCCGGTGAGCTGTCCTCCTTCGCGAGCGAGGGTCAGCTGCCCGACGGCCGCGCGGTCGGGACGAGATCCTTCCGGAAGCCCATGGAGCAGCGACTCCCGCGGATCTGCTGGTCATCCCGGACGAAGCCGGACCGTTCGTAGAGGCGCACCGCCTGGGTCATGGCGTGCGTGGTGTCGAGGACCAGCGTCGTAGCGCCCGCGCCCCGCGCGAACGCCTCACAACGGGCCAGCAGCTCGGCCCCCAGGCCCAGGCCGCGTGCCTCCTGCGCGGCGTACATCTTCTGGATCTCCAGCACACCGGGGGCCACCGGGACCGCGCCGGCGCAGGCCAGGAGCCTGCCGTCCACCGAGTCCACCGCCACCCAGAAGGCCCCTCCCCTCTCGGTGAACGAGCCCGGGAGGTGCTGAACCGCCTCGTCGGTGGCCGAGCCGTGGCCGAACGCCAACCCGAACTCCGGCAGCACGCGGGCCACCAACGCCACGACGGCGGGGACGTCCTCCTCCGTGACGTCGCGCACCACGACCGCGGCGCGATCGAGGGCCTGACGCAGCGCGCCCACCGCGGCCTCCAGCGCCAGCAGCTCGGCGTTGGGGCGGAGCGCGGCCTCGAAGACCCGGGCCACGTCCGGCGCCTCCTCGCGGATCCAGGCGGCGCCCTGCCGGGTGCCGCGGTACCAGTGGCGGCGCGCCTCGAACCACACGGGCAAGAGCGAGTGGAGGAGCTCTGCGCGGTAGTGCCCGGCAACGAGCGGGTCGTCACCCTGGAGGCGCGCGAGCATCTTGGGCAGCCACACCCGGTACGCCGCGAGGTCGCCGGGCGCCATGGCCTTGGGTTGACCGTTGGCCACCTCGTCCACGCGCTCCAGCAGCGCCGCGGCGGCGCCGTGAAGGTCCAGCAGCACCCGGGCGCCGTGGAGCCGCAGGAGGCCGGGCTCGGCAGCCGGGTCGGGCGTGGCGTCGTAGAGCCACGCGTCCACGAGCGCGCCGTCGAGGTGGTGGACGTCGCGCTCGGTGGGGCGCGGCGCGAGGCCGGGCGTGCGGAGCAAGAGCAGGTCGTAGTCGCTGTCGGCGTGGTGGGTGCCGCGCGCCCGCGAGCCGTAGAGCACGATGCCGTGAAGTCGGTGTCGCGCGGTGAGGTGGCGGACCAGCGAGTCTTCGAACGACGTCATGTGGGGCCCCGCGGCTGGTTCGGAGCCGAAGCATGCGGGGCGTCGCGGCGGGCGGCAAGGGGCGCGGGAGCACGCAGTGCGAGGGAGCACGCAGTGGGAGGGCCGCGGAGCACTCGCCCGGGCCTGACTCGGTCAGCGGCAAGCGAAGACACGTTGACCGGCTGACTCGAGCCGTAGTCTCGAGGGTCCAAGTCCGCTAGATTCGGGCGCCACCGCCATCCTTGGAGGCAACCGAACGGGCTCCAGGCTCACCTTCTCGGGGGGACGTGGGCCACCTCCCAAGGCCGCTTCTAGCGCCCGCTCCGGG
This sequence comes from Pseudomonadota bacterium, assembly GCA_005776725.1. Taxonomy (GTDB): domain Bacteria; phylum Myxococcota_A; class UBA9042; genus SXOO01. The sequence goes on along the minus strand of SXOO01000176.1, from coordinate 675 downwards.
CCTTGTGGGCGCCTCCTCACCCAGTCCCTCAGCCGGCGTCGCACGCCCAGGAGCCCTCCTCAATGCGCTCATTCACCCGCCGAGCCGCCCTGTACGCCCTGGCGCTCCTCCCCCTCGCCGCGGTCGGCACCGCCCCCGCGCGGGCCAAGCCCCCTGCCCCGCCAACCGCGACGGAGGCCTCCATCGAGGCCGTGCTGCGCAAGGCGGCGCTGGCCGACGAGCCCAAGGCACCGCTCCGGGTGTCGCCGAAGACCGGGCCGTGGACGCACGGACCGGTGGAGAAACCCGCAACGCCGTAGACGGGGGCGAGCCCCGTCGACGCAGCCAACGAAGGAACGTCGTGAGCTGTCTCCGCTCGCTCGAGGAACGCGCCGGGCTTTCGGGACCGAATGGCACTAGCGTGCTCAGCCCTCGGGAGGCCAGCCGCGCGACTGCCAGCCACGAAGCCAATCCAATTCGCGCTGGGGCCGGGGCAGCAGAGCTCCCCGGCCCGGTCACCTCCGCGCTCCCGCGCTCCGGTGAAATTCCTGCTGGGGCCGGGGCCGCAGAGCTCCCCGGCCCGGTCACCTCCGCGCTCCCGCGCTCCGGTGAAGTTCCTGCTGGGGCCGGGGCAGCAGAGCTCCCCGGCCCGGTCACCTCCGCGCTCCCGCGCGCCGGGGAATTGACGGCGCAAGG
>SXOO01000175.1 GCA_005776725.1 Pseudomonadota bacterium | reverse complement strand
GGTTCACCTCCGCGCTCTCGCGCTCCGGTGAATTCATGTTGGGGCCGGGGCAGCAGAGCTCCCCGGCCCGGTTCACCTCCGCGCTCTCGCGCTCCGGTGAATTCATGTTGGGGCCGGGGCAGCAGAGCTCCCCGGCCCGGTTCACCTCCGCGCTCTCGCGCTCCGGTGGATTACCGTCTGGGGGGCGACCCCCAGTCCCCCGTGCGGCCGAGGCTTCGGTCACGGCGGGGTGACTGTCGAGGGGGCGACCCCCAGACCCTCGCGCGGACGCGGCTGCAAGGGCTCGCATGCGCGGCGTCGTGAGGCTGGCTCTTGCCATCATCGCGCTCGCGGTGGTCGGCGGGGTGGCGTGGTGGGTCGGTCGCAGCGGGCCCGGTGGCGCCGACGCCCCCGCGGGGCTGACCACGGCGCGACTCTCGGCCGTGTCCAACGCCTCGGGCCTCGCGCTGCTCGAGCGCGATGGTCAGCTCCTGGTTGCCACGGTCGACGAGGTGGACGAGTGGCACGGCGGCCCCGAGCGCCCTCCGCTGATCACGTACTCCAATCTGGACGGTGACGCGGTGGGCGGGGAGGGGAGCGTCGCCATCTACGGGGAGGTCGAGGCGCTCGCCGTCCGAGACGGCGTGTTGGCCTTTCCCTACAAGACCGACGCCCAGCGGGTGGTGCTGAAGTGGGGTCAGCGGGAGATGGTCGTCATCGACCGCCCGGAGATCGCCCGGCTGGACGCCGCGGCCGCTGAGGTGGCGCGCGGCCCCTTCTTCCACGAGTTCGAGGGGCTCGAGTGGTTCGAGGGCGGCTGGCAGCTGCTGGACGCGGTGGTCTCTCCGACGGCGCGCGACACGCCGGCGTCAACGCGCTGCGTGTTCCGCTTGTGGCTCGACGAGAGCGGCCGCCTCCAGCGGATCTCTCCTGCGTTGCGCCGCGCTGGCGGCGGGTTGGCCACCGACTACGCGGCCGCGCTGGCGGTGCTGCCCGGGGACGTAGCGCTCGTCCCGGGCTTCCGGATCCCCGGCGTGCGAACCTACGCTCCGGACGGACGCGTCCTTGCCGATCTTCCCCTCGCGGTGCAGCGGGTGGAGGGAGTGGCCTTCCACGCACCGACCGAGCGGCTCTTCATGGTTCGCGAGTGCGTCGGTGAGGGCATGACCTGCGCGGAGGGCGTTCACTTCGGGGTGCCTCTGTGGACCGCCAAGGTCTCGCTGCGGACCCTGGTGGGGCTCTGATCCCCTCGTCGTCGCATTGAGGACAGAACGCACGCCGGCAGCACCTTCGGTGCTCGGAGCGCCCTGAGTTCGAGGGGGAGGCAGGCTGCCCCGCTGGCCGGTGGTCGTAGTGCGTTGACCCGCGGCCTCTGCGAACAGTAGCGTCGCGCCGGTATGGGTGCGCTCTGGCTGGTGGTGTTTCCAGGCCTCGTCTGGGGCCTCCCGGGCTGGGCGCTCTCCCGGTGGTGCGTCCCCACGGCCTCCTGGCCGTTGCGGCTTTGTCTCTCGTTGTCGCTCGGCTGCGCCGCAGAGTCGTCGCTGGCGTTCCTCTTGTGCTTCGTCACGGAGTCACCGCTGGGCTTCGGGCGGGTGGCGACCTGTGCCCTGGGGTTGACCCTCGCGGGGCTTGCCGGGGCCCGCTTCCTGCCGGCCCGCGGGCGCGCCTCACTCGCCGCTTCGCCGGATACGGCGGACGCCCCAGGGCCCGACCGGGCGCTCGCGGCCTGGGCGGTGGCCGTTGCGCTCGGCCTCACCCTCGCGACCCCCACGAAGGCGGTTGGCGCCACGCAGGTGCTCGCGCCCTGCATCCACGAGTCGGCCGGGCAGCTCCTCGATGACGGCACGGCCGGCGGGCTCGATCTCTTCGACCCGGAGCTGGGCGTGTTCGTTCGCCACCTCACGCAGCGCGACACGCACGACGCGTGGGGGCTCGCGTCCATCCTCGGGCACCAGGCCGCGGGCTCGATGGCCGCGATCGGGCACGCGTTCCTGTTCCTCGGGTCCGGCGGGTGGACCGCGGCCACCTTCACCTACCTGCTCCTCATCACGGCAGGGGCCCTGGTCTGGCTGAGCCGCGCGGGTGTCTCGCGGACCGGACAGGCGGTGCTGGCGGCGGCGATCGCGGCGGGGTGCCAGGCCGTGGCCCTCTACATGGTGAACGAGAACGTCCTGGCCCTTGGACTGCTCCTCGGCGCCTCTGCCTTCGCGATGCAGCCTGGTTGGCGCGCTGGGCTCTGCGCGGGCCTGATCCTGGGACTCGCCGCGGCGGTGAGGCCGCCCACGGTGTTGCTGTGGCCAGCGCTCGCGGCGCTGCCGTGGGTCTACGGGGGCCTCACGCCGTGGAAGCGCGGCGCCGTCATCTTGGCGGCGGCGGCCGCGGCGTTCTGGCCATGGCTCGAGCTCGCTGAGGCAGTCTACGAGAACGTCGCCTACTACCCGCCGGTGCACCGCGCGGACGTGCCGCAGAGCTTCCTGGGCCTGGAGTTCCGCTGGTATCCGCTGAACCTCCCGGGAGAGCCGCTGCTCCGAGGGCCCGCGCAGGCGCTCCCGGTGCTGGTCTCCTTGCCCCTGTTGGTCGTCCGCGGGCTCGGAGTGGTGGTGGCCGGTCTCGCGCTGGTGGGCCTGGCGTTCGCACCGCGGCGCGTGGCGGTGGTCTGGGCAGGCGCAATGGCACCCGTTGCGGGCGGCCTGCTGTTCCTCGTGTCCGCCGACTACGAGAAGCTCAGCTGGGTCCTCATGGCCTTCGTGGCCCTCCCGGCCTTGGTGGGGCACGGCCTCACGGGGCTCGTCGGCGGTCCGTTGCGCCCGAGTCAGCGCCTGGCGGCAGGCGCGCTCCTAGGGCTCGGGTTGCTGCTCCCGCGTGTGCTCGCCACAGAGGTCTACCCCGTCGATCCGCGCCCGCACCCCTACCTTCCCACGCTCGCGTCCAACGAAGCCGTGCATCGCCTCCCGGTGGAAGCGCAGGCCGACTGGCTCCTCGCGGCCGCCCTCTGGCCGTCGCCGACCCTAGTGCCCGACTACGCGGCTTCGCTGCTGGCGGCGGCTCGTCCAGCGCCCAGCGAGCTGCCCGCCGAGGGGGCGGTGATGCTGTGGCGCGACGCGGACGAGGTGTTGCAAGCGGCGCGCGTACGTCTCTCGCGACGGGACCTGGCGACAGAGTGGATGGACACGCTGGGCCACCCCTGCACGGGGCGCCGCGACCTCGCGGTGGTGGCGCTACACCTCGAGCGGGTGGGCAGCCTGAACCTCGAGCTCACAGCGACCCGACAGGGCCACGAGCCCCAAGTGACGTTGTCGCTGACGACGGTCGAAGCAGGGGAGGGCGGCTACCTCCTGGTGGGGATCCACGACAACGAACAAGCCCGCACCGGCGAGGTCCTGGTTACCCTGGATGGGCAGCCCATTCGCGTAGAGCGCTGGGAGGTGCACACCGTGGGTGGCGCGCCTCCGTCGCGCGACACGTCCTCGAGCGGTGTGGCCCGGCTCGTCTCGAGCCACGCCTTTCACCTCGAAGGCGGGCGCTTCGTGCGGGGGCCGGGGCCGCGCCGCGTCGATCTGGGTCGCTGCATCGTGAGCGCGCGCTGACGCAGAGAGCGTTTCGTAGGTCGCCCGGTCGTCCGCGGTGCGCGCGACGGCGACGTGAGCGCCGCCGGATTAGCGGGCGCCGCCGCGCCGTCTCTTCTGGGGCACGAGAAGCGGACGTGGAGCCGAGGAACCGTCGCAATCGAATACACGCCGTTGGCCCTCCTCGCGCGGCTCGCCGCGCTGGTGCCGCCACCCGAGTCGTCGCGGTCCGGACCCTCGGCGTCATCGCGGCCCATGCCGCCCACCGGCCCCTGGTACTCCACAAGACCACCCCCCGAGACGCACGAGCGGCCCCTCGCGCCACCGCGACCGCACCGCCTCTCGTGGGCTGCGCTGATGAAGAGAGTGCTGTCCCTCGACCCGCGGCGATGCCCCTGCGGCGGGACCTTCCGCATCGCGGCCATGATCGAGGACCTCGACGTGTCGCGGCCATCGCGGCCGCGCTCATCGCCTCGGGGCGGCTCGCCCCGCCCCGGGCACCGCGTGGCCCGCCACGGAGAGCAGGTCGAGCGGATCAGACCCAGAACCAGGGCCCCGGCCGCGAGACCCAGCGACGCGCACCGCGAGCGGACTCCCCGTCCTGGCGCTCCGCACCCCGCGGCATCGCACCGCCTTGCCCGAGACGCCCAAAGCTCCGCCCCCTCGCTCCCCGCCAGCCTCAGAGACGCCCAGGGCCGGCGTGACGGCGCAAGACCGACACCCAGGAGCACCACCACCGAGGCAGCTCCCGGCCACTTCGAGCCCACCACCGGCGGCCGGACCCGCTTCCGGGCGCCAGCTACCCTGCTCGAGTGATTCGTGGCACCTATCCGCGTCTCGGGGTCTGGAGCCATCGCGGCTCATCGCGGGTCCTGCCGCGCGCGGTTCATGGGCCGGGGGAGATGCGACAACCGCCACGGTGCTCCGGCGCCTCCTGCGACGAAAGAGCGCACCTCGATCGCCCGCTATTCGGATGCCGTGCGACGCAAGTGAAAAAAGTAATCCCAATGTCCGCTCACCTTACGGTCGACTCGACTACAATCGCCTGCGCTCGTCCCCCCACCTGGTGCCACGGAGCTCTGCTATGTTCGTCGAACACAACCGCTGGACGTCGGCGCGGGGCTGGGAATCGGGCTCGCTCGGCCACATCGCGTCGGGCGCGCAGCTCGTGCTGCTGTTCGGTAGCCGAGAGGTACTCGGGCAAGGTCGTCATGTTGAACACGTACGAGCCGCCTTTCCAGGCGCCCACGTGGTCGGCTGCTCCACGGCGGGTGAGATCCACGGCACGGAGGTCACGGACGATTCGCTCGTAGTCACCGCCGTGCGTTTCGAGCACACGCGCGTCGAGACGGCGAAGACCCGCGTCGAGGGCGGCGCAGATGGGTTTGGAGCGGGTCAGCGCCTCGGCCGCAGCCTGGCCCATGCGGGGCTGGTCCACGTGTTCGTCCTCTCGGACGGACTGGGGGTGAACGGCAGCGAGCTGGTGCGCGGGCTCACCGAGACGCTGCCGCCAGAGGTTTCCCTCACGGGAGGTTTATCCGGGGACGGGGCCGCGTTCGCTCAAACTGTCGTGCTGTGCGACGGGCCACCGGAGACCAACGTGGTCGCCGCGGTGGGGTTCTACGGGGCGCGGCTGGAGGTCGGTTATGCCTCGCAGGGCGGTTGGGACCCGTTTGGTCCCGAGCGCCTCATCACGCGGTCCCAGGGAAACGTGCTGTTCGAGCTGGATCGGCGCTCGGCGCTCGACCTGTACAAGTCGTACCTGGGTGCGCACTCCGCGGGCTTGCCGGCGACCGGTTTGCTGTTTCCGCTGAGCCTCCGTACGGCCGACGGGCAGACGGGCCTCGTGAGGACCATCCTCGCGGTCAACGAGGCGGAGGGGAGCATGACCTTCGCGGGGGACATGCCCGAGGGGGCGTACGCGCGGCTGATGCGTGCCAACTTCGACCGTTTGATCGACGGCTCCACCGGCGCGGCTCGATCCAGCGCCGCCGGCGTTCGAGGCGAGCCCGATCTCGCGATCCTGATCAGCTGTGTGGGTCGTAAGCTCGTCCTCAAGCAGCGCATCGAGGAGGAGGTGGAGGGGGTACGCGATGTGCTCGGGCCGCGCACCCTGCTCACGGGCTTCTACTCGTACGGGGAGATCTCGCCGTTCACCCCGGGCGCGAAGTGTTCGTTGCACAACCAGACCATGACCATCACCACGTTCAAGGAGCGCTGAAGCGTGGCCTCGCTCCACAGCCTGCTCAAGCGGCAGCTCAAGGGGGAGGCGCTGGAGGGCCTCAGCCCCCGATGGCAGACGCTGCTGGAGGCTGTGAACACCGCCTACTGGCAGTTCGATGAGGATCGTCAGATGCTGGAGCGCTCCATGGAGCTCAGCTCACAGGAGCTGGTCCAGGCCAACGCCGAGCGCCTTGCCGCCAGCGATGACCGTTTTTTCTCGACGTTCAACCATGCGGCGGTCGGGCTGGCGCACGTGTCTCCGGCCGGCCAGCTCCTGCTTGTGAACCGGAAGCTCTGCGAGATGCTTCAGTACACCGAGGCGGAGCTGAAGGGCCGCCGAGTCGATGATCTCAGCCACGAGGCCGACCGAGAGGAGAGCCGCGAGCTGGAGGCCCGCCTGCGGTGTGGAGAAATCCGCGAGTTCGTTGTCCAAAAGCGATTCATGCGTTGCGACGGAGCTGTGGTGTGGGTGAACCTCACGGTCGCGAGTGTGCGCGGCCATCCTCCGCAGCCAGACTACGACATCGCCGTGTTGGAGGACGTGACGGAGCGGAAGCGGATCGAGATCGAGCTGCACCGGATGGCCAAGTACGACCCGCTGTCCGGCCTCCCCAACCGAAACCTGCTCAAGGATCGCCTCACCGTCGCGCTCTCACGCTCGCGCAGGCTCAAACAGCCGCTTGGTTTCGCGTTGTTCGATCTGGACCGGTTCAAGGAGATCAACGACACGCTTGGCCACCCGGCTGGAGACGAGCTCTTGGTCTCGCTGGCCGCGCGACTGGTCTCCCTGGTCCGGGACACGGACACGGTCGCGCGGATCGGCGGGGACGAGTTCACCGTCATCTTCGAGGCGTGCCAAACGCGGGAGCAGGTACGCGAAGCGGCGACGCGGCTGCTCACGCTGTTCGACAAGCCGTTCACCATCTCTGGTCGGGAGCTGTACGCCTCGGGGAGCATCGGCGTCGCTGTCTACCCGTCCGACGGCGATACCTTCGACGAGCTGCTGAAGCATGCGGACATCGCGATGTACGCCGCGAAACGTGAGGGCGGAGCGGCGCTGCGGTTGTTCTCTCCAGAGCTGCCCGCCGCCGCCCCCGACGCGTTCAACATGCACGCTGAGCTTCGTCGCGCGCTTGAGCGGGGGGAGTTCGAGCTTCACTACCAGCCCAAGCTCGACGTCGCCTCCGGGATCATCGTTGGCTTGGAGGCCCTGTTGCGGTGGCGCAGCCCTGAGCGTGGGCTGGTCGGGCCATCCGACTTCATTCATCTTGCGGAAGAGACAGGGTTGATCGAGCCGATCGGCAATTGGGTGATCGAGGAGGCCTGCCGGGCGCTGGCGGGGTGGCGCGCCGAGGGCGCAAGGGACCTCTCCGTGGCGGTGAACCTCTCTTCGCGTCAGTTCCAGAACCGTGGTCTCGTCGAGGTGGTGGCCCGTGCCCTGCACGGGGCGGGGCTCCCGGCGAGCTGCCTCGTGCTCGAGATCACCGAGACCGTGATGATGGAGCGGGCCGGTCAGGCGCGCGAGGTGCTGGACGCGGTGGTCGCCACCGGCGTGCGGGTGGCGATCGACGACTTC